>NZ_JAYWZK010000004.1:0-235212 GCF_048148385.1 Acinetobacter sp. 197
CTGTGCTTGACTCTTGTGGTTAAAAACAGGACATTTTAAATGGTTTATCGCATAGACATTTTAATTGGTGAATAACACGAAAAAGGGAGCTTTAGGCTCCCTTTTTTACTAGTTTTTTTTAAATTGCTAAGCGTAAATTCAGTGCTTTTACCACTTTAATGACAGTATCAAAGCTTGGATTTACATCGCCAGAAAGTGCTTTATAAAGACTTTCTCGGCCTAAACCTGTGTCTCTTGATAATTGAGCCATTCCTTTAGCTTTAGCAATATTACCTAAAGCTTTTGCAATGAATGCCGCATCACCATTAGATTCATCTATACAGGCTTGTAGGTAAGCTTGCATATCTTCTTCTGTTTTAAGATGTTCAGCACTGTCCCATTTACGAAGTTTGATAGCCATTTACAGCTCCTCCTCTAAATCTTGTGCTAGTTGTAGGGCAAGTTTTATATCTTTACTTTGCGTAGACTTGTCTCCGCCTGCTAAAAGAATAACGACCCTTTGCCCTTGCTTACAGTAATAGATCCTGTAGCCAGGTCCAAAGAAGAAACGTAATTCAGAGACACCTTCACCGACTGGCTCAGTATCTCCAAAGTTTCCATCTTCAACCCGATCAATTCGGACTTGTATACGCCTTTTTGCCTGCTGGTCTTTTAACTTAGTAAACCAGTCATCAAAGACTTCAGTGGTATATATTGAGTACATAAGAGTAATGTATCCTATAGGATACATTCATGCAAGAAATAAACTTGAATGTATGGGGCTTATAACAGAATTTCGTATAACGCCCATTATGTTAAATACATTATTTATTTTTTTGAACTTTTGATTCTACGATGAAATCTAGTACGACTTTTTGTACTTGTTGTTGAATGAACTGCCAATCTTTTAAATGAACGCTGTGAAAAACAACTGAAATTCTCGCCTTCATTTCTGGTTCTAGCACAAACTCTTGTTCACACCTACGTGCTTTAGGATATTCAGAATGACTACATTTTATCAGGGTCATTACTTTGCCTGTTTCATCCTTTTCCACATAGAGGTCTTTTATATCATATAAGGAAGTACTTCTTCCTATATTCATTATTAGTCTTTTATTTTCTTCTATCCACTGGGGATGTGGTACATATTTTTGCAACGCATAAACATAGTCGCGTGTCGGTAAATATATATACTTATAGTTAAATTGTTCCAAGTCCTTTCTTTGTATATCTTTATTTTTTAAAGTATTATTTCTTAACCGAGTCGTTAAGTCACCATTATAAGATTGGTCTGCATATACAGTAGCACGTATCCATTGATTATCAGGTAGATTAATTTCTGCTTTGTACTGCTTTTCAGAATAAGGTGGTGCTTTATGATAAATAACCAGAACCAATCCATCTGTATAGCGCATTTCAAATCCAAATGCTTGTATCTTAGATTCATAAGTTCTTACTTTTCTTTTATATTTCTTCTTCGTATTGACTCCTACATTATCTTCATATTCAACCCATGGTGCCTCTCTTCCTAAGTGCACAGGTTTACCGCCTAAGTCACCTATATTATAGCGTACCCCATATTGGTCTCGTGGTGTTTGAAATTCTATACTCTCTGATTCATCATTTAGATTACATCCCACTAGTGATATAGCAACAAGGCTAAAAGCCCAAATTTTTTTCATATCAATTTTACCTACAATGAGGATTAAAAAGATTTTAAATAATTTATTTTTCTACAATTAACATAATACACCTTATACGAAATTCAATTTTTTATTTCTTATAAATCATGTTTTTATGGATTTTTCATGTTCCACGGTCATTTAGCAATCAATGTTCCATGGTTCTATTGAGTTTTAATAAATAATATCCAGTTTTTTAATGAGTTATTATTCCATATGCGGAAACTCAAATTGGATTTATAGAAGCGAGTAAGTTGGGTAATCATAAGAAACGAAAATATGTTATGTCTTTGATAGATATTAAATGCGCCGTTCAAAGAAACTTTATTTATTGTAAATCATAAATAATGAGTCATCTACGAGAATTCAACCTTTAAAATTACAATCCTATTTTTTTGGCAGAGTTACTTTAAAAAGCTTGAATACTTCTACTTAATTTAATTTTTATTGAAGTACATCACACAAATATTAAAAAATATTTTCTTTATAAATCAAATATATTTGAGCATATTTATAAAACGCTGCACAATGAAATCAAAATATATTGGCATAAATCTAAGATCAAGATTTGTGCAGTTGTGCATTTCCGGGGGAAAGAAAATGTTCACGGCAGAACTGTTGGACGAAGCAAAAAAATTCATGCATCACATGCTGACTAAAGTAGTGGAATATGGTGGCTCAGATTTATTTATTACGGCTGATTTTCCACCGAGCATCAAACATCAAGGCTTAATGAAACCTTTTGGACAACAGGAACTTACAGCTGAAAAAACCAAACTGTTTGCCTACAGTCTGATGAATGATAAACAGCGTAAAGAATTTGAAACTGAACTTGAATGTAACTTTGCCATTACTGTACCGGGCGTCTCCCGTTTCCGGGTCAATGTGTTCCAGCAACAACTTAATGTGGGCATGGTGATTCGTACCATTACTGCAGAAATTCCAAATTTCCAGAAACTGAAATTACCGGAATCCCTGAAACATGTGATTATGGAAAAACGTGGACTGGTACTGGTAGTCGGAGGAACGGGTTCAGGTAAATCAACTTCACTCGCAGCCATGATTGACTACCGAAATGAAAATTCAGCAGGGCATATCATTACCGTAGAAGATCCGGTTGAATATGTGCATAAACATAAAAAATCCATGATTACTCATCGTGAAGTCGGAGTGGACTGCCATTCTTGGCATAATGCGCTGAAAAATACCTTGCGTCAGGCTCCGGATGTAATTCTGATCGGGGAAATTCGCGATACTGAAACTATGGAACATGCGATTGCTTTTGCGGAAACTGGCCATTTGTGTTTGGGAACTCTGCATTCCAATAATGCCAACCAGACTTTGGACCGGATTATCAACTTCTTCCCTGAAGAACGCCGGAATCAGTTATTGATGGATTTGTCTTCAAATATGAAGGCGATTATTTCACAGCGTCTGATTCGGACTCAAGATGGTAAAGGCCGTCGGGCAGCGATTGAAATCATGCTGAATACACCTTTGATTTCCGACCTGATCCTGAAAGGCGAGTTTCATGAGCTGAAAGCCATTATGGCTAAATCCCGTGAACTGGGCATGCAGACTTTTGACCAAGCCTTATTTGACCTGTATAACCAAGGCGCCATTTCCTATGAAGAAGCTTTGCGTAATGCCGATTCTACCAATGAGTTACGTCTGCAGATCAAGCTGAAAAGCAATCGTCAGGACAGTACTGCACCAGCTAGTGAAGCAACCCAATTCACCATGATGCAAGATCCAAAAGCGGATGAGAAAGAAGCAGAGAATACTTCGGTGTCAGAATAAACCTTTACTCAAAACATCACAGGCAGAATTTTCTGCCTGTTTTGACTTATATTATTTATTATTCAATCCAATCCATAAAATTAGTCAGTTTTGCGTTGTACCAGCAGCTTAAAATAAACAATGTTGCTCAGCGTTAAAAGACCACACAAAATAAAAGCCAACTGATAACTATAAGCGGCAATGATGGCGCCAATGAGCAATGAACCGATGGCAATACCCAAATCATAGAATGTATAAAAAGTTGAGGTTGCATAGCCAATCCGATGCTTGGGGGCACGTTGAATCGCCAAGGTTTGAATACAGGGCTGCACACTGCCAAAACCTACTCCAATCATGACTGCAGCAAGCATGAATCCCCATAAGCTCTGGATCTGGCTCAGTAAAAATAGGCCCAAACTAAAAGCCACCAATGCCGGATAAATCACATATTGTGGACCTTTACGATCATAAATTTTTCCGGTGATCGGCCGTAAGCTCATCATGGAAATTGCAAAAACCACAAAGAACAAACCAGCATAAGCCATTAAACCTTTGCTGGCTGCAAAGGGAGCAATAAAGGACATAATGCTGGCATAAGAAAAAGAAATCAGCATGGCCAGTACCGCAACAGGTAATACCGTCTTTTCTACAAAATCTGTCAGCTCAAGTGATGTTTTCTTGTTAGAATTTTCAATTATTTTTTCAGGTTCTTTGACCGGAATCAGAAAACAGAAGGTAAATCCGATAAAGACCAGGGCAACCAGCAGTATGCTGACCTGAAAATAAGACCAGTATTCCATCAGGCTCAGACCTATAAATGGCCCTAAAACAATCCCCAGATTAACCGACATGACAAAATAGCCCATACCTTCGCCTTTACGCTGTTCCGGAATAAACTGGTTTACGACAGGCACACAAACTGTGGTCAAGATACTAAACCAGATACCATGCAAGAAACGGATGATAAACAGAATCGTGAGCTGATCAGCGAACAGGTAAGCTAAGGAAAAAATATTGAAAAATATTTCTGAGACAATTAAGGTTTTGCGTATACCGAATCTTTCGATAATTAAGCCGCTAAAAGGACGCACTGCAATGGCAGAAACCATAAATAAAGTCATGGCCAGACCGGCCTGGGTTAGATTACCGCCTAACTCTTTCAAGATGTAAATTGGCAAAATTGTAGTTTGTGCAAAATAGAAAATAAATAAAAACAGGTTATTGGACAGACAAAGTACAAATGACTTGGTCCAAAGAAGTGAAGTATTGTCGTTCATGAGGATCCTGAATAATATGTGCGACAAGCGCTGAGACTGCACATGAGTATTATTTTTATAAGCAAGCACGACAGATGGGCTGCAAAGCAAGTACCTTAATCACTTTAAGAAATATATGTGAAAAGTGCAATAAGTTTCCGACAGAAACACCTTGAGTTTAATCGGGAAAAATAAGTAAAAAGTTTGTCTTTTCTATAAAAAAATCAGCCCGGAGGCTGATTATCTGAATCTTGGACCAGCTTAGAGTCCAGCTTCATATTCTGTGTTGGAGAGCAGTTTTTCGACATCGGCCATATTGTCCGGCTTGATTTTATAGATCCAGCCTTTGCCATATGGATCATCATTAATAAAATCAGGATCATCTTCAAGATCAGGATTAATTTCAACCACTACACCAGACACCGGTGCATGAATATCGGAAGCAGTTTTGACAGATTCAACTACACCGGCCTGTTCGCCCGCAGTGATATGTGAATCAAGATCTGGTGCTTCGACATAGACCAGATCGCCTAATGCATCCTGTGCATGGTCGGAAATACCGGTCACAACAAGATCACCCTCAATGCGCACCCATTCATGTGTACTTGCGTACTTTAATTCTGCAGGATGATTCATTGATAACTCCTTAAAAATCTTAAGATCATTTTTGACATGTTTTATACATTCTTTTTAAGCAAAACAAAAGGCTTATACTTCCTTATAAATAAGGATCTTTGCGCCAGTTGCTCGGGCTGCGACCACTCCAGCGTTTAAACGCCCGGCTAAAATTGGCGACATCGCTATAACCCAGTTCATCGGCAATCTGTTCCAAGGTAAAATCTGTCCGGGATAATAACGAGGTAGCATGCCGGTAACGCACTTCATCGACCAGGGTAGAAAAGGAGGTGCCTTCGGCGGCAAGTTGACGTTTTAAGGTACGGTCAGACATATGCAAGCGATCAGCCACACTTTCAATACTGAGATAGTGTTGCTCGGCATGGGTCAAGATATCCCGGACACGCATGGCAATCCGGTGCCGTTCGCCCAAGGCAGAAAGTTCTGTTTCACACTGGTTAATCGCAATCTGGCTGGCAATCGGATCGGCATGTACCAGCTTGTTCATCAGGTAGCTTTTATCAAAACTCAGAATTAAATGCGGCTGTTCAAAGCGGAACTGATGAGTAGGGAACTTTGCCATAAAGCGTTCAAAACCTTCCGGCTTCTTAAAATCGAAGTCGATTTCTCCCGTTGCATCGTTAACGCCTGTAATCGCTTTGGCCATACTGATCAGACCAATCATCAAGGCAATGGAAATTTCGGTGCGCAGCGGTTCAAGCTGAATATCGGTTTGCAGTTGTACCGTGGCTTTAGCACCAAAAGTCGAGAAAAATAGTTGCAGAAAGGGTAAGCGAAGTTGAATAAATCGATTCGCCAGTACCAGCGCATCAGTAATATTATTCGCCGTCATAATGGCATAGCCAATAAAGCCATGAATCGAGATCCGCATCTGTGTGCCGAGATGATAGCCCAAGGTCGGTTCTCCGGTCAGTTTCAGGGCATATTTGACCAGTTCATTGGCGACAGGGGTTGGAATACGAAAATCAGGATCTGCCAACTGTTCACTGGTCAGGCCAAAAGGTTTGAAAAGCGACTCATTATTATAACCCCAGCGGGAAATGACATCGAGAAGCAGGAGACCGTAAACACCTGGAATTCCTTGGTCTTGGCGTGGAGCAATTGTTTTCATGCGCGATCCGTTGCACTCATTCAAATTTTTTTATTTATGAATAGATATTGGCATGAAGCCACCAAATTTTTCATTAAAATTGTTGGACAAAATTTTGGCGATTGTGACTGTGCCTCTGGCAGATTAGCCTGAATTCAGCCTTAAAATCAATTAAACCACATAATTTTGTTGATGAAATTAGAATTATTTTATTGAACCTGTCGTATTTCTGCATGGGCTAGCCCAAAATCTGAGAATACGGCGTAAGTGTAAATTAAAATTGAAACATGCTTCATGAGGGTACTTTCAATGCCCATATGCTGGGGAATTTCAGTAAAAAATATCGGATAGATGGCAACTCAAGGTTCATCTGTAGAGAAGATTTTAAAAAGAAAGGTCTGGGCAAAGTTTTCTTTTGTCCCAGACCTGTTCAGTATTGAAGCCGATCAAATCATCAGAAGTTTTGAAATCTTCTAGAGATCATATTATTCATGATCTTTTGATGCTTTGATTTGTTGCTCAATCAGCATGCCGCCAGTTTGACGCTGCCAAAGCTGGGCATAGATACCATTTAATGCCACCAGTTCATCATGCGTGCCTTGTTCGGCAATTCGACCCTGATCCATTACAATCAGACGATCCATCTGCGCAATGGTCGAAAGGCGATGCGCAATGGCAATTACGGTTTTACCTTTCATCAGTTCATCCAGGCTGTTCTGAATGGCAGCTTCTACTTCAGAATCCAGTGCACTGGTGGCTTCATCCAGAATCAGAATCGGCGCATCTTTCAGGAATACACGTGCAATTGCAATCCGTTGACGCTGACCACCGGAAAGCTTCACGCCACGTTCGCCTACATAGGCTTCATAGCCTTTTTTGCCGCGTAGATCAGTCAGATTTGGAATAAATTCTTCTGCTTTGGCTTTACGCACAGCTTCATACATTTCTTCATCGCTGGCATCAGGACGGCCATATTTAATGTTTTCCGCGACCGTGCGATGCAGCAGTGAAGTATCTTGGGTCACTAAAGCAATATTCTTGCGCAAACTGTCCTGAGTGACCTCATCAATATCCTGACCATCGATCAAGATACGGCCCTGGTTGAGATGATAAAAATGCAGCAACAGCTGAATCAGGGTGGATTTCCCTGCACCTGAACGGCCGACAATACCAATTTTTTCACCTGGATGAATGGTGAGATTAAACTGATCAATGACGTTTTTATCATTATAGGCAAAGCTGACATTTTCAAATTTAATTTCACCATGCTTTAGCTGCAGTTCTTTGGCACCTGGTTTATCTTCAATGGTAATTTTACGGCCTAAGGTCTTCATGCCATCTTGGATGGTACCCACATTTTCAAACAGGGCGGAGGTCTGCCACATCATAAATTCGGCAATACTGTTCAGTTTCAGTACCATTGCCGTAGTTGCGGCAATAATTCCCAGCTCGGCCTGACCTTCCATCCACAGCCAGATCGCGGTACCCAGTACGCCACCGTACAACACCACACTCAGCAGTAAAATACTGATTTCGTATTGCGCACCCAGACGCATCTGTTTATATACCGTGACCATAAATTCCTGCATCGAAGTTTTGGCATACTGGCTTTCGCGGCCGGCATGGGCAAAAAGCTTCACGGTCTGGATATTGGTATAGGCATCCGTGATACGGCCGGTCATGACCGCACGGGCATCCGCCTGGGCATTGGAAATTCGGCTCAAACGAGGAATAAAGTAACAAGCTGCACAGATGAACAAGGCTAGCCAGACCATCAGTGGAATGATCAGCAAGGGGGAAATTGCACCCAAAACAATATTGATGGTGATGAAATAAATCAGCACATAAGCCAGCATGTCACCCAGAATTACCCAGAACTCGCGTACTGCCAACGCCGTTTGCATGACCTTGGCCGATAAGCGTCCGGCAAAATCATTGTGGAAAAAATCCAGGCTTTGTTTCATCAGCAGATTATGAAAGCGCCAGCGTAAACGCATTGGGAAATTACTGTACAAAATCTGGTGCTTGATCAGCGATTGTGCACTGGCGAAAAAAATATTGGCCAGAAGAACAATACTCAGTAAGGTTAAATTACTGGCATGTTGCTCCAGAAAAGTATCCGGCTGGCTTTTACTCAGCCAGTTCACCAGGTCACCAATTTTTGAGTAAAGTAAGGCTTCGAAGCTGGCTGCACCAGCAGTACACAGTACCAGAATCAGCAAATAACGGCGTACGCCATAGGCTGCCTGCCAGACAAATGGAAAAAACCTGGTTGGTAAAGGTTGGTTGAGATTTTTGGTGGGATAGGGGTCAACCAGTCTTTCAAGCCATCGAAACATTATCGTACTCTTATCATGCATTTTGCTTTTCGAGAATTATAAAGGATTCTGTTTTTTTAAGCCCGTAATTGGGTGAAATTGCCACAAAATTATTTAAAAGTCAGACTTTACTTTTCAATATGGATACGTAATTCTAAATCCATAATTATATTAAATTTTAATCAATTTTTTACACTCAAAACAATCCTAAACGAGAGCAGTAAGATATGAGTATTTGGATAGTAGCTAGCCGTAAACGAGGCTCAGGAAAAACCATGATTGCCATGCATATCACTGAGTTATTACGTGGGCAAAGTCCTACGTTATTGCTTGATGCCAATCTGGAGCCGCAGGGTTTTGAATGGGCAAATCTGAAAAATGAAAAATTTTCTTTCGAGCATCTGGATGTCTTAAAACATGACAGTCATAGTCTGGATCACCGGCTGGATATGCTGAAACAGCAGTTCAGCTATATTATTGTTGATATTGATGGGCAGGATACACCTGCCTTACGTTCAGTCCTGAAACATGCAGATAAACTGATTATTCCAAGTTCCATTAATCCAGAAGATAGTCAGCTTGAAACCGAACTGGTGCAATTGGCGATTGGGATTGCACAATATAATACTCAATTAAAAGTTTATACTGTATTAAATAAGGTTCCTGAACAGCAGCTTGCGGAAATGAAGCAGACACAGAACCTGCTCAAGAATATTCCCGGTACGCAGTTTCTGAATACAGTAATTTATGAGCATCAAGGAAACCAGAATTTATTATTAAATGGTGCAAGTATCTGTGACGATCAGATCAATTTAGAGCCTGATTTTTATAAAATGCTGCAGGAGCTTATGCAGGAAAAATCCTCTAAAATTTCAGGCTGACCGCCCAAAGATTAAATTTATATTTTAAATTATTGATTTTTTATCAAAACAGAATAGTTAAAAGCCTGAAATAGGACAGTATTTCAGGCTTAAAAAATTGTCGGAACTTATAATTAACTAATAATGGAAGAAGGTTGACTAAATGCTTCTTTTAAATCAAGACCTGAAGGGGCTTGGTACACTTTTAAACCAAATTCAGGAATAATCGCCAATAGATGATCAAAAATATCAGACTGGATATTTTCATATTCGGCCCAAACCGTGGTATTGGTAAAGGCATATATTTCTAGTGGTAGACCTTCACTGGTCGGTTGTAACTGACGCACCATCAGGGAGTGATTTTTGCTAATTCCCGGATGCTGTTGCAGATAGAACTCTACATAGGCACGGAAGGTACCAAGATTGGTGAGACGGCGCTGGTTGTACTGTGAATGATGGCTCAGTTGCAGGTTAAATTGTTCCAGCTCTTCTGATTTGGTATTTAGGTACTGATCCAGCAGAATAAAATTTTTCAGCTTGTTCTGTTCCTCAGCTGACATGAAATGCACGCTGCTCTGATCGACATGAATGGAACGTTTAATCCGGCGCGCACCGGCTTCCTGCATGCCACGCCAGTTTTTAAAGGTATCCGTCACCAGTTTATTGGTCGGAATGGTGGTGACTGTTTTATCAAAGTTCTGCACGGTAATGGTGTGTAATGACATATCAATGACATCGCCGTCCGCATTTAAAGATGGCATTTCAATCCAGTCACCAATACGCACCATGTCATAAGAGGAAATCTGTACCGAAGCCACCAGCGATAGGATGGTATTTTGGAACACCAGCATCAGTACCGCAGCCATGGCACCAAAACCGGCCAGCAAGGTAAAGACATCTTTTTTCAGGAAAGTTCCCAGAATCATCAGACCACAAACGATGAAGATAATCAGTTTGACCAGCTGTAAATAACCCTTGATTGGCTTGTTACGCGACTTAGGATTGCGTTGATAAATCAGGTTGAAAATATTTAGCAGTTCACCAATTGCCAGAGCAATGGTCAGGAAGATGAAGGCTTGTGCACCCATCTGGATGAAGGTCTCAACCTTGTCAGATAAATGCGGAACGGTGGTAATCCCGTTCATAATTACAATTGCGGGCACGATATTGGCAATGCGACGAATCACGCTATGCTCGGCAATGATTTCATTATGTGCAAAAGGCATTTTGGAAATCATTTTACGAATTCCACGTACCACAACCTGTTTGGCAAATAGATTGGCAAGAATGGCCAGTAAAATCACAATACTGAGTGAAGACAGCATTTCCAGCCATGGATACTGATCTGCCCAGACCTGTATATTCTCGATCACCTTAAACTGTTCCAAGTTATCTTTTCTCATTCAATTAAAAAATAGTTATAGAGTTTATAGCTTTAGCATGAATTTTTTAATTTTAAATAAACTTTTAATACATTTCCTCATATGCTGTTTACTATCAAACGGTTAAAAAGGCCTGAAAATACAGCTCTAGCTTGGTTTCAAGTTTCATATTCAATAGATTTGCTACTGAATATTTTTTATGAGAAATAAGTTTTATTTTTCAATATATAATATTTGAAGTTACAAAATATAGATTTTTACTTTTATTAATAACTAATATCATTTAATACAAGAAGAATTAAATTGAAATCAATTTTTTAATTATCTCATTTAATATTAATGCCTAAAGGTAGAATAATTATTAACACAGAATTTAAAAAAATAATGATTTCAAAAAAACTCGCAGTGCATAAAGAAAATATGCGAATAATATTTTAACAAGTGTTGATTCTAAAAAGATGCTCGGCTGAGCTGATATTTAATCCAGATACTTTCTCAACATCCTATAATTATTTTAAAAGGTATGAATATGTATACTCGTCAAGCTAAAGTGGTTGTTGAAAATAACCAGCGTAAATTTAAAACTACTGCACGTGGCTATGAAGTTTTGCGTGATCCTGCCTTAAATAAAGGGACTTCATTTAGCATAGAAGAAAGAAAAGCTTTGGATTTAACCGGGATTTTACCACCCGTGGTAACGACTGATATGGAACTGCAATTAAATCGCGCCTATCAGGCTTACCAAGCCTGTAACAGTGATTTGGATAAGCATATTTATATGTGGCGTCTGCATGATAATAATGTGACATTGTTTTATGCATTATTACAGCGTCATATGCTGGAAATGTTGCCTGTGGTTTATGACCCGATTGTGGGGGAGGCAATTGAAAATTATAGTGAAATCATGACACGTCCACGTGGTATTTTCTTGAGTATTAATGAACCTGAAAGTATTGAAGAAAAGCTTCGATCCTATGGTGCTGAATCTGGGGATATTGATCTGATAGTCGCTTCCGATGCTGAGGAAATTCTGGGAATTGGAGACTGGGGTTCAAACGGGGTAGATATTTCCATCGGTAAGCTGGCGGTTTATACCGCAGCTGCGGGAATAGATCCACACCGGGTTATCCCTGTTATTCTGGATGTAGGCACCAATAATGAAAAATTATTAAATGATCCGTCTTATGTCGGGAACCGGCATGAACGTATTCAGGGCAAAGTTTATGATGATTTTATAGATGCCTATATAAAAGCTGCAAGAAAGTTATTTCCACAAGCTGTTTTGCATTGGGAGGATTTTGGTTCGACCAATGCCCGGCGGATTTTAGACCGTTACCGAGAAACCCTTCCAACCTTTAACGACGATATTCAGGGCACAGGTGCTATTGTGATGTCTGGCCTGTTAAATGCAGTTAAATTAAGTCAAACACCGTGGACTGAACAGCGGGTAGTGATCTTTGGTGCAGGCACAGCAGGCTGTGGTATTGCAGATCAAATCTGTGCTCAAATGATTCGTAGCGGCCTGACAAAAGAACAAGCCATTTCCCGAATCTGGTTAGTCGATTTGCCCGGCTTATTAACTGAAGATATGAATGATGGTCTTCTATATTTCCAAAAAACCTATGTGCGTAAAAATGCTGAAGTTGCTGGTTTTAATCGGGTAGTTAATCATACTGCGATAGAGGCAAGAACACGTTGGCCCCATATGGCAGCATTACAAGCAAAAGCTAATCAAAATAAAGGGATTATTGATCTTGCAGAAACTGTTGCACAAGTAAGACCCACTATTTTAATAGGAACGTCTACCACACCGGGTCAATTTACAGAACAGATTGTAAAAAATATGGTCAATTATGTTGAACGTCCCATCATCTTTCCATTGTCCAATCCAACATTACTACATGAAGCAACACCGCAACAGCTGATTGAGTGGACGAATGGGAAAGTATTTGTGGCAACCGGAGCACCATTTGATGATGTGATTTATCACAATGTGCGTTATAAAATTGGCCAGGCCAATAATGCGGCACTTTATCCAGGTTTGGGTTTTGGTGCAATTGTTGCCAAAGCTCAAAAAATCACGGATGAAATGATCTTTGCCGCCGCCCAGGCCGTGGCCAGTCAGGCAAATTTAGGTTCTGAAGGTGCCTCGTTATTACCATCAAATGCCGATCTGAGAGTAACTTCCAGTGTTGTTGCCTTAGAAGTGCTTCGTACTGCACGGGACCAAGGAATTTCTGAGCTTAAAACAGAAGAGTCTGATGTTGAGGTGATTCGTCAGGCTGCTTGGTGGCCCGTATATGTACCTGTAGAAGCTATCTAGTTTCAGCTTAAAAATGAGGATATAGAGGAGCCGGGTTAAGCTGCATCTTTTTATTCTAAAAATACATTTCATCTTGTTATAGATGCAAAGGTGTTCAAATACCAGCTTAAGTCAATTTTTAATTATTTGAACTAAGATCTTGAATATATAATTTAATAAAACCGGCCTGAGCCGGTTTTATTTATTAGATAAGAATAGGCTTACCACATCAAATCATCTGGAATGACATAATCTGCATACGGATCTTCTTCATCAGTCGTTTCTTCATTTTTCTCTGAATTATTCACGATGATAAAGCCTTGCATTTTGGCATTGATACGATCCGCCAGCGCTTTAGGCAGGAAAGCATAACTTTCATTTTCGCGGGCGATCACCAGGCTTCCTGCGACCAAGGCATTATAAATTTGCTGATTCAGATAGACTTTCTTGATTTTAGAATCATCAATAAACTGATAGGCAATTTCACCGTCAGTGTCACGAATTTTATGCTGATTGATCATTTGCATGATAGCAGCTTTGAGCTCTTTTTCTTGCAGCGCTGCTTTTTTCTCTCGTTCAATCGCCTGATCTTTTGCCAGCTTTTCCTGTTTGGCCTGTTCAATTTTAGCCTTGATTTCAGCATCACTGCTATCGCCAGTGCGCTTTTCGTGAACGGCCTGTTTTGACAGTTTTTTTGCTTTCTTATTATCGACCAGACCTGCCTTTAACAATTGTGCCTGTAATGCGTTTTTAACCATAAGAATGTCCAGTTATGAGTCGAATTGATGTCGATAACGTATATAAATCACCCAGTAGGTGAGGCTGAGGGTCAGACTCAATACGACCGGGATCAGGAATGAGTTTAATTTTAAATAAGGGTAAACCCAACTGGCAAGAAGACCACCACCGAAAAAACCGAGTAAAATCAGAACATGTAAAATCACCCGGCGTGGTTCCACATCCAATCCGCGTATACGGTAGCCTAAGGCCAGACCAAGATCGGTCAGTACGCCAGATAAATGCGTGGTGCGAATAATTGCGCCCTTATAATGGCTGACCATGGCATTTTGTACGCCCATTGCTGTACAGGCCCAGAGCAGGCCATAGCGAGGAAAATAAGGGAGCAATATCCAGCTTAGCAGAATAAACAAAGCCACCAGGCTGAGCGGATAGCCATAAAGACGTCCTAACTGAAAGTGACTGTTACCCAGAATAAGACCGCTATACATTGAGCCAATGACATAACATAGCGTTACCAGAAACAGATACACGATATGCTGCGGTTCCCAATTCACCAGCGCCATGGCCAGCATACTGATATTACCGGTCATATGGGAAACGGATTGGTGCAGGACAGTAATCAGACCGAGTACATTAATCATGCCGGCATTCACGGCAAGAAAAAATGCACCCAGATGAATCCAGATGGGTAAACGCTGTAATGGCATAACAACATCAATGGCTAAACATATTGTTTAATTAATATAAAATCAATTTGATGCGCGGTCTACTGCTGTAGTGAACAAAACGTCAGTCGATGAGTTTAGCGCGGTTTCAGTAGAATCCTGTAATACACTGATTACCATGCCAATTGCAACAACTTGCATGGCAATGTCTGAAGAAATACCAAACAGGCCACATGCGACCGGAATCAATAGCAATGAACCACCGGCAACACCAGAAGCACCACATGCCGAGATTGCAGCCACCACCGAAAGAATCAGCATGGTGGTAAAATCGACATTAATTCCCAAAGTATTCACGGCAGCCAATGACAATACGGTAATAGTGACAGAAGCACCAGCCATGTTGATTGCAGCACCGAGAGGTATTGCAATACTTGCAGTCGATTCTTTGACACCTAAACGTTTTGCCAGATCCAGGTTTACTGGAATATTGGCTGCCGAACTACGGGTAAAGAAAGCAGTAATACCACTTTCTCGCAAACAAGTGAACACCAGTGGATATGGGTTATTACGCGTGATTAAGGCAACCAGAAGCGGATTAATGACCAGAGCCACAAAGACCATGGTTCCGAGCAACACGGCAAGTAAATGCACGTAACTGGTCAGCGTTTCGAGGCCAGACTCAGCAAAAGTCACTGCAACCAGACCAAAAATACCTACAGGCGCAAAACTGATAACAAGACGAATGACATAATTCACCGCAAAGGCTGCATCATTCAAAAGTGTCTTGGTTGTATCTGATGCATGACGGAAAGCAATACCTAAGGCTACTGACCAGGCCAGGATACCAATAAAGTTAGCTTCAGCAATGGCAACCACCGGATTAGCGACAAAACTGAGCAGCAAATTTTTCAGAATTTCTACCAGACTGCCAGGTGGCTGCAAGTCAGTTTGTGTAGCGATATCCAGGAACAGTGTACTTGGGAATAAAATACTCGCAACCACAGCGCTGAGTGCAGCAAGGAACATACCAACCGCATACATTATCATAATCGGCCTGATAGCAGAGTTAGACTGACCCACCTTAAAATTCGCGATAGAAGCTAACACTAAAATGAAAACCAGAATCGGTGCAACAGATTTCAAGGCTTTAATAAACAGGTCGCCTAGTAGGCTTAATGAGGGAGCAACTTCGGGAAATACCACAGCCACAGCCACGCCTAAAATAATGGCGATGATGATTCGAGAGACTAAGCTCATGCGCGTAAGGGCAGAAAACATAAGGTTGCCTTGTGAAAATTACGAGGGCTAAATTTGGGAAAAAGTTGCGCTATTTTATACTTAATTTAAACAAGGCTTAAAATATATTTTCATATAAAAACCAAGATATTGATATTATTGATGTATTCTAAACTTAACGGGTTTAAAACATTGCTTATATTGAAGAAAAACTTCTTAAAATGATGAATAAATCACCACTTTTAAAATTGTATTCATGAAATAAATATCAAAGTTAAATAGATAAATTCAAATTATATTTGAAAATTCAGAAAAGACGGTACTTATGACCGGTCGGAATCTCCGGCCATAAGTTCAAATATCTGCTATTTTAAATCATATAATCTTTATGCTGCTCAAAGATTTCGGGTGCCAGATCCCGAATCGCCTGAAAATGGGTCAGATAAATGAGCCCGCTCAGATGCGTCATCAATTTAGAAGCTTGCAGCTTGTCCATAACCGGACCTTTGACTTCGGCAAAATGCAGGCGAATATCCAGTTTGGCCAGTTCGGCATTTAAATCTTCCAGCATTTCCAAGGCACTCAGATCAATCGCACTGATGCTGGAACAGTTGATAATCACATGTTGTAGCTGGTCATTCAGGCTGATCTCATTGATCAGATAACCTTTGAAGCTATTGGCATTCAGAAACGTCAGATTCTCATCAATCCGCAGTGACAGCACCCGATCGGAGGTACTGACCTGATGACGCTGAATATTGCGAAAATGCTGGGTTCCTTCGACCAGACCGACAACCGCAATATGCGGCCGGCTGATTCGCCATAGCATCAGCACAAAGGTCGAAACGATCCCAATAATCAAACCAGTGGAAATATCAATCAGGACCACGCCCAGAAAAGTAATCCACATGGCAAGACCATCTGCTTTGGAATAACGCCAGGCATCAACGAATGGCTGAAAGTTAACCAGTTTCCAGATTGATACAATAATTGTGGCGGCCAGAATCGTCAGGGGCAGATCTTCAAAAAATCCGGTAAAGAACAGGCTGACAAAAATAATCAGAATTGAAGATAAAACACCAGCCATAGGTGATTTAGCACCGGCATCAGCATTCACCACAGTCCGTGACAGGCTGCCCGTTACCGGAAAGGCTGAGCTTACGCCTGCACTGATATTGGCCAGGCCGAGCGCGATCAGTTCCTGATTACTATCTAGATGGCTGCGCTGCTGCAATGCAGTGGCTTGCGCAATCGAAAGTGATTCTACAAAGCTGATCATGGCGATCATGCTGGCACCAGGCAACAAGGTCATGACCAGTTCCCAGTTCCAGTGCGGGAAGGATAAAGGCGGAAAACCGGATGGAATTGCACCGACGGTTTTAATGCCATAAACCTTTAAATCCAGAAATACAATTGCAGCAATGCCCAGACACACCAGAATCAGGGGTACCGCCCGGACCAGAAAATCTGTAGGACCAATCCGGCTTTGTACAGCCTGGGATTTTAATAACTTGGGCAGATAGATCAGCAGACTGATAGACAGCAGGCCGAAAATCAGGCTAGGGAGGTGCAATAGCGGGAAGTATTGCAACAAGCTACTGACAAACTCCGGAATATTATTGGCTTTTAGGGGGAGATCAACCAAAAACTTTAACTGGCCAAAAGCAATGAGCAATGCTGATGCAATGATAAAACTTTGAATCACGGGATGGCTGATTAGCTGGATCAGAAATCCAAAACGGAATACGCCTAAAAGCAGGGAGATAATGCCAACCATCAGTGCCAATAACATTGCAGCTTCGATATAGACCGGGGAACCCACTTCAAACAAGGGATTAAGCGTGGCGAAGGTCATCATGGAAATGATAGCCACCGGGCCGATTGACAAAGTCGAACTACCACCGAGCAAAGCATAAATGATCATCGGCAGAATGCTGGCATACAAACCCATGATCGGTGGCAAGCCTGCAAGCATGGCATAGGCCATCCCTTGGGGCACCAGCATCGCCACTACAATCAGGGCAGCCAGTACATCGGATTTAAATTTGACTGGCGTATAGTGGCTTAACCAGGCCCAGGCAGGGAGTTTATGCAGAATTTTAGACTTGGAATTTGGCATAAAAAGGTCTAAATCACAAATATAGATATATTATGCACAAATTCTGCTAAGAAGTCTTAGCTGTTCTAAATATGTGATGATTCATATTTAGAATCATCGGAACAAGTCACATTGCATCTAAAAATCTGGAATTCTGATTTTTATAATGTAAAACACCCTTAATGTCTAAAATTTAAATAACCATTAATTTACCTTATTGCTGCAATATAATTGGTAAAGTGTATTTAAGACGACAATCAAATTTTGGTCTTTAATTGAATAATAAATCTGTTTGCCATTACGCCGGGTATGGACTACATCACTTTTACGCAGCATCATCAGCTGCTGGGAGAGCGTAGGCTGTTTGATTTCAGTCATTTGCTCGATTTCTGAAACATTCAGTTCCGCTTGTGACAGATGGCATAAAATGAGAAGACGGTCAGTATTGGCCAGAGATTTTAAAATGCCGACGACCTGTTCTGCTGAATTGCGCATGGTCGTGATTTCAAAATCGGTTTTCATTCAATATATCCATTATAAAGTTACAGCCAGTCAATTATACGGGGCTGGGTCCTTAATACATTGCTAAAAACAGTTAAGTTTTATGGTTTTTAATGAATTGAATTATCAATTAAAATTATATTTTAAATATTGATAGATAAGATAAATTTATTGCAGCATGTGAGAAGCATTTTAGTTCTCATTCGTGCAATGAAGTGCAAGTTTCATCAAACATCTACAAAGCACAAAAATGCTTGTATGATGTTTAAATGACTTGAACCAATAACATCAGGGATATCATCATGAGTACAGATTCAGCTTTTCCAGTACCGAGTAATCTAGGTATAGCGGTTTATAGTAATAATGCAGAGGCGATTGGAAATACACCACTTGTTCGCATTAATCGTGTGATTTCAGGTCCAGCCAATGTACTTGCAAAAATTGAGAGCCGTAATCCTGCATTTTCAGTAAAGTGTCGTGTGGGTGCAGCACTAGTTGCTGATGCAGAAAAGTCAGGCAAACTCAAGCCGGGGATGCATATTGTGGAGCCAACCAGTGGCAACACTGGGATTGCACTGGCTTTCGTTGCTGCAGCCAAAGGCTATGATATTACTTTGACCATGCCATCGAGCATGAGTATTGAGCGCCGTAAAGTGGTCAAAGCGCTAGGTGCTAATCTGGTACTGACAGATCCGGCTAAAGGCATGAAAGGGGCAGTAGAAGAAGCACAACGTCTAGTTAATGAGAACCCTGAACTGTACTACCTGCCACAGCAGTTTGAAAACCCGGCCAATCCAAAAATTCACGAAGAAACCACAGGACCAGAAATCTGGGAAGCAACCGGTGGTAATGTGGACATTCTAGTTGCTGGTGTAGGCACCGGCGGTACCATTACTGGGGTTTCACGTTATTTTGAAAAAGTGAAAAACAAGCCTTTATATTCAGTGGCGGTGGAACCTGCTGAATCTGCAATTATTGGTCAGGCGAAGCGTAGTGAAACCCTAACCCCTGGACCACACAAAATTCAGGGTATCGGCGCCAACTTCATTCCAGGTAATCTGGAGCTGGACCTAGTCGATGAAGTGATTGCCATTAATAGCGCAGAAGCAGTTGAATGGGCACGTAAAACTGCCGCTCAAGAAGGTATCCTTGTGGGAATTTCATGTGGTGCAGCGATGGCAGCAGCGGCCCAGGTGGCTGCTCGTCCTGAAAATGCCGGCAAGAATATTGTGGTGATTTTGCCAGACGGCGGTGAACGCTACCTGTCTTCAATCCTGTTTGAAGATATTTCGGCTGACTAGAGTCCGGTACATTTTAGATCAAAAGTATCGCCATCAAAGCCCGACGTTATGTTCGGGCTTTTTATTGAGCTACATGCCTTCATATAAGGAGAAATAAAGAATTTATCCCAAAACCTTGACCTTACCATAATGGTAATGTTTAAGCTATGGGATAGGTAGTGAATGGGCGAATGGAGAACACGGAATGAATATATCAGCGACTCCCCAGTTGCATGAACAACAGGTGCAGATTAGCGGTATGACCTGTGCCTCCTGTGTAGCTCGGGTGGAAAAAGCCTTAAAAAAAATTGAAGGCGTGGTCGAGGCATCTGTCAACCTGTCGACTGAAAAAGCTTTTATTAAAAGCCAGCAGCCGATTGCTGCCGCTGCGCTGGTTCAAGCAATTGAAAAATCCGGTTTCGATGTGCCGACGCAACAGTTTGATTTGAATATTGAAGGCATGACCTGTGCATCCTGTGTGGCTCGCGTAGAAAAAGCACTCAAAAAAGTAGAGGGTGTGCTGGATGCACAGGTCAATCTGGCCACTGAAAAGGCGCATGTGAGTGCGATCAATTCTGTGCCATTATTTAAACTAACTCAGGCAGTACAAAAAGCCGGTTTTGATATTCAGACTGACCGGATTGAACTGGCAATTGAAGGTATGACTTGTGCTTCATGTGTGGCACGAGTCGAAAAAGCCTTATTGAAAGTAGAAGGCGTCAGCGAGGCGCAGGTCAATCTGGCCACCGAAACTGCCTGGGTGAAAGCCTCACAATCCCAGATTCCGGCATTGATTGCTGCTGTGGAGAAAGCTGGTTATCAAGCCACACTAAAATCCGGTACCGATCTCTCAGCCGAGAATCATGTGGCTTTTCAGGAAAAGAAAGCCAATGAAACTGCACAGCTGAAACGCGATTTATGGTTGGCACTTGTTCTGGCAATTCCCGTATTTATTCTGGAAATGGGTTCACATCTGATACCAGCTTTTCATCACTGGATTACCCATACACTGGGAACACAAAACAGCTGGTACATCCAGTTTGTATTGACCACCCTGGTACTGCTGATTCCAGGACGACGTTTTTATCAGCATGGGATTCCGGCATTATTACGTCTGGCACCAGATATGAATTCTCTGGTCGCAGTCGGAACCATTGCAGCTTACGGATTTTCCTGTATTGCGACTTTTTTCCCGCAACTGTTACCGCAGTCCACCGTGCATGTGTATTTCGAAGCGGCTGCCGTCATTGTTACGCTGATCTTACTGGGGCGTTATCTGGAGGCCAAAGCCAAAGGGAAAACTTCGGAAGCGATTCAGTATCTGGTCGGTTTGCAGCCGAAGACAGCCCGAGTACGACAAAATAATCACTGGGTTGATCTGGCAATTGCTGATGTGCAGCAAGGTATGCTGATTGAAATCCGTCCGGGTGAAAAAGTTGCTGTCGATGGTGAGGTTGTTAGCGGGCAAAGTTATATCGATGAAGCCATGATTAGTGGTGAACCTTTACCTGTGGCCAAACAGGTTGGCGATCAGGTCGTGGGGGGTACGGTAAACCAGAACGGAACCCTGCAAATCAAGGCCACTGCGGTCGGACAGGATTCGGTGCTGGCACAGATTATTCAAATGGTAGAACAGGCGCAAGGCTCAAAATTGCCGATTCAGGCCGTGGTCGATAAAGTAACCTTATGGTTTGTACCTGCGGTCATGGCGCTAGCGGCCTTGACCTTTATGGTATGGTTCCTGTTTGGGCCTGAGCCGAATCTGACCTACGCATTGGTAAATGCAGTTGCTGTACTGATTATTGCCTGTCCATGTGCGATGGGACTGGCGACTCCTACCTCGATTATGGTCGGAACTGGACGTGCAGCAGAACTGGGCGTGCTGTTTCGTAAGGGCGAAGCATTGCAGTTATTGCAGCAAACCAAAGTCGTCGCACTGGACAAAACTGGAACCTTAACTGAGGGAAAACCGCTGCTGACCGACTTTGAAGTTACGGCAGATTTTAATCAGCAGGAGGTATTGCAACTCGTCGCTTCAGTGGAGGCTAAATCTGAACATCCGATTGCTCATGCCATCGTTCAGGCTGCCCGCAAGCAAGAACTTGAACTGAGTGAAGTAACCGATTTTGATTCGATCACTGGTGCAGGGGTCAAAGCACAGGTTGCCGGTCAGCAGCTGCATATCGGTGCAGAACGTCTGATGCAGGACTTGGGTCTAAATGTCGATCTGTTTAAGTCTGCTGCACAAAAACTCGGTGATCAGGGCCGCAGTCCATTATATGTGGCAATTGATCAGAAACTGGCTGCGATTATTGCCGTCGCCGATCCGATTAAACCAACTACTTATAGTGCGATTCAGGCCTTGCATGACCAAGGCCTCAAAGTAGCGATGATTACGGGTGATAATCAGCATACCGCGCAGGCGATCGCCAAACAGCTGAAAATCGATCAGGTGATTGCCGAAGTCTTGCCGCATGAAAAAGTCGATGCAGTACGTCAACTCCAGCAGCAATATGGTGTGCTCACTTTTGTTGGAGATGGAATCAATGATGCACCGGCACTGGCCCAGGCCGATGTTGGTATGGCGATTGGTACCGGCACCGATGTCGCGATTGAGGCGGCCGATGTCGTATTGATGTCAGGCAATTTACAGCATGTGGCGACAGGCATCGGCTTGAGTCAGGCCACTATGCGCAATATCAAACAGAATCTGTTTTGGGCCTTTGTCTATAATATTGCCTTAATTCCGATTGCCGCAGGTGTGCTGTATCCGTTTTGGGGTATTCTGTTATCGCCAATGTTTGCCGCAGGCGCAATGGCATTGTCCTCCGTGTTTGTCGTTAGCAATGCCTTGAGATTAAAGGCTTATCAACCGGTGCAGTTTAAGGAGTCAGCGTGATGAATATTGGCCAAGCCGCAAAACGCTCAGGCATCTCTGCAAAAATGATCCGATATTATGAAGAAATTGGCTTGTTGCCCGCTCCGAAACGAAGCGATGCAGGCTATCGGGTTTATACTGATGCGGACATTAAAACCTTAAGTTTTATTCAGCATGCACGTGAACTGGGATTTTCATCGGAGCAGATGAAAGAACTGCTGGGCCTGTGGCTGAACAGCTCACGCCAGAGCAGCGAGGTCAAACAGCTGGCTCAAAAGCATATCCAGTTTTTACAACAGAAAATTGCCGATATGCAGCATATGCTGATGATATTACAGCAATCGGTGGAGCAGTGTGCCGGCAATGAACAGTCCGATTGCCAGATTTTAAAACAGATTGAACAAGGTGTCAGAACTGAGCAGCAATGACATGCGCTGTATTCACATCAATTTTTAAATCGATCCTATGGAGCTAAACATGAAATTCCGTATTGAAAACATGACTTGTGGTGGCTGCGCACGCAGTGTCACTGCCACAATTAAAGATCTGGATGAAAATGCCACAGTAAATATTGACGTGGCCAGCAAGCTGGTCGAGGTTGAATCGAGTGTGAGCGAATCCGAGATTGTTGCAGCTTTAACTGAAGATGGTTTTCCACCTGTGGCAGCCTGATGTTGATCAGATGAGATGACATAAAATATTTTTATAGACTCATACTCTTGAATAAAAAATGCCTGAGTAAATCAGGCATTTTTTATTCAGATCATTATACCGACGAAATTTTATCCGGGGTCATGAGTGCCTGATTAATATACAGCTTGATCAGACGTTCGCGTGAACCAATTGCTTTTTGATAATTGCTTGAATTTAATAACAGTGAGGCGCCATAGGTCACAGTCCAGATATAAGATAAATAATCCCGAATCGACATGGCACTTTCTAAAGCAACCAGATAATCATGAGTGATGTCTTTAATCCGGAGAATCCGTTCTTCACGAATACGATAAAGCTCCTGAAATAAATCTTTCAGATTCTTTTCATTATTGGTTAAACGCTCTTCAATGACATGCAACAGAATGGTCCGGTTGGAATTAAGCATGTGATAGAGCATATATTGTGAAACATAATTTTTAATATCATTATTATGCTTTTCTGATATTTCAAGAATTCTTTTTTCATTAAGAATAATTAATTCTAAATATAACTGGTTCTTGCTTTTAAAATGCTTGTAGATGGTTCCTTTGGCAATATCCAGTTCACTGGCGAGTTCACTCAAGGTGATGTCCTGATTATTGTCAAGCAGCAAACTCTCTGCCATGTTCAGGATCTTCTCTTTACGAAGAAGGAAGTTCTGCTGTCTTACAGTCATCATCTTCTTGGTCCATACTTTTTGAAAAACAACCTTCCAAGAATATGCAATTTTGCACGTGATTACTATAAAACTAAGGTCGTGATATTTATCTTATTTTGTATATTTATGCAGCAACTGCTGGCAAATAAAAATAGGCAGGGTGACAAGCTCAAAATATTGTCAAGAAAATTGAACCCTAGAGATCAACTTTGCTAAATAAAATTCCATTTCCAGTATATTTATTTTATTGTTTCAGCGCACCAAGCTAAATCCTTTGACGGTATTAAGCCCGCATTCATCAGGGTTTTGCGCAGAATACAGAGCAATATTAAGCTGACATATTCAGTAGATTATACTGGACAAGAAGATGTGAGTTTCAAAGCAGTTTTATGAGTCACTTTATTATTCACTGTTGAATGAATTTGATATCAGGATTTTGCAATTGTCTGCAGTAAATCTAATCAAAATCAGAAAATACCTGGCAACAGGATTGAGTATCACCATTTTAGGAAGTTGAAAATGCCGATTTATAATGCGCCGCTGAAAGACATGGAATTTATTTTAAATGATGTATTTCAGGCTGAACAATTTTGGCAAGGTAACGAAAATCTTGCACATCTCGATATGGCGACTGCAAATGCGGTTCTGGAAGAAATGGCAAAATTTTCAAAAAATGTCATTCTGGATCTGAATCGTCCTGCAGATGAAGAGGGTGGTGCTCAGTTTAACAATGGGGTGGTGACGACACCCAAAGGTTTTAAAGAAGCGTTCAGACAGTTTGCCGAAGGTGGCTGGGTAGGCTTGGGTGCTCCTGAAGAATGGGGCGGACAAAACATGCCGAAGATGCTCACGGTTCTGGCGGATGAAATGATCTGGAGCACCAATCCATCTTTCATGCTTTACCCGCTATTAACGGTGGGTGCAGGTATGGCCATCAATGACCGTGCATCCCAGGAACAGAAAGAAACCTATTTACCAAAATTCTATACGGGTGAATGGTCGGGCACCATGTGCCTGACTGAACCACATTCCGGCACAGATCTTGGCATTATCAAGACTAAAGCTGAACCGAATGAAGATGGTTCATACAATATTACCGGCACCAAAATTTTTATTACCAGCGGTGAGCATGATCTGAGTGAAAATATCATTCATCTGGTGCTGGCAAAAACTCCGAATGCACCAGCAGGTTCACGTGGTATTTCCCTGTTTATTGTACCGAAATTCCTGGTCAATGCAGATGGATCACTGGGTGCGCGTAATGCAGTATCTGCCGGTTCAATCGAACATAAAATGGGAATTAAAGGCTCGGCGACCTGCGTCATGAACTTTGACGGCGCCAAAGGCTATATGGTTGGCAATGAAAATGAAGGTCTGGCCGGCATGTTCGTGATGATGAACTACGAACGTTTATCTATGGGAATTCAGGGCATTGGTGCAGCAGAATTTGCCTACCAGAATGCGGCACAATATGCGACGGACCGTTTACAGGGCCGTGCATCAACTGGTGCAAAATCTCCAGAAAAACCAGCCGATTCAATTCTGGTCCATGGCGATGTACGCCGTATGCTGCTCAATGTACGTGCTAACAATGAAGCTTCACGTGCTTTCGCGGTGTATGTAGGTCAACAGCTGGATATCACCAAATACTCAACCGATCCTGAAGCGGTGCGTAAAGCAACTGACCGTGTGGCGCTATTAACGCCAATCGCCAAAGCTTATTTGACCGACAAGGCCTTGGATTCTGCACTGGAATCACAAATGTGCTTTGGTGGTCATGGCTATATCCGTGAATGGGGCATGGAACAGTGTATTCGTGACCTGCGTATTTCACAGATTTATGAAGGCACCAATGGCGTGCAGGCAATTGACCTGATTGGCCGTAAAACCACCAAATGTAATGGGGCTTATATCGCAGAATATATTGCTGAAATCCGTGAATTTGCCCAAGGCCTGGATGATGCATTAGCAGTTAAAGCTGCCACCTTGGAAACCTGCCAGCAACTTGAAGACATCACCAGATTTATCGTCGAGCAGTCTCAGCAGAATCCTGATTTCGCCAACTCCATTGCTGTTGATTATCTGCATGCTGTAGGTCTGCTGAGCTTTGTCTATATGTATGCACGTATCAGCAAAGCGGCGGTTACCAAAGAAGAAAGCTATTTCAAGAACAAGCTGGTACTGGCAAATTACTATATTGCTAAAGTACTCCCGGATTTGAGTGCGAGAATTCAACGTATTCAGGCAGGTGCGGAGCTGGTGATGCAATTGCCAGAAGAATATTTCACTGCACAGGCCTAAACCCGCAAATATTGCGAAGGACGAACACTGTAGAGCTATTACTTTGCAGTGTTGATAACAATGATGTTAAAGGATGAGATTAGAATGATTGTAATTGTAGAAGCTGTACGTACCGCAATGGGCGGTTTTCAAGGCTCACTTTCAAGCTGTACGGCACCAGATTTGGGTGCTGTAGCGATCAAGGAAGCGGTAGCGCGTGCAGGTCTGGCAGCCAATGATATTGATGAAGTGATTATGGGCTGCGTTCTTCCTGCCGGTTTAAAACAGGGTCCGGCACGTCAGGCCATGCGTCAGGCGGGTCTACCGGATTCCACCGGGGCGACCACGATTAATAAAATTTGTGGTTCAGGCATGAAGGCGGTGATGCAAGCAGCAGACGCAATCAAGGCCGGTTCAGCAGAGATTGTGGTTGCAGGTGGTATGGAATCCATGTCAAACGCACCCTATTTAATGGACAAGGCACGGGCCGGATTCCGTATGGGGCATGGAAAAGTCATTGACCATATGTTCCAGGAAGGTCTGGAAGATGCGGAAACAGGTCTGTCGATGGGAATCCTTGCTCAGGAAATGGCAGATAAAAAGGGCTATACCCGTGAGCAGCAGGATGCCTATGCGATTGGCTCATTAAATAAAGCCGTGACAGCGGTGCAGCAAGGTTTCTTTAAAGATGAAATCGTACCGGTCACTGTCAGTAGCCGTAAAGGCGATGTCGTGGTAGAACAGGATGAACAGCCTTTAAATGCCAAGGCTGACAAAATTCCAACCTTACGTCCAGCTTTCAAAAAGGATGGAACAATTACTGCGGCAAATGCCAGCTCCATTTCTGATGGTGCTTCGGCACTGGTGATTACCTCGAGTGAAATTGCCGCGCAGCGCAACTTAAAGCCGCTGGCTAATATTGTGGCCTATGCCAGCCATTCGCAGCATCCATCAGAATTCACCATTGCACCAGTGGGTGCGATTGAAAAAGTCCTGAAAAAAACGGGTTGGGATGCTCAGGAGGTTGATCTTTGGGAAATCAATGAAGCTTTTGCCATGGTGACCATGTTAGCAATAGATGCTTTTAAACTTGATCCAGCAAAAGTGAACGTCAATGGCGGTGCCTGTGCGCTTGGTCATCCCCTAGGTTCTTCCGGTTCCCGAATTATTGTGAGCTTGATTCATGCCTTAATGCGTACTGGTGGCAAGAAAGGCATTGCAGCACTGTGTATTGGCGGTGGGGAAGCAACAGCGATTGCAGTAGAACTGATTTAAGTCTTTTCATAATTGCATGATCATATGCTCAAAGTAGCAAACTTAAATATTTTTTGAATTAGACCACAATGCTTCTGGTACGCCAGGAGCAGGTGTCTCTTTATTTTTAATTTTTGAGAATTTTTATGAACGGTTTAGAGCGTATTCGTTTGCTCGCATTACAAGATAAAGTAGTTCCTGTAGAAAAAGCACTACAATTGATTCAAGATGGTGATGTAATTGGTTTGAGCGGGTTTGGCGGCGCCGGTGAAGCGAAAACTGTGCCTTTGGCATTGGCTGAATATGCCCGGCAGCATCCGATCCGTATTACCTTGGCGACAGGTGCAAGTCTGGGGAACCGGATTGATGGGAAACTGAATGAAGCCAACGTTATAACCCGCCGTTATCCTTATCAGGCTGATCCTTCTTTACGTCAGGCCATCAATAATGGTGAAGTGATGTATATTGATCAGCATCTTTCTGAACTGGCAGACAATATCCGTCATAAAAACCTGCCGGCGATTAATGTAGCTATAATTGCCGCAACGGCCATTACTGAAGATGGCCAGATTATTCCGACCGGTTCTTGTGGAAACTCGGCGAATTTCATCGAAATGGCAGATCGGGTCATTGTTGAAATTGATACAACAGTTAATCCGGTGCTAGAAGGCGTACATGATATTTATTTGCCTAAAACCCGTCCAAACCGTGGTCCGATTCCTTTGACGCAAGCCAGTGACAAGATAGGTACAATCGGAATCCATGTTGCACCTGAAAAAATTGCTGCGATTGTCATTAATGAGATTCCGGATACTTCTTTCGCAATGGATGAGCCGGATGAAGAAACACTGGCGATTGCCAGCCACTTAATTCAATTCTTTGAAAATGAAGTCGCCGCAGGGCGGTTACCTGAAAATCTGGGGCCGCTGCAGTCCGGAGTAGGTTCCGTGGCAAATGCCGTATTTGCAGGTTTTGAACATTCTAATTTCAACCATCTGGAAATGTATTCTGAAGTCCTGCAAGACTGTACTTTCCAGCTTATCGATTCAGGAAAAATGACCTTTGCTTCTGGTTGTTCCATGACCCTGAGCGATGAGTGTGCGGCACGGGTGATGAAGAATTTTGATCAGTACAAAGATAAAATTGTGTTACGTCCACAGGAATTATCCAATAATCCTGAGCTGATTCGCCGTCTGGGTATAATTGCAATCAATACCGCACTGGAGTTTGATATTTACGGGAATGTGAATTCAACCCATGTCGCTGGCACCAAGATGATGAATGGTATTGGCGGCTCAGGTGATTTTACCCGTCATGCACATATTGCGATCTTTGTGACTAAATCCTATGCCAAAGGTGGTGCGATTTCGTCTGTGGTTCCACTGGTGAGCCATACAGATCATACTGACCATGACGTGGATATTCTGGTAACAGAGCAAGGTTTGGCCGATCTGCGCGGATTGGCACCACGTGAACGTGCCCGCAAGATTATCGATATTTGTGCTCATCCCGATTATCGTAAAAGTCTGAATGATTACTTTGAGCGCGCCTGTGCGCATGGTGGGCAAACACCGCATTTGTTAAATGAAGCTTTGTCCTGGCATGCCCAGTTTGAAGAAACCGGTTCAATGAAAACGGCTTAATTGGTTTAATTATAGTGATTTCAAAACAAAGCCCGTCATTTACTACGGGCTTTGTAATATGAGTTATATGGAACGAAAAATTTAGGTTTACAGGTATGTGGTCAGGCTATTTGAAGACTTTTTCCAGCACATGCCGGTGAATAAATCGTAGCTTGTCTTTAACTGTTTCGT
Source organism: Acinetobacter sp. 197 (assembly GCF_048148385.1). Lineage (NCBI taxonomy): Bacteria > Pseudomonadati > Pseudomonadota > Gammaproteobacteria > Moraxellales > Moraxellaceae > Acinetobacter > Acinetobacter sp. 197. Next base: position 29,386 of record NZ_JAYWZK010000004.1, read on the forward strand.
TCAACTTGAACGGGTAGGCATCTTCCAGGCCCATACAACGGTTTAAGGCATTCAGATTAAAAGTCAGGGTAATCCAGTTTTTAAGGATATGTTCAAAGTCCTGCCCACCAATCGGGCATTCTTTAAAATTCATGCTGGCCAGATAACTGCCATTGCCCTCAACACGAAGACCACCATAATAGGCAGTTTCCAGGGTTTCCATCATATGCAGATAATGCGCCCAGGTTTCTGCCCAGTCTTCCCAGGGATGGGCTGTAGCATAAGCACTGATGTACTTTTCCTGCCAGTTGATCGGCGCACCTTTGTTATAATGGCGTTCAAGTGCTTTGCCATAGTTTTGCCGTTCATCCCCAAAATAATGGCGGAATTCATCGAGCAGCTCTGGGTGCATATGCTGCATGATGGCAAAATAATAATGTCCGCTTTCATGACGAAAATGACCTAATAGCGTCCGGTAGTTTTCACCCATATTCACGCGTGTAGTTTCCCGATAAACCACATCAGCCTCAATTGCATTTAAGGTAATGATCCCGTTGGCATGACCAATTAAAACAGGTTGGTCTTCCTGAGGAAGCAGGAAATCAAATCGCAGACCAAATGGATCATCCTCTGACTTTTTAGGCCGTGGCATCATGTTCATGCGCTGAGCCAAATACAGGAAACGGCGTTTGGCTTCTTCCAGCCGAAACCAGTAAATCAGGTTCTCGGAATTTTCCAGATCAGGAATGACATGGGTGAGCTGACAGGATTCACAAAACTCCTCGTCCTCATCGCTGGGAATCATCCAGTTACATACTTGATATTGAACGTAATTATGACAGGGTTTATAGCTGGTATGCTGGTAGTTCTTGGCAATTGGCACCCATCGTTCAGCACTCTGTTTTTCGAAGGCACACAGATCTTTTTCCGAAGCAACATAACCGATCGGTGACAGACAATGATCACAAACTGATTTGTAAAAAAACAGCTGTTGCTTGCAGACAGCACATTCAAAATGTTTCATTAAACTCCCTGCAGGGAAGCGAACGACCTCAAATGTTTATCTTTGATGAACACCAAGAAAAGTTCAGAATGCCTACCTAAATTTCTTCCTGATAAAGAAATATCATAAAAATTTCATCGAAAATTCTATATGGATGAATTGTAAAGACAGGCTGCCTGATATTAAATGAAGCTTGGTTTTAATCAGAAAAGTATAGTTAAACAAGCTTTTAAATAAATGGATTTTTAAATAGAGTGAGTTGCCGTCTTGAAAATACGGACAAGGCGCAGAGAAGGATATTACCGAATATTCAGACCGGTTTTTAAATTTGGGGAAGTCCATTCAAGAACAGCCATAGCAGCTAACTTTTAAGAATAAAAACTTTTTAATGTGGACAAGCTAATAAAGAGGAATTTAAAAAAACATGAAAATCAGAAAAGCCACTATTCAGGATACTTGTGCCATTGTCGATGTGATTGCACCCTTTGTCGATGCCGTAATCAGTTCAGAAGAGGGTCGCCAGCGCTTTCAGCCTGAGATGATCCAGACCATTTTTGAGCGTCCGGACATTCATTATTTTGTGGCAGAAATCGATCATCAGGTGATAGGTGTCGTTGCTTATATGGAACCTGCACACTTCATGCATTTTTTCCTGAACCAAGCCTATCAGGGGCAGGGTTATGGCCGGCAAATGTGGCGCTTTTTAGAAAGCAAAATCCGCTGTCAAGGCCATTCAAGTATTACGGTAAAATCCAGTCTTTATGCCTTGGATATTTACAAGTGCTTTGGTTTTGTGGAAACGGGAAAATACACGGAAGAACATGGAATCCATTTTATCCCGATGCGAAAGGATTATCCGGATTGTTAAAAGCGGAATGAAAGGCCATCAGGCACATTTTTATATTCCAAAATTTTTCCCAAAGAATGGCCATTTTCTGACTGTTTTATAGGTGGTTTCACCTATAGCAATGTGCCATTTAGCTAAATTTTCTCCAGACAAACACCTAGAGTATTGCGCAGTTTCAGCTAGCCATCTTCAGGTTTTACCTATCTAAACACAGATTCGTCCTTATATTTCCCTGCCATGTTTCAGGTCTAGATTAAGTCATACGCTTGAGGCTTCAAAAGCCCTGCAAATAAACTTTGAAGACTAGGGGAAAGCTGTAAATGCTAAGCAAATATCTGAAATCAGTGGTATTCACCACAAGCCTGATCAGCTGTGCACCGTTCGCATTTGCAGCTGAAAATGGTGGTAGTGCCTATCCAGATGGCACAGAAAGTTTCCTAGGGGGTGCAATGCCACCTCCAGGTACTTACTTAGTGAGCTACAACCAGTTCTATTCAGCAGACAAATTCAAAAATGATCATCCGGTATTTGATGATTTCAAACTGGATACCTTTGCCACCGTCGCGCGTGGTGTGTATGTCAGCGACAAGACCTTTCTAGGTGCAACGTGGGGTATGCATGCATTTCTGGTTTATGCCAATGCGGACATCACTTTGGGCGGTGGACAAGATGAAAAAACTGCACTGGGTGATGTGATTATCGATCCATTCCTGCTGGGCTGGCACAAAGGTGACTGGCATGTGGCAACGGGTGTCGATTTCTATATCCCAATCGGTTCATATAACAAAAACCGCCTCGCCAATATTGGGCGTAACTACTACACCATTCAACCGATTGTTTCCGCAACTTATCTGAACCAGCAAGGCATCGAAGTCAGCACTAAGTGGATGTATGACATCAACTTTGAAAACAAAGACACCAGTTATGAGTCAGGTAATGCCTTGCATGTGGATTATATCGTTGCCAAGCACATGGGACCATTAGCGGTCGGTCTAGGTGGTTATGTACATCGCCAGCTTGAAGGTGACTCCGGTGAAGGGGCCGTGCTAGGCGATTTCAAGGCAAAAGCAGCCAGTATCGGTCCGCAAGTGCGCTACCAATTTTCTAAAGGTGTCGCAGTTGCCGCCAAATACCAGAAAGAATTTGATGTAGAAAACCGACCAGAAGGTCAGAAATTCGCACTTGATATCACAGTTCCATTTTAAACAGACAGTTATTTAAAACTATAGGGGTAATACGATGAAGATTGAAAACCAAGACTATGCAGCAGGCAGCACCAACGCAGTGGACTATCTGCTGGTCAATGAATTTTCGGGCGGTATTGTCGGTCCAAGCCAACGCATGCTTGGCCCACTGAAAAATGGCGGAACCTTAAAAACCGGTACGCCTCCGGGCTGTTGGGGTCCAATGATTACCCCTGCATTCCAGGGTGGTCATGAAGTGACATTGCCTGTGTTTATTAAAGGTGCAGAAGTCGGTGATGCGGTTGCACTTAAAATCAAAAAAATGAAAGTGACTTCGATTGCGACATCTTCAGGGGTGATGAGCTTCGTTGAAGGACGTTACCACGGCGACCCGTTTGTGGCGAAATACTGTAGCGCATGTGGTACAGAACAGCCGGCAAGCTATGTTGAAGGCATTGGTGAAGATGCCATCCGTTGCAAAAACTGTGATGCAGAAGTCAGTGCTTTTGAGTTTTCACACGGTTATGTGATCGTGCTGGATGAAGAAAACAAAGTGAGTTTGACGGTCAATCAGGAGATTGCCAACAAACTTGCCGGCAATGCCAATGAACTGTCTGCACTACCTGAACATGCAGCTCAACACTCAATCCTGTCGCTTGCTCGTGCCGATATGCCGGGAGTCGCAGCGCATATGCGTCCATTCCTTGGCAACATCGGAACCACGCCATCACGTGATCTACCTGACTCACATAACTGTCATGACTTTGGTCAGTACCTGATTAATGCACCGCACAAATTTGGCATGACGGAAGAAGAACTGCTTGCAGCAAAAACCGATGGCCATATGGATACCAACTCAATCCGTCCGGGTTGTATCTTGATCTGTCCGGTTAAAGTGCCAGGCGCCGGTGTGTACATGGGCGACATGCATGCACAGCAAGGCAATGGCGAAATTGCCGGTCATGCCACGGACGTGTCTGGTGAAACAGAACTGCAAGTTGAAGTAATTAAAGGTCTGACCATTGATGGTCCAATCCTGCTACAGGCAGCAGATGATCTTCCACCGATGGCCCGTCCATTTACCAAAGAAGAAAAAGAGAAAGTGAAAGCACTCGGCGAACGCTGGGGCCAGACCGAAATTGAAGAAAGCGGTCCAATCACCTTTATGGGTACCGGTAAAAACCTGAATGATGCGACTGAAAATGCACTGAATCGCGCGGCTAAAACTACGGGTCTGAGCTATGACGAAGTGATGAACCGCTGCACCATTACCGGTTCGATTGAAATCAGCCGTCTGCCGGGTATGGTACGCGCCACGTTCCTGTGTCCAATGCCAATTCTGGAAAAGCTCGGCATCGCAGATCTGGTGCGCGAACACTATCAACTTTAATCAAAACTGGATTTAACAACAGCTGCAGTGGCGCCACGCCACTGCCTGTTGAAAATAAATAACTTAGAAACTTGAACAGGAATGTCATATGAACAGTAATTCTAAACTCCGTTGGGGCGAACTTTATCCTGAACTCGGTATTGAACCTATTCCAACCGAGCCATGTATTTCACCGGAAATCTATCAGGAAGAAATCGACAAGGTATTTTCTAAAGTCTGGCTAAAAGTCGGTCGTGTCGAAGAAATTCCAAAGAAAGGCGATTACAAGGTCAAACGTTTGGATTTTGCTAAAACTTCCGTGATTCTTATGCATGGCAAAGACGGCGAAATCCGCGGCTTTCACAACATCTGTTCGCATCGGGGCAACAAGGTTGTAGTAGAAACCGACAACGAAACTTTCGGGTCAAACAAAGCTGCAGTTGTGACCTGCCGTTTCCATGGCTGGGTCTATGATGCCAAAGGTGATCTGGTCAGCGTACCAGAAGAAGAAAAATTTACCTCCTGCTTTGACAAAGGCCATAACGGTCTGGCACCCGTACGTACTGAAGTCTGGGAAGGCTTTATCTTTGTGAATCTGGATAATGAAGGCACTCAAGGTGTAGAAGAATTCCTGGGCGGCATGGGTACACATTTAGGCGGTTATCCCTTCCATGAAATGGAAGAATGCTTTGCCTATAACACGGTACTGAACTGTAACTGGAAAGTCGCGCATGATGCCTTTGCGGAGGCTTATCACGTAGCCACCATTCATGCCGGTTCATTCCCGAATGTCTTTGCCTCTGGCCTGCAAGAAGTACAACTGTTTGGCGATCACCGTACCTGTGCGGTCTGCCTCACCAAAAATGCCAATCCGAAACCGGCTGCGGCGCTTTCCGGGGAAATTACCGGAGCATCACTGGTCAATCACTACGAACGTACGCAGTTACCGAAGTCAGTGAATCCAAATGACCGTGATGATTTTTCATTCGAGCTTTCTGTCATTTTCCCGAACATTCTGGTGCATGTGACAGAAGGCGTATGGTTTACCCACCAGTTCTGGCCAGTCGGTCACAACAAAACCCGTTGGGAAGGCCGTTACTACCTGCCTAAAGCGAAAACTTATTCAGAGCGCTGGGCACAGGAATTTGCTCAGGTACTGCAGCGTAATGCCTGGTTAGAAGATACTGCAACCATGGAAGACACCCAGGAAGCACTGGAATCTAAAGCCAAGAAAGTCATGCATTTACAGGATGAAGAAATCCTGATTCGTCATGGCTACCACGTTCTTGAACAATACCTGAATCGCGCATAAGGAGAATGCACATGTCAAATATCATTTCACAATTGCCGGCTGACTTTGCTGCTCTGGAACCTTTTGTCGCGAAGTGGGCACTTGGAACCTCTAAACAGCGTCATCTAGCCCGTCTGAACTCCACCAAAGAAGAGCTGCAGGCATTTTATGATGCGATTCTGCCGGAAATGCGTAACCTGCTGGCGGCATTAGATCAATATCCATTGGGCTCATTGCCGGAAGAGCTGCACAAGCTGTACTGGCTCAGCCTGAGCTTTGCAGAAATCGCGCCGCATATCGAACTATATAAAGGTTCAGTTGGTGTGCCATATGCCTTTGAAGAAACCCGCTTTGTCTATGAAACTGGTGACGTGGTCAACGTTTAAAGGAATTGAATATGAGCCAGCACAATCTGGAAACCCGTTTGCACTACCTGGAAAGCTGCGAAGCCATTCGCAGCCTGGTCGGCCGCTATGCAACCGCAGCGGACCAGCGAAACAACCCAGCCATTATGCAGCATCTGTTTCATGACGATGCGGTCTGGTGTGCGAATGGTTTTGGCGAATATCAAGGTCGGCAAAACATTCTGGATGCGCTGTCTGGCATTGCTGAAGCGCAGGTGCTGTGGAGCCTGCACATTATGGCCATGCCGGATATCGAAGTGCTGGATCAGCATCATGCCAATGTCAGCTGGATGCTCTGGGAAGTTTGTAATCTGTCCGAGAAAGGTCAGCAGGCCACTACCAGCTGCCTAGGCGGATTTTATCAAGCCACTGTTCACTGTGATGAAGAAGGTGAGTGGAAATTTGACCGGGTGGAATTAAACCTGACTTTTAATCAGCCGTATCCGACAACATAAGCGCAAATATAACGATAGCTGCTGCATCAGACACGGCCTAAAGAGGAATTCAAGAGATGAGAAAAATCGCAATTATTGGTGGTGGGCAGGCAGGTTTATTACTGGCATTCTCATTACTAGAAAAAAAATATGACGTTACTGTATATGTCGATCGTCCAGCTGAAGAACTGTTACATGGCCGTATGGTCAGTACTACCATGTTCTTCGCCAATACCTTGGAAGTGGAACGCAAACTGGGCCTGAATTTCTGGGATGGCAAGGCACATCATGGAGAGGCGATTCATGTCGACTTCCGTGCGCCAGATGGTACGGTTGCATTGCCTTTGACCGGTTTCCTGCATGAAAATAAAGGCATTGCCATGGACCAGCGTACCAAATACCACCGCTGGCTAGAAGAATATCCACGCCGTGGCGGCAAACTAGTAATCCAGAATGTGACACCTGAAGATTTGGAAATCATCTCTGCTGAAAATGATTTAACGATTCTTGCGGCGGGCAAGGGCAATATCACCAGTCTATTTAAACGCAATGAAGAACGTTCAGTGCATCAGGCACCGCCACGTAAATTGGCAGCAGCTTTGGTGGTCGGTGATGATCTATGTGGTCCAGATAGCTGGCAGGGCCAGCCCTCGCAAACCTTACACTTCAACTTTGTTGCCGGTGCAGGTGAATATTTCAGTATGCCGTTCTATAGTCATACTCATGGCCCATGCCGTAGCTTCCTGTTTGAATGCGTGCCAAACGGCCCAATGGACATTTTTGATGATGTGACTAGCGGTGACGAAATGCTGCAACGTATGAAAGAAGCAGTAGCCAAAGTGACGCCAGACCAGAGCTTCCGTATGGTCGATAACATGGAACTGAGTGATCCGAATGCCTGGCTGAAAGGCGCATTCCGTCCAGAAGTTCGTTATCCGGTTGCAACTTTAGAAAATGGTGCTCCGATTTGGGGTATTGGCGACACAGTAATGGTCAATGACCCGATTGCTGGTCAGGGCGCCAATAATGCCACCCGTATGGTCGAGCATTATCTGCAGGCCATTCTGGCGCATGGCGATGAAGCCTTTACTGCCGAATGGATGACGCAAGTCTTTGATGAATTCTGGGAATATTCAGGTCGCTATACCACTGAATTTACCAACCTGTTGCTGAATCCGCCAAGTGAAAGCCTGCTTCAGGTCTTGGGTGCTGCATCTCAAAACCGGGCTATTGCCGATGATTTCATGGGACACTTCAACCATCCACGTGGTTTCTGGCCAGCAGTCGATGGTGCGGAAGGCGCAAAAAGATATCTGTCACGTAAGGAGTTTAATTATGCAGCTGCCTGAAGTACTGTGGCAGGAAGTTGACCTGGCTGAAGCGAAAGCGCTTCGGCAGGCCTTCGGCGGTTTTGCCACCGGTGTTGCGATTGTCACCTGTCTGGATCAACAGCAACAACCTGTCGGACTGACTATTAATTCATTTAGTTCCGTGTCATTAGATCCTGCGCTGGTGCTATGGAGTCTGGTGAATCATTCACCAAGTCGTACGGTTTTTGAAAATGCAGAATACTTTGCCATCAATATTCTGGGAGCAGACCAGCAGGACGTTGGTCTGAACTTTGCCAAGCCGATTGCCGATAAATTCCAGCACGGTGTGTGGAATATTGAACAGTCTAAAGCGCCCGTATTGGAAGGGTGTGTGGTGCAGTTTGTTTGCAAAAATGAAAAGCAGATTGAAGCCGGCGATCACCAGATTTTCCTTGGAAAAATTGAGCAATGCCGTCACAGCAATCAGCGTCCATTGCTGTTCTGCAAAGGACAGTTTAGTGAATGGCCACAATATAAGGAGGCTTCATGACCGATCTGAACAATAAAGTGGTTCTGGTCACTGGGGGGGCGACTCACATTGGTCAAGCAGTGGTTAAAGAATTAAAAGGCCTAGGTGCCAACGTCATTATTGCTGATATTAATCACGAACAAGGCCAACAGGTCTCGAATGAAACCCAAAGTCGCTATGAATATCTGGATCTGGCCAGTGATGACAGCATTCAGGCGTTGGTGGGCAAGCTGACACAAGTGGATATTCTGGTGAATCTGGCCTGTCTGTATGAAGATCATGGTTCACAATCGACACGTCAAGATTGGCAAAATACCTTCAATGTCACGGTATTTGGTCATGCTGCCTTGGTACAGGCCTGCCGCCCATTACTGAAAGCGAGTTCAGATGCTGCAGTGATCAATATCAGTAGTGTCAGTGCCCGTATTGCCCAAAAAGAGCGCTGGGTTTATCCGGCATCAAAGGCCACACTGGAACAGCTAACCAAAAGTATGGCACTCGATTTAGCCACTGATGGTATCCGCGTGCATGCCTTGTCTTTGGGCTGGACCTGGTCTGTGCCAATGCAGATGATTTCAGGCAATGACCGTCCGAAAACCGATCGTGTTGCGGGTCGTTTCCATGTGCTAGGTCGTATTGCCGATGCCGAAGAGGTGGCAGAAGCTTTAAGCCTGTTATGCAGTCCCAAAGCCAAATTGCTTACCGGTAGCACCATCCATGCCGATGGCGGTTATCACACCTTGGGGCCTGAAGCGACAGATTCGCCGATTGAGGAGTTGAGCGCATGAATATTCAAGTGAACAATATTGCTGAAAAATTTCTTTGCCTCACCTCGGATATTGAACAGGGGGAAGGCTTACAGGTCATTATCGACGGTTATCCACCACTCGCGGTGTTTCATCTGGAAGATGGTGGATTCTATGTTACCGATGATACCTGTACCCATGGGGATGCATCTTTGGCTGATGGTGAAGTTGATGGCTGCGAAGTGGAATGTCCGTTCCATGCCGGCGCCTTCGATATCAAGACCGGTGAGCCGTGTGGTGCACCCTGCAGTATTCCGCTTAAAACCTACACCTCATTTATACGTGATGGTCAGGTCTATTTGGTGGAGTAACGTGCTATGTATAGAATCCAGATTGAAGGACAGGGTCAATTTCAATGTGCAGCAGACGATGTTCTGCTGCGCGGCGGTTTGCGTGAAGGTTTAGGCTTGCCTTATGAATGCAATGCCGGTGGCTGCGGCACCTGTAAAATTGAAGTGTTGTCAGGTGAGGTGGAAAATCTGTGGGCAGACGCACCTGGGTTGTCTGATCGCGATAAACGTAAGGGACGTGTATTGGCTTGCCAGTGTCGGCCAAAATCGGACTGTGTGATCAAGGTTCGTTTAGACGAACAATGCACGCCTAAAATTTTGCCAAAACAGCAAGCCGTGAAGCTCAAGCATGTGCAAGCGATTACCCATGATATTTTAGAAATTCATTTACAGTCGGATGAACCAGCCCAATTTATTCCAGGGCAATATGCGCTGCTCTGGGTAAATCAGGAATTGCTGCGTGCCTATTCGATGTCGAACTTGCCTAATGACGAAGGGCTGTGGGTGTTCCAGATTCGCCGTGTGCCGGATGGCAAGATGACCAATTTGCTGTTTGATGAGCAACAACGACAAGATGCCGTGATTCAGATTGATGGGCCTTATGGTCTGGCGCATTTGCAGGAACAGCCACGTCCGATTGTCTGTGTTGCAGGTGGTTCGGGTCTTGCGCCAATGCTGGCGATTGCGCGTGGTGTGGCGGCCAATCCGCGCTTGCAACATCATAAGGTCTGGTTCTTCCACGGTGGACGTGAACAGCGCGATTTGTTGACCGAAAATCAGCTCAGGGACTGGACCGAATTAGGTGAGCGTCTCAATTACGTGCCTGCCACGTCTGCAGAACTGATAGACGGCATCCGTTCCGGTTTCATTCATGATGTAATTAATGATGTGCTGGGCGAGCAATTACCTGAGCATGAGATTTACTGTGCCGGGCCACCGCCGATGGTAAAATCCATTGAACAGATGGCGCATCAGGCGGGTATTCCACAACAACAGATTCACTTCGACCGCTTTTTCTAAGTTAAGCTGAATAAAATGATCAGGCGATGGTTAACCCATCGCCTGCATGCTTTTTTCCCGGCACATCAGCACCATATTGACAATCTGGGCAATCGACTCTGTCCCCAGTTTCTGACGGATATGAGTGCGATGAATTTCAACTGTCTTATGACTGATATTCAGCATCTGCGCGATATGTTTACTGGACAGGCCATCGACCAGCAAATTGATAATTTCGTTTTCTCGTGGTGACAAGGATTTCAGTTTCAGCAATTGCTGTTTGCGATTTTCACCTGCGACAAAGTCCTGTTCTGCCTGTTGCAGGCAGGCTTGAATCTGGTTCAGCATATGCTGCGGATTAAACGGTTTTTCCAGAAAATCAAAAGCGCCGGCTTTCATGGCATTTACCGACATCGGAATATCACCATGACCGGTCATGAAAATGATCGGAATATAGGCTTTCTGCTGATTGAGCTGTTGCTGTAATTGTAATCCACTCATGCCACGCATGCGGATATCCAGAATCAGGCAGGCTGGAGTATTCGGCCGTGGATAATTTAAAAATTCGGTCGCACTGCTAAATGTTTTAGTTTCTAACTGTACGGAGTCCAGCAACCAGGTCAGCGAGTTTCGGATATCCTGATCGTCATCAATGACGTAGACAATAGGCTCGGGAACATGAGAATTATTTAAATACATTTAGCACGCTCCTGTGCAGATAATGAAATATTAAAAATTGCGCCGGATTCACCCTGGCAGACCCATAAATAACCCTGATGGTTTTCAATAATGCTACGCGATAAAGTCAATCCGATCCCCATGCTGTCTTTCTTGCTCGAATAAAAAGACTCGAACAGCTGTTCCGGATTTTGTCCTTGCAGTCCCGGACCATTGTCTGCAATGGCAATTCGGGCATGCTGGTTGTGCTGCCAGGTCCGGATATAGATATCACGTTGACCTTCAGGATTGCGTTGTAACGCATCCACCGCATTAAAGACCAGATTAATGATGACCTGGCTAAACAGGGTTTCATCAGCAGAGATAGAAACCGGTGTCACACTCAGCTCATAATGAATGGTACAGCCGCCCTGATCGGCTTTCAGTCCAATCAGGGGATGCAGGTCCTGAATCAATTTATTGAGGGAATGTACCTGAAAATTGGCTTCGCCTTTGCGCAAAAAGCTGCGCATACTGTGAATAATCTGGTTGACCCTTTTGGTCTGATCCAGTGCGGCATTCATGGCATCCAGCGTTTCAGTGGTATTGGCTAGGCCGTTTTGAATACGGATAATGCTGCCACCGACATAATTATTGAGTGCAGCTAAGGGCTGATTCAGTTCATGTGCCAGTGCGGTCGCAAGTTCACCCATGGTTTTGCAGCGTGACATATGGCCTAACTGACGTTCCCGAGCCCGCGCCATTTCTTCTGCTTCAATCCGTTCGCTAATATCGCGGTAATTGATCAGGATTCCCTGAATATCCGGATGGTCGAGCAGGTTGCGATAGGTTGCTTCATGGTGCCGCCACTTACCATTATGGTGCATAATTTTGTAATGCAGCACTCCAATCGACTGTTCAGCCGGTTTTTTAAATAACAGTTGCCGGACTTTAATCCGGTCATCCGGATGAATGACACTCAGCACATTTTTATTTAAAACAAAGCGGTCACGATAACCCAAAATACGTTGTAGAGAAGGGCTGGCATACAGTAGTTTGCCTTGCAGGTCCAGAATCGCGATGCCATCGCCCGAGTTTTCCAGCAGCATCTTGAAATACTGATCTTTAGACTGCAGCTGATACTGATATTTCTTGATTTCACTAATGTTGCGAACCAAAGCCAGTAGCTTGGGCTGATGCTCAATTTCGACCGTTTTCAGGCAAACCTCAACAGGAATCTGCCGTTGATTCTGCGCCTGAATGATCCATTCAAATGTAATTGCTTCATGACTGGCAGCTTGTTGCACCTTTTTTAAGGCATGGTAAAAATCAAAACCATGGCTATGCGCACTGATTTTTTCTACACTCATGCTGGTTAATTCAGATTTGCTGTAACCGGTGAGGTTTTCAGCTGCTTCATTGACGTCCATGAATTCGACACTGCCGATATCATGCACAAAAATAGCATCACCCGCCTTATCAAAGATGGTTTGATAATAATTTAAACTGGTCATTCTCATTCCTTACCTGAGATAGCATCCGGCGATCTGGTACAGGGGGTATTCGCCTTCAATGATGAATACTTGTTATTTTGTATTTCATATTGGAGCAAAGTAAAAAAGAGTTCAATTGCACTTTAGGTCTGATTGCATACTTTAAACATATAAAATAAATCCACATGACATCTATCAGCCTGGTTAGGTTTGATAAGCAAAATTAGTACCATTTTCACGTTTTTAGATCGCTATCAGATCATATTGTATTCATTTAGCCGACTCGTTCCTTAATATAAGCCAAACTTTCCGCTATCGGCCAGTATCCTATTTTTAATTAGTCAGCGCTTTTACTAAGGCATAGAATTAATTTACTTTTGAGGTAATAGCGATCAGTAGATGGCATTCAGCTGGATTTTTTTCACTTTAATGGCTGCATTTATGCAGGCTTGGCGTAACGCCTTTCAAAAACAGCTCAGTACCACGGTTGATGTGTGGGGAGTCACCTTGGCACGCTTTATTTTTGGCTTGCCATTTGCTGCGCTGTACCTGAGCAGCTTGTATTATTTCAAGCCAGTTGAAAGTGTGGTTCACTTCACGCCCAGGTTTTGGGTCTATGTAGTAATTGCGGGTTGCAGTCAGATTTTAGCTACGGCGCTGATGGTACAATTGTTCAAGCAAAAAAATTACGCGGTGGGGGTGGGGTTGGCGAAAAGTGAAGCCATTCTGGCAGCTATTATTGGCGTGACCTTTTTAGCGGATCATTTGTCATTTCTGGCCTGGATCGGTGTGGTGCTGGGTGGATATGCGGTATTTTTATTGAGTAAAGGCCAACAGGTCAGCGGGTTTTCAGCCAGAACATTGGCGATCGGGATCGGCAGCGGTTTAAGTTTTGCCATTACCTCAATTCTGGTACGCGAAGCCAGTCTGGAATTAAGCAATTTGCCAACCTTGCATCGTGCGGCCTGGGTGTTGTTAATGGTGATCGGTTTTCAGTGTATCAGTATGCTGATCTATCTCAGCATATTCAGTCGCCAGACTTTAGTGGCCATGTGGCAACGTCTGGGCTTAACTTTTAAAGTGAGTGTGTGCAGTTTTATGGCATCACTCGGCTGGTTTACTGCCATGAGCATGATGAGTGTGCCGGTCGTCAAAACTTTGGGACAAATTGAGATTCTGTTTAGTATGCTGATTTCGGCATATTTCTTTAAAGAAAAACTGGCACGTACCGAGCATTGGGGTTTGGGCTTAGTGGTGATTGCAGCGATTTTAGTGATCTGGGCTTGATGCTGAACCAGTTTTTCAAAATCTAAGCATAAAAAAGCCACTGATCAACAGTGGCTTTTTCTTTGCATCTATTATTTAAGCTGCAATAAATTTCTGAACTGCCTGATTAAAGACTTCTGGTTGCTCCACACTGGAAATGTGCGAGGCATTGATTTCAAACAGCTGGCTTTGTGAAATTTCAGCTTGCATGGCTTGACCATCTGCAACTGTCGTCACTGGATCTTGCTGACCGGCCACAATCAGTACCGGCACAGAAATGGTTTTGATCTGTTCACGTAAATCCGCCTTAGCCAAAGCTTCGCAACAACTTGCATAACCTTCCGGGCTGCCAGCTCCAAGGTCGTTTGAAAGTTCTGCAACTTTCGCTGCGTTGCTCTTGATAAAGGGACCGGTAAACCAGCGTGATGCTGCAGTCGATGCAATCGGAGCCAAGCCTTGTTCACGCACCAGTGCGGCACGTTCCAGCCAGGCCTGTTCCTGACCGATCTTGGCAGCAGTATTGCAGATAATCACGTGGTTAAAACGTTCAGGTTTGTTAATCGCTAACCATTGCCCGGTTAACCCACCCATCGAGATACCACAGAAAGCGGCTTTCTGGATATTCAGATGATCCAGTAGATTGACCACATCCTGACCTAACTGTTCCAGGCTATACGGACCTTGCGGTGCAGAAGAAGCCCCATGACCACGAGTGTCATAACACACGACAAAATAGTCTTGCTGGAAAAATTCAATTTGTGGCTGCCACATGCTGAATTTGGTACCCAATGAGTTAGAAAAAACCAGGGCGGGTTTGCTGGCATCACCAAAAGTCTGGTAATTGATCTGGGCATCGTTGGATGTAAATGTTGGCATTTTTTTAAGTCCTTAATCTTATAAATCCCCCTAAATCCCCCTGAGCAAGGCTTAAGCATTGCTTTAAGCTGAAGTGCAAGAAGGGGGACTTTTAATGAGGATTAAACACGTTCAATAATCAACGCGATGCCTTGACCGACACCGATACACATTGAACATAGCGCATATTGACCACCGGTGTGTTCCAGCTGGTTGAGTGCAGTCGTCACTAAACGCGCACCTGAAGCACCGAGTGGATGACCCAAAGCAATCGCACCACCATTTGGATTGACTTTCTCTGAACCGTCTTCGATACCCAAGTCACGGGTACATGCCAGTGCCTGAGCAGCAAAAGCTTCATTCAGCTCAATCACATCCATCTGCTCTAAAGTCAGACCGGTTTGTACCAGTAATTTCTTGATGGCAGGTGCTGGACCAAAACCCATGATTCGTGGTTCAACACCTACAACGGTTGAGCCAATAATTTTGGCACGTGGTTTTAAGCCATGCTGAGCAACAGCTTCATCAGATGCAATCAGCAGGGCAGCCGCACCATCGTTAATACCAGAAGCATTACCCGCCGTTACAGTCCCCTCTGCTTTCACCACAGGTTTCAGTTTCGCCAGAGCTTCTGCTGTGGTAGAGGCACGCGGATGTTCATCAGTATCGACAACGATCGGATCGCCTTTACGCTGCGGAATCACCACAGGAATGATTTCCTTGGCAAAGAAACCATTGGCCTGCGCTGCTGCGGTACGTTGCTGGCTGGTCAGAGCAAACTTGTCCTGATCTTCACGGTTGATATTGAACTGTTCTGCCAGATTTTCAGCAGTTTGCGGCATGGTTTCTACGCCGTACATTTCTTTCAGTTTCGGATTGATAAAACGCCAGCCCATGGTGGTGTCTTCAATCTTCTGGCTACGGCCATACGCTGTTTCTGACTTGCCCATCACGAATGGGGCACGCGACATGCTTTCTACACCACCGGCAATAATCAGATTAGCTTCACCCGCTTTAATCGCACGTGCTGCCATCGCAACTGCATCCATCGATGAACCACACAGGCGGTTCACGGTCGTTGCCGGCACCTGATAAGGCAGGCCTGCAAGCAGAGAAGACATACGACCGACGTTACGGTTGTCTTCACCGGCCTGATTGGCACAGCCATAGATCACGTCATCGACCTGTTCCCAGTTCACACTTGGATTGCGCTCCATCAACGCTTTAATTGGCAGCGCACCTAAGTCATCTGCACGGACAGGCGCGAGGCCACCGGCATAACGACCGAATGGAGTACGGATGGCATCGATAATATATGCGTTTTTCATTGTGTATTTGCTCACATATTTAAAAGAAGAAAACTCCTCCCTTTTTAAAGGGAGGTTGGGAGGGATTTAATGAAGTAATTTTATTCTTCAAAAAATCCTCCCTAAATCCCTCCTTTAATAAAGGAGGGACTTCCCCTTAATTTGATTGAGTCGCATCAATCAGTTTGGCACCAGTCATTGACTGCAATTCTTCAAATGACAGACCTTCGACTTTTTCAATCACTTTCATACCTTCAGGCGTCACATCAATCACACAAAGATCGGTATAAATACGGTCGACACATTTCAGGCCAGTCGCAGGATAAGACAGTTCAGCCACGATTTTGGGCTCGCCTTTTTTGGTCACGTGATCTGTGGTAATAAAGACTTTTTTCGCACCAACAGCCAGATCCATCGCACCGCCGACTGCTGGAATCGCATCCGGAGCACCAGTATGCCAGTTGGCCAAATCACCATTTTCAGCCACCTGGAACGCGCCCAGTACCGCGATGTCTAAGTGACCGCCACGCATCATCGCGAATGAATCACCATGATGGAAGAAAGAACCACCTTCGAGCAAGGTCACGAATTCTTTACCGGCATTAATCAGCTCAGGATCGCGGTCTTCTTCAGCAGGAGGAGGACCGAAAGCCAGCAGGCCATTTTCAGAGTGCAGGAATACGTCTTTGTCGCTTGGCAGGTAGCTTGAAATCTTGGTTGGTAAACCAATACCGAGGTTCACATAAGCACCATCAGGAATGTCTTGTGCCACACGTTCAGCGATCTGGTCACGGGTCAGTTTGTTATAGCTCATGAATCTTCTCCTTATCCGTGATTACTGTGCAGGTTTAACTTGAACAACGTGTTGAACAAAAATTCCTGGGGTAATGATGTGCTCTGGATCCAGTGCACCCAGTTCAACCACCTCAGAAACCTGTGCAATGGTTACATCAGCTGCCATCGCCATAATCGGGCCAAAGTTACGGGCAGATTTACGGTAGACCAGATTGCCCCAACGGTCGCCCTGATGGGCCTTAATTAAAGCAAAGTCAGCTTTAATCGGATTTTCCAGGACAAAATCTTTGCCTTCATAGTTCAAGGTTGGTTTGCCTTCAGCCAGCAAGGTACCAAAACCGGTTGGGGTATAGATTGGACCTAAGCCCATACCTGCTGCCTGAATACGGCAAGCCAGATTACCTTGCGGCACCAGTTCCAGTTCGATCTTGCCTGCACGATAGAGTTCGTCAAATACCCAGGAATCAGACTGACGCGGGAAAGAGCAGATAATTTTACGCACAGCGCCCGCTTTAAGCAGTTTCGCCAGACCATAGTCGCCATTACCAGCATTATTATTGACAATAATAAGATCCTTGATTCCCAATTCGATCAGACCATCAATCAGTTCAGCAGGCTGACCCGCTGTCCCAAATCCGCCGATCATAATGGTAGAACCATCCTTGATCTGGGAGAGTGCTTCTTTCAATGATAATGAACTTTTATCTATCATAATCTGGTCCTTACATACCCTAAACTAATGGATGTCTTTAAATTCGTTTTGAATCTGATGTTGCAACCGGAACAGCATTACGGTCTTTCTGTGACAGCAGAAAATGTGCGACCAGGCCAATACAAATCCCCCAAAAGACTGAACTCAGCCCCAAGAAATGCATGCCGGAAGCAGTTGCTAAAAAGGTGATCAGTGCGGCATCACGTTGCGACTCTTTGCCCATCGCCATAGAGATGTTAGTGGCAATTGCTCCGAGTAAGGCCAGTCCTGCCAAAGCTGCAATTAATTCCTTCGGCATCAGGCTAAACAGCATGACAATGCTGCCGGCAAACAGGCCGCCTAAAATATAAAAAAGCCCGTTCGCCACACCCGCGATATAACGCTTTTCTTTCAGCTCGTGCGCGTCTTTGCCTAAACACAATGCGGCCGTAATAGAGGCCAATACAATAGTAATCCCCCCCACACAGGCTACTGCGAGCGAGGCAATACTGGTTGCACTGATAATTGGCTTGGCAGGCATGTCATATCCACTGATCTTGATAATGGCCATTCCTGGTAAGAACTGGCCCGACAGACTGACCAGAATAAGCGGGAGGGCCAGATTCAGGGTGGAACTCCAAGTCCATTCCGGTGCAATAAATTGCGGAATTGCCAGACTGAAATCTGCCGTGACCGGATTAATCTTGCCCAGCAGCATGCTTAAAATCACACCGGCAACCAGCACCCAGACCATGGCATAACGTGGACTGAAACGCTTGGCCAGCAAAAACACCGCCAGCATGCCAAAGACGATATAGGGCATGGTATCGGTCGCGGTGAACAGTCCTAAACCAAACTGCAGTAAAATTCCGGCCATCATTCCGGCAGCGACTTCCTGGGGAATCCAGGACAGCAATTTGTCGAAATAACCGGTAATCCCAATGAGAAAAATCACCACAGCAGAGGTGATATAGGCCGCAACCGCTTCATTGAGCGAAATATCGGGAAACAGCGTGACCAATAGTGCCGTTCCGGGCGCAGACCAGGCGGTGACAACAGGTATTTTGTATTTAATCGATAAAAAGATACCTGCGAGCGCCGCACCAATAGAAATTCCCCAAATCCATGAAATCATCATGTCTGGGGAAACCTGGGCTTGCTGCGCTGCCTGGAAAAAAATGATCAGTGGTCCTGAATAGGAAATCAGCACTGCTAGAAATCCTGCAACAGTCGCTGAAATTGACCAGTCATTTTTTAATGTCTGAAACAGGGTGTTCATTGGTAATGTGCCTCCTTGCGTCGAACCATGAGCCTGTCAAAAATCGTGATGATCAGGACTAGCCTTGATCTCCACCACCGACCGGTACTACGGTACCTGTCATATAAGATGATTCATCGGAAGCCAGGAATAGAATGGCATTTACTTGCTCCTGAATTGTGCCGTAGCGACCCATAAACGTACGGTCAATGGTCTGATCTACCACTTGCTGCATCCATTCTTGTTCAGATTCAGTCAGTGGATTGGCATTGCGTGGTACTTTACGGGGAGGTGCTTCGGTGCCACCCGTTGCAACTGCATTAACGCGAATACCATCTTTGGCATGTTCAAAGGCAAGGGAAGCCGTCAGGCCATTTACGCCACCTTTCGATGCCGAATATGGCACACGGTTAATGCCGCGTGTGGCAATAGAAGATACGTTTACAATGGTACCCTTCTGATTTTTAATCATTTCTGGTAAAACTGCACGGCAACACCACAGCGTTGGAAACAGCGAACGGTTCACTTCCTTGATAATTTCCTCTTCAGAAAATTCCTCGAAAGGTTTCATCCAGATCGCGCCACCGACGTTATTGATGAGCGCATCGACACGACCATAGGTTTCTAGCGCTTTTTCAACGACTGACTGAGCACCGGCAAACGTTTCCAGATTGGCTTTGACGGTAATCGCATCACCGCCAGTCGCTTCAATTTCAGCCAACACTTCTTCCACATAAGGGGAAAGATCAGCCATGACGACTTGAGCGCCTTCGCTCGCCACTTGCAGCGCGACACCGCGCCCGATGCCCTGAGCGGCACCGGTCACGATTACAACTTTATTTTCAAATCTTTGACGATTAGACATTGAATAAATTCCCTCTAGTTAGTTTGCAGAGAATTTTTCAAACAGGAAGCTTGCAGGTTTTACGCCTTCTGCTTCTAGCCAGCCGCGAACCGCTTCAACCATTGGTACCGGGCCACACAGGTAGATATCAACCTCACCAGCATTTAGCCATTCATTTTCAATATGGCCAGTGACATAGCCTTTACGTTCATGTGCAGATTCCGGGTTTGCCACTACAGTACGGTATTCGAACCACGGGAATTTATCTTGTAGTTCATTCAGTTTTTCAATGGCCACCAGATCAAAATCATTGGTCACACCAAATACCAGACGCACTGGATGCTCTGAACCTTTTTCTTCCAGCACTTGCAACATCGACATGAATGGTGCAATACCTGTACCACCCGCCAGCATCAAGACAGGGCGGGTCACAGGGCGCAGGTAGAAGCTACCAAACGGACCGGTAAAGGTCATTTTATCGCCAGCTTTGGCATTTTTACTTAAGAATTCACTCATTTTGCCGTTCGGTACATTACGTATTACGAAACCAGTCAGGCGATTACCCGGTTTTGAGCTGAATGAATAAGAACGGGTTTCTGTGGTGCCTGGAATACTAACATTGACATATTGACCTGCCAGAAAGTGAATGTCTGGTTGACCTTCGTCTAACTGGATATCAAAAGTAATAGTTGAATCAGACAGGTTTTCTACACGCGCCAGCGCACCCTGGAAAGTATGAATTTCGGTTTTACACACTTCTGAAGACGCCTGAATCTGGAACACTGCATCTGACGTTGGCTTACATTGACAAGCCAGAATATAACCTTCAGCGGCTTCTTCAGGTGTTAGTGCATCTTCAATATAAGTTTCTTCAGGCATGTCAAATGAACCTGATTCACAAAACGCACGACACGTTCCACAAGCACCATCACGGCAGTCCAAAGGAATATTGATCTTTTGACGGTAAGCTGCATCAGACAGGGTCTCGCCCTGAGCAACAGAAATAAAACGTGTAACGCCATCTTCAAATTGAAGTGCAACATTGTGGTTTGACATGGCTGAATATCCTATATAAATCTTTGTAACTGGACCCTTCAGCCAATTTTCCATCTGACCGAAAGGCATAACCTAGCTGTAAAAACAGTCTTAGAGGTGATAAATGTCGATAACCTGGTTGATGTAATCGTTTTTCAGTACCACGTATTTGCTTAAAATTTGTGGTTTATCGCCTGAAAAATCGATTTCATAACGTGACATACCAAAGTAGCTGTAGCTGTTTTTGTAACGGAAGCTCAAAGTATTCCAGTTAAAACGTACAGTCACTTTGTCGCCATCACGTTCAACAATTTCAATATTGCTGAGGTTATGGCTGGTACGTGTATCCGGCATGGTGGCAGATGAACGTTCAGTCTTGATCCGGAACACGCGGTCTTCTAAACCTTGACGGTCCGGGTAATAAATCAGGGAGATTTCAGACTGTGGATCTGTGGTCAGCTTGTCATCATCATCCCAGGCTGGCATCCAGAAAGAAGCAGTAGGGGCATAACAAGTTAACCAGTCATCCCATTGTTCATCATCCAGAAAGCGTGCTTCCTGATATAGGAACTGAGCAATATTTTCTAAAGTGATGTCGCTCATGCGTTTTCTCCTTCAGTTGATGCTGCAATCTCTTTCTCGGTCGCAATACCTTTTTTCATCAGTTCTAACCAGTACTGGTGCTGAGCCAGGTATAAACCTTCATCTTCGGTTTTAATACCAGACAGTTTTGGTTTTAAACCAATTTCATTGGCAGCATCATCAGGGCCATGGATCCAGTGCTTGGAACCACGGCACATGTCATTCCATTCCAGCGCGATACCGGCATAACCTGCCTGACAGGCACGGAATTCTTCCAGATCGTCTGGTGTAGCCATACCTGAAGCATTAAAGAAATCTTCATACTGGCGGATACGGCGGGTACGGGCTTCAGGTTCTTCACCTACAGGGCCGATACAGTAAATGGTGACTTCCGTCTTATCGACAGAGATCGGACGCAGTACACGGATTTGTGAACCGAACTGATCCATAAAGTAAACATTTGGATAGATACACAGGTTACGTGAGCGCTCGATCATCCATTTCGCCATAGCTTCACCGTATTTCTCGGTGTATTCATCTTTCTTGGCAAAGTTAGGACGGTCTTCAGGGTTAGCCCATTGAGTCCAAAGCAGCATGTGACCGTGTTCAAAACCGTAAGAACCACCGCCTTGCTTGCCCCATGAACCTGCGCTCATGGCACGGATGTTATCGCCAGCTTCTTTTTCTTTACGCTGTTGAGTCGTTGCAGCATAGTTCCAGTGAACGGCAGACACGTGGTAACCATCGGCACCGTTTTCTGCAGTCAGCTTCCAGTTACCTTCATAGGTATAAGTCGAAGAACCGCGTAATACTTCCAGACCCTGTTCAGACTGACCTACGATCATGTCAATGATTTTGGTCGCTTCGCCCAGATATTCTTCCAGCGCTGGGACATCCGGATTCAAGCTGCCAAACAGGAAGCCTTTGTAGTTTTCAAAACGTGCTACTTTTTTCAGGTCATGCGAGCCGTCTTGGTTAAAACAGTCTGAATA
Source organism: Acinetobacter sp. 197 (assembly GCF_048148385.1). Lineage (NCBI taxonomy): Bacteria > Pseudomonadati > Pseudomonadota > Gammaproteobacteria > Moraxellales > Moraxellaceae > Acinetobacter > Acinetobacter sp. 197. The sequence continues at coordinate 51,606 of NZ_JAYWZK010000004.1, forward strand.
ACCCGCATCAGCCGGATCTTTAACTTTTAATAACTTACCTGAGTTATTGAAGGTCCAGCCATGGAACGGGCAAGTATAGGTTGCTTTATTGCCTTTCTTGTTACGGCATAACTGTGCACCGCGATGCGAACAGGCATTGATCATGGCATTCAGTTCACCTTGACGGTTACGTGCAATGATGATCGGCTGACGGCCAATATAGGTAGTATAAAAGTCGTTATTGTTTGGGATCTGGCTTTCATGCGCCAGATAAACCCAGTTACCTTCAAAGATGTATTTCATCTCGAGGTCAAACAGCGCCTGGTCTGTAAATACCGAACGGTGCAGTTTAAATTCACCAGATTCAAAATCATCAACCAGTAATTCATCAATACGGTCTAAATGGCTGGTGTTAATTACGGGAATACGAGGCATGTCCTTTCTCCGACTTTCCAAGGGGGAAGTCAGCGGGATATATCTCGATGCATATCCCGCTTCTCAAGTGTATTAAGCGCTAGCGCGGCGACGATCAACTTCAGTAGAAGGTGCGTCTGTTTTCTCTTTCACAAGTTCAATATCGAATTGAATGTATTTGAAAGGACCTTTCAGGCCACGTTTTGCAATTTCAGCTTCATCAGTTACGTCTACAGCAGTTGCTACCAGACCTTCACGGGTAGCGAATGCAAAGTCATCCCACAGGTATTGGTCGCCTTCAATGTTGAATTGAGTGGTCAGCTTGCGGTAACCCGGTGCAGACACAAAGTAATGGACGTGTGATGGACGGTTACCATGACGGCCTAATTTGTCCAGCACGAACTGGGTGGTACCTTCTGGAGGACAGCCATAACCCACTGGCATTGTCGTTAATGCAGTATATTGACCATCGCTATCAGTAATGATGCTGCGACGTAGGTTAAAATCAGACTGTGACTTGTCAAAAAATGAGTAATTGCCCAAGCTGTTCGCATGCCAGATTTCAACCTTGGCACCTTCAACGAGATTGCCATTAGTATCCGTCACTGTACCTTCAATGATTAAAGTTGGGATTTTGCCTTCTTCAGAACCATCATCCATACGGGCAAAGCTTACAGTTTCAGGTGCGCCAGCTACATATAACGGACCTTCAATCGTACGTGGCGTACCGCCAGTAATACCTGCTTTAGCATCTGCTTCATCAGCACGTAAGTCTAAGTAATGTTCCAGCCCCAAGCCTGCAGCCAATAAACCTAATTCATTCGCTTGACCGGCATCAGTAAAGTATTCCAGGCCTTTCCATAATTCTGACTGAGAAATATCAAGATCTTCGATAGCCTGGAAAAGATCACCCAATAAACGCACAACGACTTGCTGTACACGTTCATCTACAGGACCTGTCGCTGTATCAACGTTCATTTGCTTAACTAATGCATCAATTTCTTGGCGATTCATACTATTGCTCCTAAAGTATGTTTTTCATCTTTTCGTGGCGCACTTTTTAGCTTTTATTGGCTGGCTAAATCTGGCTGGCCACAATCCTTGTTGAAATACCCTCTGTTTTCGATTTGGAAGGGGAATCCGGTGACTCCCAATCCGCTCATTCAATTAACTGTCGTCATCTCGAACTGAAGACGGGTGACGGTTTAATGCCATCACTTCAATATTCATGTAAGGATAGAGAGGCAAGCCTTGTAACAGGTCGTGCAACTCTTCATTGCTTTCAACATCGAAAATACTGATGTTTGAGTACTGGCCCGTGATGCGCCAGATATGACGCCATTTGCCTTGACGCTGCAATTCCTGCGAATAGGCTTTTTCAACAGCCTTAATTTCATTTGCCTGTTCAACTGGCAGATCACGTGGAATGTTTACATCCATACGTACCTGAAAAAGCATGGGTTTCTCCTAATTACTGACGACGCAAGTTGTCAATCTTGTTTTCATCCAACTCAATCCCCAGACCTGGCCCTTTCGGAATCTCCAGTTCAAAGTTTTGATAGTTGAGTGGGGTTTTCAAAATATCTTCAGTCAGCAGTAGAGGACCAAACAGCTCGGTACCAAATGCCAGACTTTCAAAAGTAGAGAACACATGTGCCGAAGCAATCGTGCCTACAGGGCCTTCCAGCATGGTGCCGCCATACAGGTCAATACCTGCAAGTTTGGCAATCTTGCCTACTTCGCAACCTTCAATCAGGCCACCTGACTGGGCGACTTTGACTGCAAAAACAGATGAACCATTTTGTTTGGCAATCTCATACGCTGAGTGCGGACCCATTAATGATTCGTCTGCCATGATGGCAACATCAAAACGTCGGGTCAGACGGCGCATGGCGTCCAGGTTATCAATTGCACATGGCTGTTCTATTAAATCAACACCACCATCTTGCAATAATTGAATTCCTTTAATGGCTTCCAGTTCTGACCAGGCACGGTTGACATCAACACGGATCGAAATGTCTTTACCCAGGGCTTTTTTGATTGCAAGCACATGTTCAACATCTTCTTCAACCGGACGAGAACCGATTTTAAGTTTGAAAATGTTGTGACGTTTTGCCGCAATCATTTTCTCTGCTTCAGCAATATCTTTTTCGGTATTACCCGAAGCCAATACCCAAAGAACCGGAATACTGTCACGCAAGCGGCCACCGAGGATTTCGCTTAATGGCAAACCTAAACGTTGTGCCTGTATATCCAGAAGTGCTGTTTGCATTGCACATTTGGCAAAACGGTTGCCATTAATGTTCTTTTTGATTGTTTGTAATGTCTGTGCAACATTTAAACCGGATAATGTTTTTAAAAGTGGGGCGAAATAAGTTTCGATATTAACTTTGACGCTTTCCGGGCTTTCATCACCATAACCCAAGCCACCGATAGTCGTAGCTTCCCCCCAGCCGATGTAACCATCTTCAGTGGTGATTTTGACCAATACCAGGGTCTGGGTTTGCATCGTTGCCACTGCCATCTTGTGAGGGCGAATGGTTGGAATTTCTACCAGCAAGGTTTCAACTGACTTATACATAATACGGGTTCACATTCTTGCTTTAATGCTTTGACTTGATATACCTTAAAAGAATAATGTTGATTGGTCTAAGATCGATTTAGCATTTTTTTATACTTTAAAGGTATTCAGTGCCATGGAACTCAGACATTTACGTTACTTCGTTGCCGTCGTCGAAGAACAAAGTTTTACCAAAGCGGCAGAAAAACTGTTTATTGCTCAACCACCTTTGAGCCGACAGATCCAAAATCTGGAGCAAGAGCTCGATATTCAGCTCTTTGAGCGTGGTAGCCGCCCGCTAAAAACTACTGAAGCCGGTCAATTCTTTTACCAGCACGCTGTTAAACTTTTGTCTAATGCGGAAGAGATCAAGTCAATGACCAAGCGAATTGGCATTACGGATCGGACCATAACCATCGGTTTTGTTGGCTCTTTATTGTTTGGCTTGCTGTCGCGCATTCTGTTTTTATTCAAACAGCAGCATCCACATCTCAAGATCGAGATGATGGAGATGAATACCCATGAACAGATTCAGGCGCTGAAAGAAGGGCGGATTGATGTAGGTTTCGGGCGTCTGAGAATTTCAGATCCGGCAGTAAAACGGGTGTTGCTGCGTGAGGAACGGCTGATGGTCGCTGCACACTCCAGTCATAGCATGGCGCAACGGGTAGAAGGTTTAAATCTTTCTGAACTGGTTGATCAGCAACTGTTTTTATATCCCAATAGCGGCAAGGCGAATTTTGCCACCCAGGTCCGCGGTATTTTTTCTGAGTATGGTTTAGAACCCAAAAATATCCGTATCGTACGTGAATTACAGTTGGCACTCGGCTTTGTAGCTGCCGGAGAAGGGATTTGTATCGTGCCGGAAAGTGCACAAAATATTAAACTGGCCCACCTGAACTTCATTCCACTTCTAGATGAGTTCGCTGTCAGTCCAGTATTCATGGCCATCCGTAACATGGATGAAAGTGAATACATTCGTTATCTGTTTGATGCGGTCTATCAAGTCTATGATCTGGAAGCAATTAGGTACGATCGTTCAGTATTTTAATAGTTCAATCTAGAAGCGTAATCAATCCTGCACAGCGGATAAATTCATGTAAGCACAGGCTAAGTTAAGATTATTATAATATATTTTATAATAAATTTAGCAACTTAACTGCAGCCAGACTTTATAGGTATAGAAGCATGCCTATTCAGTTTTGGACATTCTTTCGCATTTTCTCCATTGTGGCATTCATAAATTGAACTTCACAATTTGGAGGTGGAGATGTCTACAAATAAAGTTAATATAAATACGCTGATTGACGAGGCGAAGTTTACCCCCTTTCACTGGGGGGTACTGATCTGGTGTTTACTGATCATTATTTTTGACGGTTATGACCTAGTCATTTATGGCGTAGCATTACCATTGCTGATGCAAGAATGGTCGCTCAGCGCAGTGCAAGCCGGACTGCTGGCCAGTACCGCCTTATTCGGGATGATGTTCGGTGCCATGACCTTCGGAACGCTATCCGACAAGTTAGGCCGTAAAAAGACCATCATGATCTGTGTGGCGATTTTTAGCGGTTTTACCTTCATCGGGGCTTTCGCCACATCTCCAGTGGAATTTGGAATTTTACGTTTTCTGGCTGGTCTTGGCATTGGCGGTGTGATGCCTAATGTGGTGGCATTGATGACCGAATATGCTCCTAAACGTATTCGCAGTACGCTGGTTGCCCTGATGTTTAGTGGTTATGCGATTGGCGGGATGACTTCTGCGTTACTGGGTGCATGGCTGGTGCCACAATTTGGCTGGAAAATTATGTTCCTGCTTGCCGGTATTCCACTGCTCCTTTTACCATTGATTTGGAAATACTTGCCAGAATCATTGATGTATCTGACTAACAAGCAGCAAACGGCTCAAGCACATCATATTATTCAAAAGATTTCTCCAACACAGGTCATTACCAGTGATACCCAGTTTGTACTGAATGAAGTGCAAAAAGGGGATGAAGCACCATTAAAAGCACTGTTTCAACAAGGCCGTAGCTTCAGTACCTTCATGTTCTGGCTGGCATTCTTTATGTGCCTGTTGATGGTTTATGCACTGGGCAGCTGGTTACCAAAACTGATGATCCAGGCAGGCTACTCGCTGGGCGCAAGTATGATCTTCCTGTTTGCCCTGAATATTGGTGGAATGGTGGGTGCGATTGGTGGCGGCTATCTTGCGGATAGATTCCATATCAAAAAAGTACTGACCATTATGTTCCTGTGTGGTGCTATGGCATTGATTCTTCTTGGCTTTAACAGTCCGCAATTCGTGCTGTATACCCTGATTGCTGTGGCAGGTGCTGCAACGATTGGTTCACAAATCCTGCTCTATACCTTTGTAGCACAGTATTATCCATCGACGGTACGTTCTACCGGCATGGGCTGGGCATCAGGCATTGGACGTATTGGTGCGATTGTGGGTCCGGTACTTACTGGCGCATTATTGACCATGAATTTACCGCATCAAATGAACTTCTTTGCAATTGCGATTCCTGGCGTGATCGCTGCGCTGGCAATTTTCCTGGTGAACTTAAAAACTTCCGTAGATGGCCAAGTCCTTGCAACGTCTAGCGTAAAGCCAAGTCCATTGACAAAAGAAGCGATACATTAAGTTAGATTTCAATCAATAAAGATAATATTCCCAATGATATAGATCGCCATCGTAACCAGTGGTGATCTGTTGCTAGAATCGAGACGCATAATAAAAAGCGAGTTTAGGATGAACACGACACAATTATTTAATCAACCACAAATCACATTCAAACGCACAGTGCTGATGAGCATGATGGCAATGAGCTTAGGGGGCATCAGTTTGTCATCTCAAGCGCAAACCCCAGCCCAGTCGAACCAGCAGGAAATTGAACAACTTCGTCAGGAAGTTCAGGCCTTACGCGCACTGGTTGAACAGCAGCAAGCTCAGACAGCCACGGTAATTGCCCCAGTGGCAATAGCACCAGTACCAGTAAGTACGCCTGCAACTAAACCGGTCATGAAAATTGCCAGTGGGGCCGAGTTCAATTTATACGGTAATATCCGCGCGGATGCCTCTTATCAGGCTGAAGGTGGTTCAGCTACCCGCATGTATAACCAGATTAATGCTGTTCCACTTGAAGGCACAGGCGAACGTAGTGATGAGTTTAAGTCAACCCTGTCTGCAACCCGTTTAGGTATGGATTTTAAAACACCTGTCGGTGCTGGTGATAAAGCCCTGAGCGGTAAAATTGAAGTGGACTTCTTGGGTGGTGCCGGCTTTGATAACTTACGTATCCGTCATGCGTATATCAGTTATGCTAACTGGTTGATTGGTCAAACCTGGTCAAACTTTGCGGTACCTGATTATATCCCGGAAACTGTAGATGCTCTGGTTTATGCGGGCGGATCAATTAAACGGACGCCACAAGTACGTCATACCAGTACTTTTAGCCCGGCTACCAATCTGGTCCTTGCAGTAGAAGATCCGAAAGATGGTTCTATCAAACAGCGTCTACCTGCTTTAACGGCACGTTTAAATCATAAGTTGGCAGATAATTTTATAGTCAGTGCACGGGCCATGGGTCATGAAAAACGTATCAACGAAGATGAAAAAACCGCATGGGGTCTAGGTTTAGGTGCCAAGTATGATCTTGTGCCAGGTACGACGCTCAAAGCTGACTACTATCACGTCAAAGGTGATAGCAGCTTTGTATCTTATGCCAATCCTGGGGTCATTGCAGCCACGAATGGTGATCTTTTACAAAGTGAATTTGATTCAATTTCAGTAGGTTTAACTCAGCAATTTAACGAGAAATTGCGTGGTACACTGGGTTATGGCTATATGAATTTTGACCAGGATAATGCATATATCGCTGCCAGCGCAAATCCAACCGCTATTAACAAAGACCTCTGGCAAGCTTGGGCAAATGTTTTCTATAGCCCAACAAAACCTTTGAGTTTCGGCCTGGAATATGTATATGGTGAACGTGAAGCCGTAGTGGCAGCACCAAATGGCAGTACTAAAGGTGAAGACAACCGAGTTAATGCAGTCGCAATTTATAGTTTCTAAACTTTAGCAATCTAGCAGAAGTACTTTAAAAGCGTGGATGAATTAATCCACGCTTTTGCGATTTTGAAGAATGATTTCTGCCAGCAGATTGATCGATTTTTCAATTCTGGCTGTCCATTCATAAGAACAATTCAGACGAATATAATGTTGGCTGGCATGATCCGGCCTAAACAGCAGTGCAGGGGCAATCGCAATATTCTGCTGAATCAGTTGCTCATATAAAACCTGACCGTCAAGTTGTTCAGGCAATTCGATCCAGAGAAAATAACCGCTGGAATAATAGTAAATTTCACAGATGCTTCCTAAACGTGCTTTAAGTTCCTGATAAAATTTCTTTTTATACTTTTCTAAATGCTGTCTTAAATGCCTTAAATGTTTTTCATAATGATGGTGCGAAATAAACTCGACCAGCGCATTTTGAAGTAAGGGGCTAACAGTTAGAGTACTCATGAGCTGTAAATGCTGAATGGCATCAGAAAATGGACCGGCATACACCCAGCCTACGCGTGCACCCATCCCCAGCGTTTTGGAAAAAGATGTACAGTGCAGCACCTTCTGGTGCTGGTCAAAGTATTTAACTGGTAGCGGTTTGGCTGAACCGTAATTTAATTCCTGATAAACATCATCTTCAATCAAATACACCTGATATTTATATAAAAGTTCTGCAATTTTCTGCTTAATTTCCGGATTAACAGTAAAGCCAATCGGATTATGTGCATTCAGCATTAGCCAGCACACCTTGATCGGATACTGTTTTAAAGCCTGTTCAAATGATTCCAGATCAAAGCCGAATTGTGGGTGTTCAGGAATCGTAATCACTTGCAACCCCAAACGTTCGGCTGCCTGCCAGGCACCATAAAATATGGTTTGCTGTAGCAGAATAAAATCGCCCGGTTGAGTTAAGGCCTGCAGGGACAAGTTTAATGCCTCTAGTGCACCAGATGTAATGACAATGTCATTGGGATGACATGGGATTCCTTGTAGTTGATAGCGGTTGGCAATCAGTTGTCGTAAGTCCTGATTGCCAGGCGGCATGTGATTCTGATTGTTATAACTACTTTTTCTTTTGGCCTGCTGCGCCAGAATCTGCATGAATTTGGCGTTATATAATAGTTCTGCATTAGGAAATGCTGAACCAAAAGGTACAATTTCGGCCGGCTGAGTTGATTTTAAGAAGTTAAAAACTACCGAGTTGATTTGGATTCTGGAATTTAAACCAATCTGGACGGGCTGTTTACGGGTGAATGGCTGGGCACGTTCTGCAACAAAATAACCTGATTTATCTTTGGCGTAGACCAGACCTTGGGCTTCGAGTTCCTGATAGGCATTCAGTACTGTCATCAGACTATAGCCGGATAATTGGGCCTGTTCACGAAGGGAAGGTAATTTTTCATACGCCTTCCATACGCCATTTTCAATCATTTGACGGATTGTCTGTGCCAACTTTTCAGACTTATACATACACTTGCTGAACTAAGACTATTCTAATTATCTTGATTTATAGCATATTTTAATATGCTTAATATAACAAATTAAGACCAGGGTGGATGTCAGTTTATTTTCAAACATGCGTTACATTAACCTGTTGTACTGTTTTTCTAAGGTCAGTATCCCTATTAAACATGACCATTAAATGGGATAGCTGTATTAAGCCAGTCGACATTCAATCAATACACGATTATTAAACTGAATATCAGGCTCACTCTTTCTATGAAGAGTTTTTTTATTTCTATATAAATCGTGCTCTTATTTTATACGCCAGAGTCACTTCTGTAAATTTGTCACAATTCGATACTTACAAACCCAGATTTCCTTGCTAAATTCAGTCCACATGATGATAAAAATTATGTCACGGTCTCAGACCGAGCCATCATGCATATATAACAACGATATCAATACACGGACCAATAACAAGCACAAAGGAGTGGAGAATGCTCGGAAATATGATGTTTCAGCCTTTACTGATCAGCAGCATGATTGAACATGCAGGACGCTATCATGCAGATACCGAAGTAATTTCCAAAAATACTGATAGCAGTATTAAAGTTACCAATTGGGGCGAAATTCACCAAAACTCGAAACGTTTTGCCAATGTGCTGCAACAACTTGGCTTGGCGCAGGGAGATCGGGTCGCAACCATTGCCTGGAATAATCACCGCCATTTAGAATCCTGGTATGCCATTTCTGGTAGTGGTCTGGTCTGTCATACCATTAATCCGCGCTTGTTTCCTGAACAGCTGATTTTTATTATGAACGATGCCGCAGACCGTGTGGTGCTATTCGACAAGACATTTGTTCCTTTAATTAAAGCAGTGAAATCACTGCTGACCTCTGTAGAGCATTTCATCTGTCTGGATGCGGCTGATCCGGCAGTAACAGAAGCGATTCCGGAAGTACAATTTTATGATGACCTGCTGGCTGGACAAAATGCAGATTTCGAATGGCCAGTGATTGATGAAAACTCGGCAAGTTCCTTGTGTTATACCTCTGGAACCACAGGTAATCCCAAAGGTGTGCTGTATAGCCATCGCTCTACTGTATTACATAGTTATGCAATTATTTTGCCTGACTCATTAAATGTCTCAGCTGCCGATATTATGTTGCCTGTCGTACCGATGTTCCATGTCAATGCATGGGGCACTCCCTATGCTGCCGCGATGGTGGGATGTACCCTGATCCTGCCGGGACCGGGTCTGGACGGGACAAGTCTGGTTAACCTGATTGATACCTATAAGGTTTCGGTAGCACTTGGGGTTCCGACCATCTGGCAGGGGCTGATTGCAGCAGCAAATCAGTCAGGTTCAAAACTGGAAAGCCTAAAACGGAATGTAGTGGGCGGATCGGCATGCCCACCGGCCATGCTCAAAGCGTTCAAAGAACAGTTTAATTGCGAAACGATCCATGCCTGGGGCATGACGGAAATCAGTCCACTGGGTACAGCCAATCAGCTCAAGACCAAACATTTGTCTCTGTCGGATGAAGAAAAACTGCAGATTCGTCTGTCTCAAGGCCGTCCGCCATTCGGGATTGATTTACGTTTGATCGATGCAGAAAAAGGTACGCATGAAATTGAACGTGATGGACTTAGCACAGGAAACTTACAGGTTAAGGGCCATTGGGTCATCAGTCATTATTTTGGCAAGGAAGAATCTGCACTGACAGAGGATGGCTGGTTCGATACCGGCGATATTGCCACGCTGAATCAGGATGGTTTTATGAAACTCAGCGACCGCTCCAAGGATTTAATCAAGTCTGGTGGAGAATGGATTTCATCGGTAGATCTGGAAAATATTGCCATGGGACATCCGGAAATTGCGATGGCTGCCGTGATTGCTGCCCAGCACCCTAAATGGGATGAGCGTCCCGTATTAATTGCCATTATAAAGCCGGGCAGCCAGCTGATTGAGACTGATCTGCTGGATTATTATGCAGACAAAGTTGCCAAATGGCAGGTTCCAGATCGAGTCGTGTTCGTTGATGCGATTCCACTGAGTGGTACTGGTAAAATGCTGAAAAAGGATCTGCGTGAATTATATGGGACCATTCTTTTGGAACAGGCGGCAGGTTAGAGCGTCCAGTTCAAAAGAGTTCTCTTAACATGCTACTCAACAAACTGATCTCGAATAGAGGTCAGTTTTTTATGTAAACATTCGATAGAGGTACAAGTTTAAAATTCTTTTTCTCAAGATATAGCGTTGGAATCGATACTTTTAGCGAATATTGTTAGACAAAAAGCTATATTGTGGGGGTTGAGCACATAATTTGACCTGTATTGACATGGTCTGAGCATGAGAATTCTTTATCCTGAACAATATAATAATTAGACAGTTGTACATTAATGAAACTGTCTGCGGATAAGGGGATAAAAATGACAAGCATGCCAACCTATCAGCCGCATTGGATACGGGAAGATTTCATTGATTTTATTGGTGAAAAAATCCATCCAACTTGGGCAATTAAAAAAGTTAAAGCTGCTGTTATGAGTATTCAAGCTATCAGCCCTGACTTTTTCAAGATTCATTTACGTCCGAATCATAATTTTAACATCAAGTCATTTCAGGCCGGCCAGAATATTGCAGTGACCATCAGGCTCGATGGTGTACGTCATCAGCGACATTATTCAGTAGTGACGGTATTAAAAAATGGCGATCTGATTATTGCAGTAAAACAGCAGGGGAAAGTTTCACGTGCCTTAAGCCTGATGCAAATTGGTGCGGTGGTCGAAATATCTCAGCCCCAAGGCGAGTTCACATTGCAAAAATCCACCCAGCCGATTTTATTTCTGGTTTCAGGCAGTGGTATTACCGCAATTTATTCCTTGCTACAAAAAGCGGTCATTCATTCTCTGGAACAGATTGACCTAGTTTATTTCACTCGAGATGATGCTTTTCATGCGGAGTTGAAAACCTTGGCTTTAATGCATCAAAACTTGAAATATCACCATTTCAATACGCTGGAACACCAGCAGCATCTAACCCAAGGCTTATTACAAAAGCTAGTGCCAGATTTGGCAGAGCGAAAAATTTATGCCTGTGGCTCTGCCGGGATGATGAAAGCTGCACTGAGAATCATCGATAAACTGGATTTGAAAGCCAATTTTCATTCAGAATATTTCCAGATTGCAGTCGATGAGAAAATTAAGGCGCAGCCGGTACAGTTTTTAAGATCGCAGCAAGAGTTTCAGGCCCAGGCCACTTTACTGGAAAGTGCTGAAAAATCAGGCCTGCGTCCTGCATATGGCTGCCGGATGGGAATCTGCAACACCTGTTCCTGTACCAAAGTCAGTGGTTCGGTACGCAACGTCCTGACCGGTGAAGTTGATCATGGCAACAATACCCAGATCAAACTGTGCATTTCCCAGGCAGTGAGTCCTGTGGTGATTAATCTATAACCTATTGATAAGCCATTAATTAAACTATAAGAAGGTGCTCCCATGAATATGCAAATTGATTTTAAACGACATAGCAAAAGCCAATTTCTCAGTCCTGAACAGATTGAGGAATTTGGTGCCAAAGTCGATGCAATCCGCCGCGAGGTCATGGATGATCTGGGGGAAAAAGACGCCGAATATATTTATAAAATCCGTAACTTTGTCCGCTATAGTGAAATTGCCTCACGTGGCATGCTGATGTTTGCTGGCTGGTTACCACCGGTATGGCTGGCTGGGACAGGTCTGCTCGGTCTTTCCAAAATCGTGGAAAATATGGAACTCGGCCACAATGTCATGCATGGCCAGTTTGACTGGATGAATGATCCGAGTCTGAATGGTGTGACGTATGACTGGGATACGATTTCAACCGGCGATGACTGGAAATATACGCATAACTATATTCATCATACCTATACCAATATTGTGGGGATGGATCATGATGTGGGTTATGGGCTAATTCGAGTCAGTGAATCCCAAAAATGGGAACCACGTTTCCTGTTCAATATTCCATTGGGCATTCAGTTAATGGTGTTTTTCGAATGGTATGTTGGCTTGCAGCGCCTGCATCTGGAAGACGTGATTGCCTATAAAACCAAGACCTGGAAAGAAGTCTGGGAAGAAGCAGCTCCTTTACGCAAAAAAATGCGCCGTCAGGTGTTAAAAGATTATGTATTTTTCCCGCTGATTGCTGGCCCAAATGCCATTCCAGTATTTACCGGTAATGCCGTTGCCAATGTGATCCGTAGCCTGTGGGCTTCTGCTGTTATTTTTAACGGACATTTCACTGAAGATGCCGAAACCTTTGAAATGGACAATACCGATAAGGAAACCCGTGCAGAATGGTATGTCCGTCAGATTCGTGGTTCGAGCAATTTTAGCGGTACCCAATGGTTGCATATACTGAGTGGTAATTTGAGCCATCAGATTGAGCATCATCTGTTCCCGGATATGCCGGCCAACCGTTATGTTGAGGTTGCTCCAAAGGTCAAAGCACTCTGTGCAGAATATGGTATTCACTACAACGAAGCCAGCTTTATGAAACAGTTTTCTACCGTATGGGTAAGACTGGCAAAATGTTCTTTGCCAAATGAATGGAATCAGCAAATTACCGGAAAAACTCACGCAGTAAAATCAGTGTTCAGTTACTTTAAGGCGAAGCTGGTGAGTTAATTATTTCAAGTTTCTCAGTTATCCAGTTTGGTACTCCTCAATAGATTTGGATGGTTTATTGAGGATTTTTTTATCACCCCAGTTCATGAATGGAATATGAAGATCATTTTCAAAAAAATGACGAAGGTTAGACAAACTCATTACGGTCGAAACACTTCACCTACAAGTTGATGGTTTAGGCACAGTCCCTTCTTTTTATAATGGCCGCGTTCTATCATCTAAGGTCTCAATTTTGCAATATCTTAAATATTTTTCAGCAATTCCATTATTAGTACTTTTAACTGCTTGTAACACCACTGAAGCACCCGCACCAGATTATCAGGGCAACTGGAAAAACACCGTGGAAAATCCAAAACTTGAAAATATTCTAGTTATTTCAAAAAATGGTGAAAATTATCTGATTACTAATACGATCAAAGATAAGGAAACCGGTAAAACCGAGAAAAAGAATCCAATGCCCGCTGCAGTGAACGAAAATGGCATGCTTCAGTTGAACGCAGGTGCAGGTATGGTCGATTTTGCAATCGATGAGAAAACCGGAAATCTGGTTGGTTCAGGCTCAATCTATAAAAAAGCCAAATAGTCAGCAAGATTTTTAAGCCACAAATAGTATTCAAGATGTCATGAACAAGGATGCTTCATGGCATCTTTTTTAGTGGATGTTGTTATTGAATGAACTTAATAATTCAGCAAAATTTTCGACATAATAATTTGCTTTGGCTTTGATCAAATCTATTTCATGAGCGGAGTGCTGGTCATAAATTCCCACTACCTCGATGCCCGCATGATTTGCTGCTTCTACACCGACTAAAGAGTCTTCAATAATTAGACATTCCTCTGGTCGAAGGTTAAAGGCTTGCAAAACATTCAGATAAACTTCGGGATGAGGTTTAATGTTCTGGACATTTTCACGGGTGAGAATCAAGGAAAAGTCCTCATCAAAGCTGATTTTAGAATTAATATTTCGATTTTTATCCTGATAGCGCTGTACATTGAATAAACTGGTGGTGGTGGTCAAAGCCAGTGATATCTGTTGCTGTTTTAAAGCCTGAATCAGGAGGTCTGCCTGAGGTTTTAACTCGACGATATGATCCAGAAAATGTCGGGAAATTGTATAACGACGATTTTTTACTTCTTCTTTAGCTGGTTCAAAACCGTATTGTTCTTTTAAAAATCCACAATATTCCAGATAAGGATCTGGCATATGTCTCAAGGCGGTAAGCTGAAGATCGCGCTGTTGCTGAATCTCATGTAAATCGACTTTTCTATTGGAGAGCTCATCGATCAGGGCTGCATCGACCTGATTCCAGATGCCTACAGAATCAATCAACGTACCATCTAGATCAAAACAGACCAGCTTTTTATCCTGAAACATATAAGATTTCTCTGTATTTTTACCAGTTATTCAGTGGGACTGAGTATATCGCATACGATTTAAATGTTTAACTGACCTGAGCAAACCGGGCTGGAAATTTTACGCTAAGGTACTTTTTAATGGATTTATTCATCTGGCAAAAGTATTTATTTACGGAAAATTACAGCGAGTTTAATCCTGAAAATAGTTGCGAAGTGTTATATTTTAATCTGACCATAAATGAACTTATGCGGATGAAAGACCTGTCCGAATGATGAGAAAGTTAAAGGAAATGTATTTCTGTGTTTGAACTTGACTGTAAATTGCTCAGTATTTTTTATTATGTCTATAAATTTAAAAACGTATCTCAGGCAGCCGATCATTTAGATATGAGCCAGCCAGCGGTGAGCAATCTGCTGAATAAAATTCGCCAGCATTATGGTGATCCTTTATTTTTACGTATTGGTAATGAGATGCTACCTACGGATCTGTCCAAACAGCTCTTTCCCTTGGTCAGCGAAGCACTGAGCAAAGTTGAAGCAATCAATAATTTTACGATCAATTTTGATCAGGTCACTTCACAGCAGCGCTTTACACTGGCGATGACCGATGTATCCCATCTGGTGTTATTGCCAAAAATTTCCCAGTATCTGAAGCAGCATGCATCCCATATCCGTCTGAATGTGCGTCCGATTACCTCGGAAACCAGTTATCAGATGGCCAATGGTGAGATTGATCTGGCTTTAGGCTTCTTGCCAAATCTGGAGAATGGCTTTTATCAGCAGAAACTGTTTGAGCAATATTATGTAGTGATCGCGGCGAAAGACCATCCGCGCCTGACCGGTGACAGCATCACGACCGAAGAGTATTTACGTGAAACACATATTGATATTGATGCCGGGATGGGGCATTACCATATTGAAAATGAATTGCTGAATCTGGAACTCAAGCGTGACATTCTAATGCGTCTGCCAAGTTATCTGGGGGTAGGACTGGTGGTACAGGAAACCGATGCGATTGCGACCGTGCCTTATTATTTGAGTGAAGTTTTATTATCACGTGGCAATCTTAAGATTTTTGAGGCACCGATTGCTTTCCCGACCTATTCTGTAAAGCAGTATTGGCATATGTCTTGTCATCATAAAACCAGCCATCAATGGCTACGTAATATGCTGCATGAGATTTTAAGTAAATAAGCTTGCAACATGGAAGGCTTGATTTAATCTTCATCTCTAGATTTTAAAATTCCTGGTTCAAGCCGGGAATTTTTTATTTTGGTACATCTTGATGCCTTTTTCAGAGCCTTGCACCTAAATTGATCAGTTCCAGCTCAAAAAAGTATTACCAAACGGGAAAATAGTATTACTGATTTGGCACAGCCTTTGCATTAACTCTGTCATAGACAAAGTGATCTAGGGTTCCGGCAGTTATTTTTTTAAGACTGCGTCTGCGACCGAGAGTTCACGGCTAGGTTTGTTAAAACCAAAGCTACACGGAGGGATAAAAGCCCGGGAGGTAAACCGTACAAGTTAGATGCAGAGGCTGTTATGAGCACAACTACTTATCACGAAGATTCCGCACTTTGGACTGAACTTTTACCGGGTGGCCATCACTGGTCAGCGCGCATTCAACGTGGCGCAGTTTTACAACTCAAATCCTTGGGCGCAAATACCAATGTTTCACTGTTTTGTGTGAATAGTGAAGACAAGCTTGAAGCCTATAACATGCCAGACAGCCTTAAAGGTCAACACAGCGCATTTTTAAGTACAGGGCACATTTTGGCGTCAGATTTGGGTCGTGCGATGGTGTCAATTGTCAAAGATGACCACGGTTGGAATGATGCTTTTTGTGCACCAAGTACCGCACCGCAAATTGAAGCACAGTTTGGCACGAAGACCTTCCAGGATGCCCGTAACGATATGTACCGCAATGGCAAAGACAGTCTGCTTTTAGAGATGACCAAGTTTGGTTTATCGGCTACGGACTTAAGCAATACTTTAAACCTCTTCTCAAAAGTTCAACCGGATGACAACGGCAACTTGTCTTATGTGAAGTCTGACAATACCGATCAAGTGATTGAACTGCGCTTTGAAATGGATTGTTTGGTGTTTTTATCTAGCGCACCGCATGCCTTAGATAACTCATCTGAATATGTACCCGCTGATATTCAACTCTCACTGTTTAAAGCACTTCCTTTAGGCGACACCGATGTCTGCCGTGATTCATGCCCGCAAAATCAGCGTGCGTTCCAAAATAATAACCGCTACTACGCTTTAACTGCTTAAGGGGAATAATCATGACTGCATTAGTAAACCTAGAAAAATCAGTACTCAGCGAAGTTTGTCCTGCCGGTGAAGCGTGGATGTGCGAAGTCAAAAAAGGCCAGTATTTCCGTATCGTGGATCTAGAAGGCAACCAAGCGGTAGATACCTTATTTATCTCTGCACATAACCCTGAAGAGCGTTATAGCGCAACCGATACTTTGGCGATGAATCGTCAAATATATTTAGAGAAAGGCACAACGTTATACACAAACTTTGGCAATAAAATCGCGACCATCAACGATGATAACTGCGGTCGCCATGACACTTTAGGCGGTGCCTGTTCATGTGAAAGTAACACGGTGCGTTATGCCCACGACAAATACCCAATGCACAGTTGCCGTAATAATTTCATGATCGCATTGTCGCAACATCCGATTGCGAAAAAGCATGGTCTGAATGTGCGCCATATCGGTCCAAACATTAACTTCTTTATGAATGTGCCTGTAACTTCGGACGGTCACTTAAAGTTTGATGATGGTATTTCTGCACCGGGTAAATATGTGGAAATCAAAGCCGAGATGGATTTAATTGTGCTGATCTCGAACTGCCCACAATTGAAT
This sequence comes from Acinetobacter sp. 197, assembly GCF_048148385.1. NCBI lineage: Bacteria > Pseudomonadati > Pseudomonadota > Gammaproteobacteria > Moraxellales > Moraxellaceae > Acinetobacter > Acinetobacter sp. 197. The sequence continues at coordinate 68,972 of NZ_JAYWZK010000004.1, forward strand.
AACCCATGCAATGCCTATAACCCAACTAAAATTCAACTGATTGTCCGCGAAGGCGAGGAGTAAGCCATGTTTAATAAAGTACTCATCGCCAACCGTGGTGCAATTGCGTGTCGTGTCATTCGTACCCTTAAAAAACTCGGCATTCAATCTGTTGCGGTCTACTCAGAAGCCGACCGTGATTCATTGCATGTGACTTTAGCCGATGAAGCAGTGTTGATTGGTGATGCACCTGCAAGCCAAAGCTATCTCAATGTCGATAAAATCCTAGAAGTTGCCAAACAAACTGGGGCAGAAGCTATTCATCCGGGTTATGGCTTCCTGTCTGAAAATGCGGAATTCTGTAATTTGTGTGAAGCAGAAGGCATTGTGTTCCTGGGGCCAAATGCTGAGCAAATGAAAGCCTTTGGTTTAAAACACACGGCGCGTGAACTTGCGATTCAAGCCAATGTACCATTACTTCCGGGTAGTCAGTTATTGGCTGATGAAGCAGAAGCATTGCTTGAAGCGGAGCGTATTGGCTATCCTGTGATGCTGAAAAGTACAGCAGGTGGTGGTGGCATCGGCATGCGCTTGGTCTGGAATGCGGAAGAGCTGAAAGATGCTTATGCAACCGTGTCTTATTTAGCACAAGTCAACTTTAAAGATGCAGGTTTGTACCTCGAAAAATTTGTGCAAAATGCCCGTCATATTGAAGTGCAAATTTTTGGTGATGGCAATGGTTTAGTCTTAGCTTTAGGTGAACGTGATTGTTCGGTGCAACGTCGTAACCAAAAAGTGATTGAGGAAACACCTGCACCACACTTAAACGATACGCAACGTGCCTATATTCAAAATGTCGCGATTCAATTGATGCAATCGGTGAATTACCGCTCCGCAGGTACAGTTGAATTTGTGATGGATACCGACACGCAAGAATTTTATTTCTTGGAAGTAAATACTCGTCTACAAGTCGAACATGGCGTCACTGAGCAAGTCTTTGGTGTGGACTTGGTTGAATGGATGGTGACTTTAGGCAGTGGTGATTGGGTTGCCCCAACATCAAAACTTGAATCTAAAGGTCATTCGATCCAAGTACGTCTCTATGCCGAAGATCCAATCAAAAATTTCCAACCAAGTGCAGGTTTGCTGACGCATGTTGATTTTGATGCCAATGCCCGTAATGAAACTTGGGTAGAGACCGGTTCAAACGTTTCATCTTTCTATGATCCGATGATTGCCAAAATCATTGTGACTGCGGATGATCGTGAGTCTGCGATTCAAGCCATGACCGATACACTGGCTAAAACCCAAGTGGCAGGCATTGAAACCAACCTTGAATATCTACAAAACATTATCGACTGCGATGTATTTAAAGCCGGTACACAGACCACGCGCTTTTTAAATACCTTTGAATGGAAAACCCAAAAAATTGAAGTCTTACAAGCGGGCATTCAAACTGCCGTGCAAGATGTCACAGGTCGTTTGGGCTATTGGGATGTGGGCGTACCGCCATCGGGTGCGATTGATCCACTGTCTTTAAATGTCGCGAACCAATTGTTAGGCAATGCACCGAATACCGCAGGTCTCGAATGTACCTTGCAAGGACCAAGTTTAAAATTCCACTGCGATAGCCAAATTGTGCTCGCAGGTGGTGATATGCCATCGACTTTGGATGGTGTGTCTGTCCCGATGTGGCAGACTGTGAATGTGCGCAAGGGTCAGGTGCTGAAATGTGGCAAGATCGCCACAGGTTGCCGTACCTATATCGGCATCAAAGGCGGTCTGAATGTGCCTGAGTATCTAGGCTCACAAGCGACCTTTACGCTTGGTCAATTTGGCGGTCATGCAGGGCGTAACTTATTGATTGGCGATATGCTTCCAATCACAGCGTTTACGTCAGATGAAGTCAAAGCATTAAGCGAAGATCAAATCCCGACATTCTCAAATACTTGGGAAATTGCGGTGATGTATGGTCCACACGGTGCGCCTGATTTCTTTACCAAAAACGACATTGATACCTTCTTTGCTAACGAATTTGAAATTCACTTTAACTCAAGCCGTACCGGTATTCGTCTGATTGGGCCTAAACCTGAATGGGCACGTCAGGACGGTGGTGAAGCGGGTCTACATCCATCCAATATTCATGACAATGCATACGCAATTGGTGCGATTGATTTCACTGGGGATATGCCAATTATTCTCGGTCCAGATGGTCCAAGCCTCGGTGGTTTCGTGTGTCCTGCGGTAGTGATCAATTCTGAGCTGTGGAAACTCGGTCAACTCAAAGCAGGCGATAAAGTCAAATTTGTGCCTGTGAGTTACCATCAAGCGAAATTGCTGAATGAAAAATATCATGCGCAATTAAATGCTCAAGATACGCAAGCTGTCACTTTTGATGAATCGTTCTATCCTGAAATCAGCACGTTGAAATCTGCCATTTTAGATACCTTAAAAGGTCAAAATGGCACGCCTGATGTGGTGTATCGTCCTGCCGGAAACAACTATATGTTGGTGGAATATGGCGAACTGGTTTTAGATTTAAACTTGCGTTTCCGTATTCATGCACTGATGCAATGGGTGAAAGATCAACACATTCAAGGCATTATTGACCTGACACCGGGTATTCGTTCGCTACAAATTCATTTTGATTCGACTCAGCTCGATCAGATTGAGTTACTGCGTATGCTTCAAGTCGCTGAAGAGCAACTGCCTGATGTCACCGAGATGCAAGTGCCATCACGTACTGTGTATTTACCGCTTGCGTGGGAAGATTCACAGACCCAACTTGCAACCGAACGTTATATGCAAACCGTGCGCCCTGATGCACCGTGGTGTCCGGACAATATCGAATTTATCCGTCGTATTAATGGTTTAAAAGACAAACAAGCCGTGAAAGACGTGGTTTATAACGCGAGTTATTTGGTCATGGGCTTGGGCGATGTGTATTTGGGTGCGCCTGTGGCAACGCCACTTGATCCGCGTCAGCGTTTAGTCACCACCAAATATAACCCTGCGCGTACGTGGACACCTGAAAATGCTGTCGGTATTGGCGGTGCGTATATGTGCGTATACGGTATGGAAGGTCCGGGCGGTTATCAGTTTGTCGGTCGTACCTCGCAAATGTGGTCACGCTACCGTAAAAACCCAGACTTTGAACAAAGTATGCCGTGGTTACTGCGCTTCTTTGACCAGATTAAGTTTTATGAAGTGTCTGAAGCGGAACTCATGCAAATGCGTGAGGACTTTAAAGCAGGGCGTTTAAAATTACGCATTGAAGATGGTGTATTGAATCTAAAAGAATACAACGACTTCTTAACTGAAAACCAAGAATCTATTTCGGCATTTAAAGCGGTGCAACAAGCTAACTTTGATGCTGAGCGTAAGCGTTGGCATGAAGCTGGCCTTGCAGAATATGTGTCTGAAAGTCTAGATGCGGTGGATGATGGTGAAGGTGTAGAAGTGCCTGAAGGTGGCTGTGCGGTGGAATCGCATATGCCGGGTTCAATTTGGAAAATTGAATGTCAGTCGGGGGATATTGTGGAAGAAGGTGCAACACTTGCGGTGATTGAAGCGATGAAGATTGAGATTCCAATTATTGCGCCTGAGCGTATGCGTGTCGATGCGATTACCATTGAAAAAGGGCAGACGGTGAAAACGGGGCAGGTGTTGTTTACATTAGCGCCAGTGGCTTAAAGAATCCTCCATAACCCTCCTTTTGCAAAGGAGGGAATTTCCCCTCTTTATTCTTGCGCTATATATAGCTCCGGGTTAGGGGAAATTTAAAGCAAAAAGACCGTCCCTAAGGGCGGTTTTTCATTTGCAATATAGATTACAGTCTATTATGATATAGCTTATAGTCTATATGAAAAGTTTGGGATATGTGGACGGTTATTACCACCGATGTATTTAACCAATGGCTTGAACAGCAAGATGAATCGACACAAGAAAAAGTGTTAGCTGCTTTGGTTGTGTTGCAATCACAAGGCCCAAGTTTAGGTAGGCCCTTAGTGGATACGGTATATGATTCTAAATATACCAATATGAAAGAGCTACGTGTGCAACACCGTGGTAAACCGATTCGGGCATTCTTTGCTTTTGATCCACTTCGACAAGCGATTGTTTTATGTATTGGTGATAAAAGCGGTAAAAAGCGTTTCTATACAGAAATACTCACGATTGCCGATGAGCAATATACTTTGCATTTAAAGAGTTTAGGAGATTCTTGATATGGCTAAAACATTACAAGAACTTTTGGCAAGTCGTTCAACCGAGAGCCAAGCACGTATTCAAAAAATGGCAGAAGAGCTATTGCTTGAGCAACATTTACATATGATTCGTGAAGAGCTTGAGATTTCCCAAAAAGAACTGGCTGAAACTCTAGGCATTAAACAACCATCTTTATCTGCAATTGAAAATCGTGGTAATGATTTAAAAATTTCAACTATGAAAAAATATGTTGAAGCGATGGGTGGAAAGTTACGTATAGATGTAGAACTACCAACAGGTAAGCATATTGGGTTTAATGTATAACCTCTCGTACCTGAGCGTATGTGATTACCATTGAAAAAGGGCAAACGGTCAGAACGGGGCAGGTTGTTGTTTACTTTGGCGCCAGTGGCTTGATGCAAAATGAATAAAAAAGACCGTCCGTGAGGACGGTTTTTTGTTTTTTAGTAGTGACTTATGTATAAACTATGTGAGAAAATGTAAAAATTAAGAAAAATATGTGCCACCATTGTGATTGAACAGCTTTTAAATATTGAAAATCAAATCAATAGATTTATTCATTTATTAGAATCTAATAATTATATAAATAGTGAAAATTCATTATTATTTGAAAATTATAATAATCTAAATAAAGAATTTATTCTTTTTATAAAGGATATTCATAAAATTATTAATGAAATTGAAATATTTTTTAATAAAAAAAGAAATGAAATAGTTGATTTTGATATAGATAAATCTATAGGTTATTGTCATGATTTAAGTGAAAAGATTAATTATATTGAAAGGGATTATAAAAATTTTAAAGTTTTAGATGAGATTGAGAAAGTTACTTTATCAAATAATATTCTTAGAAAAGTTAAATATCTTAGAAAAAGTTTTAATTCTTACTATCGATCTACACTTGGAATCCAAAGTAATAATAAGAAAGTTTTTATTGAAATCGAAGATATTAAAAAAACAATAGAGAAAAGATATGAAAATGAGTTGTTTGTTTTTAAAAATAAAATAAATGAGCTAACAGAGTTAAATTATAATAAATTAAATGAATTATCTAAAAATTTAGATAACACATTAAAAGAATTTAATATAAAAAATGATCAACATTTATCTTTAAATAAGAAGAAATTAGATGAAATTTTAAATTCCCATCAAAATGAAAATAGTATACTGACTCAAGAAATAGCAGAACAAAAAATTGGTATGAGAAATGCTTTTGTTGAATTTATGAGTGAAGCTGAGCAAATTAGAGAAGATTACATACTGAAATTTAGTAAATATTTTAGCGAAATTCAAGAAGGTTGGGAAAAAATACAGCAGATAAAAACCGAGAATGTATATTTAAATGCGTACAAAAAAAACAATATTCGAGCAAGATCGAATGAAAAAAAGTTTATTCAAACTTTATATTTAAGTTTATTTATATCATTAATTTTAATTGCATCTTTTATTTTTGAAAAAATCGATTTCCAAGTATTTTTAACACTAAAGATCATGGTTTTCATTTTTTTTGGTATTTTAGTTACATATTATCTTAAACTAGCATCGCACTATCGTCGGCTTGCTGATCAAGCAGAACAAACACATTTAGAACTCTTAGCTTTTCCACAATATGTTGCCAGTCTTGACCCACAAAAAACAAATGAAATTAAAGAGCAATTGGCTCTAAAATATTTTGGTAAGGAATTAGACTCTACGGGCTATCAAAAGATGGGGGATGCTGTGCAAGAGCAATTAAAGACTAGTGTTGAATTGGTAAAAGCAGTTTCAGTGATTAATAGTCATAATAAGATATCAGATAACATAGAAGATAAAAAATCAGAAGATAATAAACTAAAGTTTAATAAGGCTGGATAATTATGTTTACGCTTGAATCAATGAAAATATCTTTGTATTTTTTAGTGATCTCCTCTTTTATTTATATTTTAGTTGATAATAATAAATTTTGGATTTTTTTATTTTCTCATAAAATAAGTGGTTTTTATAACTTGGATGAGGAAAATTTTAATTTAAAAATAATAGATAAAGATTTAGCCTTAAAAACTATGGATGTAAATGAGGATTTTGTAAATTACGTTTTTGGAAAAAGTAATATTAAGGAGGCTTTTATTTTGTATTTTATTTGCAGGGATTATTTGGTTTTTATTGATAATAAGATAGTCATAAAATTAGAAGCAGGTAAAAAAATAAAAAAATATGAGAATCTAAATTCTCCTATACTAACTGTATCCGAATCATCAAAGGTTTCATATTTTTTATGCTCTTTGGTTGCTATGATTATACTTTTCTTATCGCATAAATATTTTAAGGGTGATCTAGATGCCTTAATTTTATCATCTTGTTTTAGTATTATTCTTTTATACTTAGGTGTAGCTAAATTAATTGAAAGTAAACTATATGAGCTTGCAAATAAATTTACTGAACTAGATTGAAAATACGATTTATTCTTAGAATCATTATATTCATTAGCTCGAAACGATTTTAGACAATCCCAAAATCCCGAAAAACAAACTGAGTGGCTCAGTTGACTTATATAAAGTCAAACTTAGATCGGCAGGCTATCGCTTGGCCTATCAAGTGATTGATGCCAAAATTGTGTTATTAGTGCTAGACGTAGACCGTAGAGATACCATTTATAAAAAGATGTGAAAATTTTTTCTGGAAGTGCTTGCCATTGCTAAAATATCTTTCAGCCGCACTTTGATGCACACACGAACCTCAATGGTGCAAAATGGCCTATTTTTTAGGCATAATTAAAAAATAAATCATTCTTGTTTTTCCTCTTTTTGCGTATGTAATTAATTTCCCACGCATTCTGCTTAAATTTATTCTATTTGTATATTGTGGCACGCTTAATGCATTTATTTATATACAACATAAATAGAGGAGAGCAATACACTTGATCACTCATAATCACAAACATCGGTTAACCATTCATGTATAAAAAGAATAGCAAGGGCATGATCATCAAAATGGAATAAACCGGTGAAATACAAAACTTACTTTTGCTTTAGAACAAGCCCCATCTCACTGTTATGGGGCTTTTTTTCGCCTTTTTACCCAATTTTATTTATCACCTCCCATTAAGCACAAACTGGCACGCTTTCTGCATTTTCCTAAGTAATACGAAATTCTGGTTTTGTAATATCCCTAGGAGATGCACATGAACAATCCGACATCAAATAAAAAAATGCATCCATGGCTTCACTTTCTGGTTGAGCTGCTCAGCGTACGCGCAGGCTTTCACATTAAACAGTCTTCCCAATATCAACCCAAGGATCAACATCGTGCCTAAACAAAAATTGGCACGGATCAGTATCACCGTGCCAGAAACCACGCTGCATGCGATGGATCAAAAAATTGTCGAGCAGCACTATGAAAGCCGTTCGCAGGCCATTGTCGACATGATTAACCGTCACCTGATTGATGATCTGGTGATTCGCGATGAAGTCATGGTTGGCACACTCACCTTGCTCTATGACGTCAGTCTGAAACCGCTGCGCAGTCAGCTGGTCGATCTGCAACAGCAGTATCTGGCACAAGTGATCAATTCGCTTCATATCCAGCTGGATGATGAAAAAATCCTGCAAGTCATGCTGATGCAGGGCGCGAGCAGTGATCTGAAAGAAATTAGCGAACAATTTATTGCACTGAAAGGCGTGATTAAAGGGCATCTCGAACTGATGGATGCTGTCATGCCGCCCATTCCACAAAATACCGAACACACTTAAGGAGAACAGCTGTGCACAACTTATGGACTGTACAGGACTGGCAACACGCTTACCAGAATAACAATATCCAGCTTAGTGACCTGATTGAGTATGTTGCCGAGTTTAAGAATGACGATCATGCCTGGATTTCAATTGCGACAGCAGCACAATTACAGGCACAAATTGATGCATTGACTGGTGCAGATATTGCAAGCTTGCCACTTTATGGGGTGCCATTTGCAGTCAAGGACAATATTGATGTTGCAGGGTTCTATACCACAGCCGCATGTAAAGAGGCAGCTTATCTGGCGACTTCCGATGCTACAGCAGTAGCCAAATTAAAAGCTGCCGGCGCGATTGTCGTGGGTAAAACCAATCTGGACCAGTTTGCGACGGGTCTGGTCGGTGTGCGCTCCCCATACGGCGCGGTGAAAAACAGCTTTAATCCTGAATATATCAGTGGCGGTTCAAGCTCAGGTTCCAGCGTGGTGGTAGCCAATGGATTAGTACCATTTTCACTGGGTACAGATACTGCAGGTTCAGGACGTGTGCCGGCAGGGCACAATAACATTGTCGGACTCAAACCGACCAAAGGCTGGTTCTCGACTACAGGCCTGATTCCGGCTTGTCGCACCATCGATGTGATTTCGATTTTTGCCTTAACGGTGGATGATGCCTGGCAGGTGGCGCAAGTCATGCAAGGCTATGATGCCAGTGATGATTATTCCCGAGTACATCCTCAAAATGTACCGAGCCAATTTTCAAAAGGGAAAATTGCCATTCCGGATACACTGGAATTTTATGGCGATGCTGAAACTGAAAAAGCGTTTAATCTGGCGATCGCACGTGTACAAAGCTTGGGCTATACGGTTGAGCCGATTGATTTTGCTCCATTTCAGCAACTGGCGACTGCACTTTACAATCGCTCTTGGGTGGCTGAACGTACCAGTGCCGTAGAAAAAATGGTGCAACGCGAGCAGACCCATCCGGTAATTGGCCAGATTATTGCGCAGGCAGACCGGTTCAATGCGGTCGATGCCATGCAAGATGAATATGAACGCGCCCGCCTGAGCCGTATTATTCAAAATACACTGGCAGATTATGATGCCTTGATGGTGCCTACTGCACCCACTATTTATCGCATTGCAGAAGTAGAAGCCGATCCTCTGGTCAAAAACAGCCACATGGGCGCTTATACCAATTTTGTCAATTTTGCCGATCTGTCAGCTTTGGCGCTACCAAATAGCATTCGTGCTGATGGTTTGCCAACGGGCGTGACCTTTATTGCGTCAGCCTGGATGGATGAAGCACTGGCCAAATTCGGGCAAAAATGGCAGCAGGCGAGCCAGGTAAAACAGGGCACCTCTGAACTTAGCTATGAAAAAACAACTGAAATCTCATCGGGTCACAGCGTCAAACTGGCTGTCGTCGGAGCACATCTGACCGGAATGCCGCTGAATTTTCAGCTGACCACACGTGGTGGCACCCTGATCAAGCAGACCCGGACTGCTTCGCATTACAAACTCTATGCTTTAAAAAATACCACACCGCCAAAACCCGGCCTGCAATACAGCGTGAAAGGTTGTTCAATTGAAGTCGAAGTCTGGGACATTCCGCGTGCACTGTTCGGGGACATTGTTGCAGAAGTGCCAGCACCTTTGGGGATCGGTAATGTTCAGCTGATCGATGGTACTTGGGTCAAAGGCTTTATCTGTGAAGGCTATGCACTTGAAGATGCAACAGATATCAGTCATTTCGGTGGCTGGCGCGAATTTATGAAATCTAAACAACTTTCAAATACCAAATTTAAATGTGAATGCATAGGGGAAGTCGCAAAATGATCAAAAAAGCACTGATGTCCGTTTCCGTACTGTCTGCAATCCTTTTTAGTGGCTGTGACAATACCGCTAAAGTACCTGAACCAAGTGCCAAGGCAGAAGGACGTGTGACGACTCAGCCCATCCGGATTGGTTATAGTGACTGGCCGGGATTTGTGGCCTGGCAGGTGGCGATTGAAAAAGGCTGGCTGAAAGATGCCGGAGTTAATGCCGATTTTAAATGGTTTGACTATTCTGCTTCACTCTCTGCATTCGCAGCGAATCAGCTGGATGCTGTACTGGTCACCAATGGTGATAATCTGGTCACTGGCTCTGGCGGTACCAAGGGTGTGATGATCATGGCGACTGATTATTCAGCTGGAAATGACGTAATTATTGCCAAGAATGGCATTAACTCAATTCAGGATCTGCGCGGTAAAACAGTTGCGACTGAAAAAGGCCTGGTCGATCACTTGTTACTGTCCACTGCACTAGAGGATGCCAAAATTGGCATGAATGAGGTCAAACTGGTCAATACCATGACCAATGAATTGCCACAGGTTTTTGCCACTCCCGATATTGATGCGATTGCGGTATGGCAGCCAGTGGCGAATCAGGCTCTATCTGCAGTGGCCGGTTCAAAAATCATTTTCACCTCTAAAGACAAGCCGGGATTAATCTACGATACCTTGACCGTGAATCCCGCCCATCTGGAAGCCAATAAAGAGCAATGGAAAAAGGTGATTCAGGTTTGGGATAAAACCGTCAAATACATCAATGACCCGGCGACTCGAGAAGACGCTGCGCAGATCATGTCCAAACGTGTCGGTGTCGATGCGAAAACCTATATGCAGTTCATTGATGGCACGCATTTGCTGGATCTGGCCGCCAATAAGAAAGTCTTTACCAAGGGTGATGGCTTCGACTCGATCTATGGTTCCAGCTACCATGTGAACAAGTTCAATGTGGCTAACGGCATTTATACGACTGAAATGAACGTGGATGGCGTGATTGTTCCAACGCTGGTACAAGAGCTGCAATAAAGCCTGATCTCTTGCATAAAAAATCCCCGGTCTGGGGATTTTTACTATCAGATGAATATTAAAAAATTAAAGCTGCGTACTTTTGGAAAAGACATTGATAAAAATAATGCCAATGATCATAAACGCCAGCCCGATCAGCGCCGGAAGATCCAGTTGCTGTTTAAACACCAACAGACCAACCGTTGAAATCAGGATAATGCCGGCACCAGACCAGATTGCATAGGCAATGCCCATCGGAATGGTTTTCATGGTCAGTGACAGGAAAAACAGGGCAACGGCATAACCGGCAATGGTGGCAAGTGAAGGCCAAAGCACGCTAAAACCATTGGAAGCTTTCAATGCAGAAGTTGCAATGACTTCTGCAATAATGGCAATCGAAAGATATAAAAAAGACATATTTCTCCCTATAACACCCGTGCTGCATGCTGCATCAGGTGATCCTGTTCTGACTTCAGCCAGCTTTCAGCTTGTGTAGTCGTGGGGGTGGCATATTGAAATTGGTAATCCGGCTGGTATATATCCAGCTCAAAAATCAGGTCAATTTGACGACCATCTAAAATGACATGCTGAACCAGACTGCTTTCATTGAGAACTTCAAAATTTTCCAGCTTAAAGGCTTTGCCTGTTTCGCTTGTGCGGGTGCTGTAAGTTTTAGCTTGGCCATCAGTCCCGATAGAAACTTCAAAACTTTCCACCAAGGCAAACACGGTCGGATCGACTGCTTTCAAATCCATTTGAGCTACTACACTTTGCACTTCAGGCAAACGCGTCAGGGCATAAGCAATATGATCACCACAAATAATCAGACCACCATCCATTTCCAGTGTCTGACCAGATTGAACATCAATCGCAGATTGCAGCCGCAGCCCTAAAAATAAACCGTGCTGTACCTGCTGGCGCCAGTCTTCCACATAGACATTACTTGGAGAAAATTCCAGAATGCAGTTGCCAATCGCATGCAACCTGGCTGGTTCCGGCCATTGCACATGATTCTGGTAATTGGCGTAGTCTTTCACTTCCCAGGACAATAGCTGGCTAGCGCTATCCCAAAGCGTATTGCCAATCCAGCCTTGGCATTCCTGGACAGCAGTTCCCGTCTGGCTTTTTAGACGAAGATCAATGGTAAAACTGCGCGACTGAAACCAGTACACAATGGTATTTTCATCAGTCAGGCCATTATAAAAACTGATACTTTTACGCCGGAAAGCACCGAATAAAAAGCCCGGAATAATCTCTGGCTGAGGGATAGTGGGCTTTAAAGTCTTAATCACTTCAAACAGATTCATGATGCTGTCTCCGCCTGTTCTTCAAGTCCAAAAGAAGAAAGTGGTACAGCATTTTTTAAGATCAGTTCACCGCTAGCAACGCGCTGTTTTAAATATTGAAAGGTCTGGGCGGTCTGATTAAACAGATGCTCACCCCCGATCAGGGCAGAATATTTGGAATTTTCAGTGGGAATAACCGGTTCAATCACGGTGTCATAATTGCAGGCGCAAAATAGCGGGAACGAATAACGTTCTTCCGAGACCTTTTTCACGCGGTGCTTGGTGGCGAGATATTTACCATTTGACAGAATTTCCATCATGTCACCGATATTCATCACCAGTGTGTTTTCAATCAGTGGAATGTCGATCCATTCGCCTGCTTTATTCAAAACCTGTAAGCCGGGTGCGGTGGGTAACAGCAGGGTAAAGCATTCGTAATCGGTATGTGCACCAATGCCTTCGGCGTCTTTCACTTCCGGATTATAAGGATAATGAATCAAGCGTAGCTGACTTGGTGCATCAGTAATTTTGCTTTCAAAAAAGTCCTCACGAACGCCCAACGCCAGTGCAAAGGCAGAAAAAATCTGCCGGCTGATCTCACGCAGATGACTATAGTATTGGCTGACAATAGACTTGAAATCCGGATGGTCTGGCCATAAGGTGGGCCCAAGTAAAGGACAGTCTTTTCTTACCCCCTGATAATCATAATTGACATCATAGGCTTCTTTTAAATCATAACTGTTGCCGGCAAACTGTTCTTCGCCAATCGGCACATAGCCACTATGGTTTTTTGATTTGCCAATATAGTGCTGCATTTTGGTGTCCAGATCCTGAGAAAAATAGGACTGGGCCATTTCAATCAGGGCTTTGGCGTAATCAGAATTAAACTGGCTACCTTGCAGATAAAGAAATCCGACTTCTTTACAGGCATGATCCAGAGCATGAGCAACCTCAATACGATCGGCTAAATCCGGACTTTGTAATTTTGAAATATCAACCAGTGGGAGTACATATTGCGCTTGCATGGCAATCACCTCTAATGTTGGTCGTCCAACACAGCGATTAAAACCTTCGGGTCGTCCCAAAGGCATTTTGGATAAGATTATTTATTGCTGCTGACCTTGGTCATACGCGGAATGACCGGCAGTTCTGCCAGTGCCGGATCCAGTTCATCTTCTTCAGCATGCACCAGATAATCGACACGTTGTCTTAACTGTTTAAATTCAGGACTAAGCATGACGTCTGGATGGCGTGGACGAGGTAGATCAACTTCGATAATTTCCTTGATTTCACCCGGATTGGCTTTCAGCGCCACAATACGGTCGGCCAGTAAAATGGCTTCATCCATATCGTGAGTCACAAAAATGATGGTGATGTCGATATTTTGCCAAAGATCCATCAGATGACGCTGCATTTTTTGCCGGGTATGCGGATCGAGTGCTCCAAAGGGTTCATCCATCAACAGGATCTTCGGTTCATTGACCAAAGCCCGGGCAATCGCGACACGCTGTTTCATCCCGCCAGACAGCTCATGCGGATACTGGTTTTCATACTTTTCCAGACCAATGATATTGATCCATTCACGTGCTTGTGCTTCTGCCGCTGCACTACTTTGGCCTTTCATGCGCGGACCAAACATGACATTTTCCTTGACGGTTTTCCATGGAAACAGGGTATAGCCCTGGAACACCATGCCACGCTCCGGACTTGGGCCGGTAATCGGCTGGCCATCCACCAGAATCTCACCACTGCTATAAGGATCCAGACCGGCGACGACACGGCTAAAGGTTGACTTGCCGCAACCAGAAGGCCCAATCACACAGATGAATTCACGCTTATGAATTTTCAAATTGAGTGTATTTAAAACCGTACGTTCAGTTTTGCCATGACTGAATTTTTGCGTCAGTTGCTTTGCTTCCAGAATCACCGGACGGCTATAAATTTTGTCAAAGTATTCGCGGGTATTAAATTCAGTGTTTTGCATCAGTTAGCTCCCGGTTTCCATTTAAATAAGCGTTGTCCCAGTTTCATTAAAATCACATCACACAGCAGACCAATCACCCCGATAATCAGGATCGCTGCAAAGACATTGGGAAAGTTCTGATAGCGGGCTTGCTGGGTAATGAACCAGGTAATTCCGGAGGTGCTGCCGATCAGTTCAGCTACGATCAGGTACGTCCACGCCCAACCCAGCAACACGCGCAGATTACGGTAAATTTCTGGCATAGCCGCTGGAATCACCACATGAAACAGGCTTTTGAGTTTATTGGTGCCTAGGGTGAAACCGGCTTCAATCAGGCTGCGATCGACCAGACGAGTAGTATTAGCAATCAACAGAATCATCTGGAACAGGGTTCCAATCACAATAATGGCTATTTTAGGTGCATCATTGATTCCCAATATTGCAACGGCAAGTGCACCAAAAGCCGGAGCAGGCAAGTAACGGAAAAACTCGACAAAAGGTTCTGTTAACAGGGAAATTTTCTTGGAAAAACCACATAAAATTCCGAGTGGAATGCCAATCAGGCAAGAAATAAAGAATGCAGTAAAGACCAGCTTGATACTGTGCCACAGGCTTTCATAAAACCAGGGTGCATTCGGTTGAACAGGAGGGGTGGTAAACGCGGTTACCAATGCAATTGCCACTTGATGCGGTGCTGGCAAATAGATGGGATTGACCAGGATGCCTTGAGGTGGGGCCAGACCCTGATCCACTGCGGATTGGGCAGCGGAAAAAAACACGTCTTTATCGATTCGACTATTGACCTGTAAATAGCTCACACTACCGGGATTGGTAATCTCGACCTGTGGATGCCAGATAAATGGCAAATAGCTGACCGCACACCAAATCAGAATTGGTATTAAAAAAGACCCCAAGCCAAGTAGCAGTTTATTTCTTTGACTGAGTTCACGTGCAACGTAACTCATAGTGTTGCCCCTCAATATTACAAATTTTATAAAACGTAATACTGAATAAGCAAAATGAATGCCATTATGGGTGGGAACAGCCAAAATATTAAAATATTCTTATATTTCAAAAGAAAATTTAAAACGAAAAACAGGGATGATAAGTTACTTAAGTTAACAATTTGATTACATATGCAAACATAAAACATAGAATTTTAGTCTTTATTGGTTGTTTTATAATCAAAACTATTTCATATCTTTACATCGGTTTAATTCGACCCAGCTTTTCTTTAAGGTATTGCTCACTTCTTAACTCATTGAATTATAAAAAGGGGAGCAATGTTAGAGTTTAAAAATCAAATCGTACATGGCGCTATTTTCGATATGGATGGAACCATGTTCGATACGGAACGCTTGCGCTTTCAAACCTTGCAGCAAGCTTCACGTGAGCTGATTGGTGTCGAATTTTCTGAAAGTTATTTAATTCAGTGTTTGGGCCTCAGTGCCCGTAGTGCAGAGCAGCTAGCCAAAGAGCGTTATGGACAGGATGTGCCCTATGCCGAGATTCGCCAGCGTGCTGATGTGCTGGAACTGGAACATGTACGTCATCACGGTGTTCCCATTAAAAAGGGGTTATTGCAGGTATTGGAACGCCTACGCAAGGCAGGCCTGAAAATGGCGGTAGCGACTTCAAGTCGCCGTGCGATCGCAGAAGAATATCTGATCAATGCCAATGTCTATAAGTTTTTTGATGTACTGGTGTGTGGCGATGAGATTAGACAGGGGAAACCTCATCCGGAAATTTTTATCAGTGCAGCCGAAAAAATCAATTTAAGCCCGACCCAGTGCCTGATGTTTGAAGATTCTGAAAATGGTTTGCGTTCTGCCTACGATGCAGGTGGTATGACGGTGCTGTTCAAGGATATCAAAATACCGAACGAGTCCATGCTGGCACAAGCCCAGTATTATTATGAAACGGTCGAAGATTTTTTGACGGAACTGAACCAGTTTGTTCCGGTTCTGGACATGCCGGAACTGGAGACTGCTTTTCCGCAAACACTCAATCAGCTGACTGTCGGGATTCACGGTTTTGGTGCAATTGGGGGCGGTTATCTGGCTCAGGTATTATCACACTGGGATGGATACACTCGTCCGCGCAAAATTATTGCTTCGACACGTAATCCGCTTTATCAATCTAGCGTTAATGCTTTTGGCACTTACTGCATTCGCTATGGCCAGAATTCTTTTGACCAGCGTATTGAAAATATGAGCGTAATTGATGCGCATGATCTGGAACAGATGCAGAACATGTATATTGAATCCAGTCTTGTAGCAGTCTGCGTACCTGAGGAAGCACTGGTTTCTGAAGCAGAGGTCATTGCACAGGGCTTATACGCACGTTATCTGGCTTATGAGCAGCAGGATCAGCCACTGACAGTTTTAATTATCCTGAATAAAATCGGTGCTAAACAACAGGTGATGCAGCAGATTCTGAATAGTCTGCGAATGATTACTGATGAACAGACCGCCCAGAAAATTATGGATCAGCATTATTTCTGTGACACCGTGGTCAACCGTATGGTGTCCAAGCTGTCAGACCAGAAACTGTATCGTCAGCTGCGTATCAAATACAACATGTTCAAGCAGTATCAGCTGGATGAAGATCTGTCCGTAGTTGATCTGGATGATGCTACGGCACTGAATACAGAACAGGAACATCAGGCTGGGCTATATATTGAAGACCTGCGCCGTAATTTCCAGCCGAGTCATATCCTGCAGTCTATGGATCTGATTCTGTTTAACGCTGAAACGGATATGCCGATTTATGTGGAAAATAACAGTCCGTTACTGGCAAAAATGCGGCAGATGATTCTGGTAGATGATATTGCCAATATCCAGCTGATTAAAAACCGCTTATGGAATGGCGTGCATGCGATGATGGCTTGGTATGCCAGTCTGCGTGGACATCAGACTATTGGTGTTGCCATGTCTGATCATACAGTCAGAAAATTTATGAATCAGGCCTTAGCTCAGGTGAAGCATGGTCTCTGCTACCAGATTCCAAAACATGCCTCAGACCTTGAACGTCTGGCTCAAAGCTTTAGTGAGTCCTGTGCCAATGCCTATCAGGATCCATGCGCACGTGTAGGTCGTGAGCCTCTAAGGAAACTTGAGCATAATGAGCGTGTTATGGGATCATTGGCCACCTTGCTTAAATATAGCTTGCCATTTGATGCTGTGTTAAAAGGCGCAGTGCTCGGTTATGTCTATGCCCTAGAGCAGGGTGAATGCGAGCAGCAGGAACTTTTGATGCATTTGCAGATTCAGTTAAGACATATGGCATTAGAGCCGCAGCTTTATGAGATTCTGTATGATGAAATGTCACAATTCATCAATCAGATTATTGCTGGAAAATTGTCCTTGCAAAAATTCATGCAACTGGATTTACAGCAAGCATTAAGCTAAATAAAACGTTAAATAAAAAAGACCCGAAATTTTCCCGGGTCTTTTTTATGGGAATATACAAAGTATTAAACAGTGCTAGATTCTTGTTGATAAATACAGGATTGTGCAATCTGTAGCTGATCATCTTCTGATAGATCAAGATTTTCCCATTTCTGCATCTGCTGCAGGAGCCAGATAAAATCATCGACTTTCGGTTCGGCACTTTCCCCAACAAAATTCCGGATAATATTCTTGATCTTGTGAAAGTCATAGACATGCCGCTGGGCGGAACATTCAAACTGAATAATCTGAAAGTCCACTAGCATGTCCCATACTTCTGATAAATCGCTGCGCTGCTTTAAATCATCCTGCGCTTTTTGTACAGCCTTGACCATTGCCTCTACAGTAAATGGATGCTGTTCTGCCCATTCTTGGGTCATGGCCAAGACTTTGTCGGCAACTTTTGGAATGACATTTTGGCTCGCTGCAACGATAAAACTATAGCCTTCAAGTTTGGCCTGAATATTCCAAGGTTCTCCCACACAAAAGCCATCAAATACCTGTTCCGAGATTCCTTTTACCATGAAAGGCGGTGGAGATGTCATCAGCTGGATATTCTTGGCAAGTTGTGGATCAGTCAGTGCCAGCCATTCTTTTAAACAGTAATGGTGAATTGAATATTTATACACATAGGCCAGATTGATCGGATGATTCTGTTGTAAAGCCTGCACAAGTTTCTTTGAGGTACTCTGTTCATCATCCCCAGGCTGGATGCCGAGTTCATAACACAGATCCTGGCGCAGACTAATAAAAGCCTGATTCACGCTCAGTACTAGAGGGGTTTGCAAAGCCACCTGTAACTGGTCTGTGCCCAGGGCAGCAGCGGGCAACATGGCGGACAGACAATGTGCAGCATCCAGAAAGCCATAGGCCAGACGGTCTCTTAGACTTGACCAGGAGGCCTCGCGGATTAAATTGATGGTTAATCCCTGCTCGGCAAAATACCCCTGTTTTTCGGCCCAGAGAATGGCAACACAATCAAGTAAAGGAATATAGCCAATATTGAGTTCAGTTTTTTCTAATGTGGACATATGCTTTTCCTTATTGGCCCAATAACAGCTTCTGTGCATCCAGTAAGCGTCTGGCCATTTCACCAATGGTGATCCGGTGACTCATGGCGTTTTTACGTAATAAAGCAAAAGCCTGTTCTTCTGTTAAGGCATGTAGCTGGATGAGCAGGGCTTTAGCTTTATCGATATCTTTACGGTCAATGAGCTTGTCCTGGGTTTCTTTTAAATCATTTAGCAGCTTTTTATGCTTACGGAACTGTTCAATCGAAATTTCCAGAATGCTTTCTAGTTTGGTGGGATCAATACCATCGACGATATAAGCCGTGATTCCGGCATCAATGGCACTTTTGATGGTGTCTTTATTGGAGTTTTGGGTAAACAACACGGTGGGAAGTTCATATTGGCTGACACAGCTTTCAATAATATCCCGATGCGGATGATCCATATTCAGCAGGATCACATCTGCATGAATACCCTTAACATGTACCATATTCAGGTCATTCAGGATTAAACAGGCCACCACCTGAAAATCATGTGAAAGTAAGGATTCCTGGATGAATTGGGCGCGCTCCAGATCATCATCAATAAGAGCAATTCGTAATTTGGACATGGAATATTTTCAAGTAAGGCCTAAGGAATATTCAAGCAGGAGTAAAGCAAAAAACATGCCATTAAATTGGTGCATAAAATTCTATTTTTCTGTTCAATTTGGTGCATAGCTTTAGGGATTTCAGCTGATAGCTGATCAAAATGAAGCATTTAGGTAGATCATCTGCCTGGAATAAGGCGTTTTCTTGTTGGAAAAGTTGGCACGATTTCTGCATTTATTAAATCGTCAAAGATGACTTTCAATACTAACAACGGCCAACGATGTCCGTTCTGATCGTAATTGCACTTTTAAGGAGTGTGATTGGTATTTCGTTCAGCACAGGATAAATGACATGGTCAGTTGTTCAGCAATACAAAACGCACAAGCGTTTCAACCCTTCCTCCAGCATTACAAAGCGCTGGGTTGCGGTATTTACAACATATTCAATCAGCAGACATATCAATGCCTAGACGTGATATGCGGCTTTTTATCATCTTTAAAAAAACAATAGTTGGAGTGCAGATATGAAAATTCTCATGATTGGGCATGGCATGGTGGGGCATAAATTCATCGAATCTGTACTGGAACAGGCCGGTGATGACATTGAGCTGACCATTTTGGCAGAAGAGCCACATTTAGCTTATGACCGGGTACATTTGACTGAATATTTCAGCGGCAAGTCGGTCAAGGATCTGAGCCTATGCCGTAGTGATTTTGCCGATGCCTATGGCATTGATTTGCGTCTTAATACCAAAGCAGTTGAAATTGATCAGCTCAATAAAACCGTCACCACCAGCCAGGGTGATGTGCTGAATTTTGACAAGTTGATTCTTGCTACCGGCTCTTATGCCTTTGTACCGCCAATCCCGGGCAATGACCGTCAGAATTGCTTTGTTTATCGTACCATTGAAGATCTGGATGCCATTCGCGCAGCCAGCCTGAATGCCAAAACCGGTGTGGTAATTGGCGGTGGTCTGCTGGGTCTGGAAGCAGCGAAGGCTTTGCGAGATCTGAATCTGGAAACCCATGTCGTAGAATTTGCTCCGCGCTTGATGGCGGTGCAGATTGATGATCTGGGCGGCCGGGTACTGCGCTCTAAAATTGAAGACCTGGGTGTCAAGGTACATACTCAAAAGGCCACATCAAGCATTGAAGATGGTGACAGCGCTCAGCATGTAATGAAGTTCGGAGATGGTTCGGTACTTGAAACCGATATCATCCTGTTCTCGGCCGGTATTCGTCCGCGTGATGAAGTGGCGCGCCAGAGCGGCCTGTTGATTGGTGAGCGTGGCGGCATCATCATTAATGATTATTGTCAGACCTCACATCCGGATATTTATGCCATTGGTGAATGTGCACTTTGGGATAATAAAATTTATGGTCTGGTTGCACCGGGCTATGACATGGCGCGTATCGCGGCAAAACATGTCCTGGGCCAAGAAAGTCATGCATTCGCTGGTGCAGACATGAGTACCAAGCTCAAACTGATGGGCGTGGATGTTGCTTCTATTGGTGATGCACACGCCATGTCCCCTGGTGTCTTGAGCTATTTCTATGCTGATGAAGCTGCGCAGATTTATAAAAAAATCGTGGTGTCAGCAGATAAGACCAAACTGCTGGGCGCGGTGCTGGTGGGATGTGCCAAAGAATATAGTGATCTTCTACAAATGATGCTGAATGGTCTGGCTGTACCGGAGCAACCGGAAAGCCTGATCATGCCGGGCTTTGATCAGTCAACTTCCAAATCGGGTGGTAGTGGTGTCGATTTATTGCCTGACAGTGCGACCATCTGTTCCTGTAATAACGTTTCCAAAGCTGATATCTGTTCAGCCATTGATGGCGGTGCAACTTCATTGGGTGCGCTGAAAAAATGCACGCAGGCTGCAACGGCATGTGGTGGCTGTGCGCCATTGGTAACGCAGGTTCTCAAATCTGAATTACAGCGTCAGGGTGTCACGGTGAACAATCACCTGTGCGAACACTTTGCCTATTCACGTCAGGAACTGTATCACCTGGTACGCGTGCATGAGATCAAGACATTCTCTGACCTGATTCAGCAACATGGGCACGGCATGGGCTGTGATATCTGCAAACCGACTGTAGCCAATATTCTGGCATCCTGTTGGAATGACTTTGTCCTAAAACCTAGCCATGCCGGTTTGCAGGATAGCAACGACTACTATCTCGGCAATATCCAGAAAGATGGTTCTTATTCGATTGTGCCACGTGTGGCAGGCGGCGAAATTACCCCGGATGGCCTGATTACCATCGGTCAGATCGCCAAAGATTATGGTCTATATACCAAAATCACAGGCGGACAACGAATTGACATGTTTGGTGCACAGGTACATCAGCTGCCTGAAATCTGGGAAAAACTGATCAATGCCGGTTTCGAGTCCGGACATGCCTACGGCAAATCCTTACGTACGGTGAAATCTTGTGTGGGCAGTACCTGGTGCCGTTTCGGAGTCGATGATTCTGTCGGCTTGGCGATTTTCCTGGAGAATCGTTATAAAGGCCTGCGTTCACCACATAAAACCAAAATGGCAGTATCTGGCTGTACCCGTGAATGTGCAGAAGCACAGAGCAAGGATGTCGGTGTCATTGCCACCGAAAAAGGCTGGAATCTATATGTATGTGGCAATGGCGGTATGAAACCGCGCCATGCTGAACTACTTGCCTCGGATCTGGATACTTCCACACTGATCAAATATATCGACCGCTTCTTTATGTTCTATATCCAGACAGCAGATCGTCTGCAACGCACCAGCGTATGGCGTGACAATATGGAAGGTGGGCTGGACTATCTGAAAGATGTCATTGTGCATGATTCACTGGGTATTGCTGCTGAACTGGAAAGCCGTATGCAGCATGTGATTGGCACTTATCAGGATGAATGGCGCACCGCGATTGAAGATCCTGAAGTACGCAAACGCTTTAAGACTTTTATCAATGCCAAAGCAGCTGAGCAGAATGACCCGAATATTCAGTTTACGCCTGTACGTGGCCAGATTCGTCCAAAGACAGAAGCTGAACGTGATTTAAACCGTATTCCAGTGGTTGAAGCCTAAATACCACAGTCAGGGAGAATGAAAATGGCAATTTTAAAAGACATGAACGAACTGAACTGGTACGAAGTCTGCAATCTGGATGAGATCACTCCGAATACCGGTGTGGCAGCCCTGATTGAAGATCAGCAGATTGCAATTTTTCGCGTGGGTCAGGAACAGCGGGTTTATGCACTCAGCAATCAGGATCCGTTTAGTCTGGCCAATGTCATGGCACGTGGCATTCTGGGTGATCTGCAAGGTGAGCGTGTAGTCGCATCCCCAATTTACAAGCAGCATTTCAGTCTGGTGACCGGTCGTTGTCTGGAAGAACAAGAGCAGAAATTACTGGTATTTCCAACCCGAATTGAAAATGGCAAAGTTCTGGTGAGTCCGACTCCACAAAAAACTTATATTTCCAGTAATGGTCAAAACACAGAGCGCTTAAAACTGGTACTGATCGGGAATGGACTGGCGGGTATGCGTTGTCTGGAAGACTTGCTGGATATGGCGCCAGATCGTTATGACATTACCGTGATTGGGGAAGAGCCATGGGGCAATTACAACCGGATCATGTTGTCACCGGTATTGTCTGGTGAAAAAAGCTTTACCGAAATTATGCTGCATTCAGCTGACTGGTATGCCGAAAAAGGCATTCGATTTATTGCTGGAGATGCTGCTATCGCTATCGACCGTTCACGTAAGCAGGTTCATACCGAAAAAGGTGAGATAGTTGCTTATGATCGTCTGATCCTCGCGACCGGTTCCAAACCTTTCGTACCGCCAATTCCGGGTGCTGAACTTGAAGGCGTAATTAGCTTCCGGGATATTCAGGATGTTAACCGCATGCTGGATTACTGCAAAACCAGGCAAAACGCCGTCGTGATTGGAGGTGGGTTGCTGGGTCTAGAAGCAGCTTATGGACTGAAGCAGCAGGGGATGAATGTGACTGTGCTGCACCTGATGGATCGTATTATGGATCGTCAGCTGGACATGAAAGCCAGTCAAATGCTGAAAAAATCAATTGAAGATAAAGGTATCCGGATCATCACCGAAGCCAACACCGAAGAGCTGCTCGGTATGGATGGTCACGTGACTCAACTGCGGCTAAAAGACGGGACAATGCTGGATGCCGATTTGGTGGTCTTTGCTGTCGGGATTCGACCCAATAAAACCCTGGCTGAACAGGCTGGCCTGCGCTGCAATCGCGGGGTGCTGGTGAATGACACCATGCAAACCTATGACCCGAGTATTTATGCAGTGGGGGAATGTATTGAGCATCGTGGCCAGACCTTTGGACTGGTTGAGCCACTTTGGGGACAGGCCTTTATCTGTGCGACGCATCTGGCTGAACATGGCCGACTGACCTTTAAGGCACCGACTGTTCCGACCCAACTCAAGGTTAGCGGATGTGATGTATTTTCGGCCGGAAATTTTGAACCTCAGGATGATTTTGAAGATATCGTGTTGAATGATGAAAAACGTCAGATTTATAAACGCATCATCATCCAGCAGGACAAAGTCATTGGTGCGGTGCTATTTGGCGATACCGAAGATGGGGCTTGGTATGCAGAACTGATTGCAGATCAGACACCGATTAGTAATATCCGCAGCAAACTGCTTTTTGGTCGGGATTTTGCATTAAAAAAGGCTGGGTAATCGGATCAATCTCCCCCCAACCCCTCTTTTTCAAATTTCAAAGAGGGGAATCTCCCTCCTTTGCTAAAGGAGGGTTGGGGAGGATCAAAGCTTTTGAGACATAGAAAAATTTAAATTAAATATATAAAAGCTAGATATCAGAGATTTGGCTAGACAAGTAAATTTGGATGATTAAGGAGCACAGCAGCAATGAATAGTATTCCGGTTATGGAACTACATAGCTCTACTGAATCCCAAATAAAAACCACTCAGACAACCTGTCCTTATTGTGGGGTGGGCTGTGGTGTCATCGCGTATGTAAACCAAACCCCGACGGGTGAAAAGGTTGAGATTGAAGGCGATGTTCAGCATCCTGCGAACCTGGGCAAGTTGTGTATTAAAGGCAGTCATCTCGCCGATACACTTAGTCTAAAAACCCGGCTTCTGCATCCGATGACAGGTCGAAAAGAACAGCGGCAAATAAGCACTTGGGATCATGCCATTCCAAGTATTGCCAATAAATTTCAGCAATGTATTGATCAGTATGGGCGCGACAGCATCGCCTTTTACGTCTCCGGCCAGCTTTTGACTGAAGACTATTATGTGGTGAACAAGTTTGTAAAAGGCTATCTCGGTACTGCCAATATTGATACCAATTCAAGGCTGTGCATGTCATCTGCTGTGGCAGCACATAAACGGGCTTTCGGCGAAGACCTAGTACCGGCCAGCTACACAGATTTTGAGCAGACAGAAATGGTGGTTCTGGTGGGTTCCAATACCGCCTGGTGCCATCCGGTGCTTTATCAGCGCATCATGAAAGCCAAAGAAGAGCGGGATTTATTTGTAGTGGTGATTGATCCACGCTTTACCGCAACCTGTGAAGCGGCAGACTTACACTTGCCCATTTTACCAGGTCAGGATGTCGCACTGTTTAATGGCTTGTTGCAATATCTTCAGCAAAATGGCCATGCCGATCTGGATTTTGTTACGCAACATACTCAAGGTCTGGAGCAGGCGCTTGCCAGCAGCTCGACTGAGTCATCGCTTGAAAGCGTGGCAAAACGTACCGGTATTGCTATTGAAAAATTAACCTTATTTTTTCAGAAATTTGCCCAGACCGAAAAAATCATGAGCCTATTTTCCATGGGCGTAAACCAATCCTCTCAAGGGGTAGACAAGGCCAATAGCATTATCAATTGTCATTTATTGACAGGAAAAATAGGCAAACCCGGTTCGGCGCCTTTTTCCATGACTGGACAACCGAATGCCATGGGCGGACGGGAAGTCGGGGGACTAGCCAATATGCTGGCCAGTCATCTGGATCTGGATAACCCGCAGCATCAGCAACTGGTGCAGGATTTCTGGCAAAGCCCGGTCATCGCGCGGCAGCCCGGATTAAAAGCGGTTGATTTATTTCAAGCGGTGGAAAGCGGGAAAATCAAAGCCATCTGGATTATGGCCACCAATCCGATCGTGAGTTTGCCCGATGCAGATCAGGTTAAACGCGCTCTGGAGAAGTGTGAATTTGTGGTAGTCTCCGATATTTGTCTCGACACCGATACCACGCAATATGCCGATGTACTGTTACCGGCACTGGGTTGGGGCGAAAAAGATGGCACAGTCACCAATTCGGAGCGCCGTATTTCACGGCAAAAGGCCTTTTTGTTGGCTCCGGGTGAAGCCAAAGCGGACTGGTGGGCCATTTCCCGGGTGGCTCAGGTCTTAGGTTTTCGCGGTTTCGACTTTAGCAATAGCCATGACATTTTTCTGGAACATGCACGTTTATCTGCCTATCAGAATAGTTCGCTTTCGCAACGTGAAGATACCCCTAATTTTCGCTATTTCAACCTGCAAGGTTTAACTCATCTCGGTTTTGCTGAATATCAGAATCTGGCACCGATCCAGTGGCCAGTCTGGGATAAGCAAGAAGTTCATCAGGTTGGTCAACTATTTAGCCAAGGCCAGTTTAGTCATGCAGATGGCAAAGCCAGATTGGTACCAACAGTTGCAGCCGATCCGGTACATGCTATTTCTGCTGAATATCCCCTCATCCTGAATACCGGACGCATTCGCGATCAATGGCACACCATGAGCCGTACCGGATTATCTGCCAGTTTGTCCCAGCATCGTGCCGAGCCTTATTGTGAGCTGCATCCGCAAGATGCGCTGAAGTATGGCCTGACAGATGCCGAGCTGGTCGAGGTGAAATCTGCTTGGGGAAGTTGTGTACTTCGTGTGCAATTTTCACAAAATATGCGACGTGGCCAGATTTTTGCACCGATACACTGGAACGACCAGTTTGCGTCCGATGCGCGGATTGGCAAAGTGGTGAATCCGGTGGTTGACCCGATTTCCGGCGAGCCAGAGTTTAAGCATACTCCGGTGATGATCCAGCCATTTTATACTGAGTGGCAGGGCGTGCTGTATGTACGGGAAGGCTTTGAGCAGCAGATCCAGACCATGATTGAAAATACGGTATGGTGGAGCAAAATTCAAACCGCTCAGGCCATCCGTTATGAACTGGCAGACCGGCGCCGTTTTTCTGAGATCACCGGGCAGATCAAGAGCCTGTTAGCCTTTGATGATGAAAGCTTTGAATGGCTGAATCTCGAAGATCAAACGGCGCATATCAGTCATAGTGTGGTGCTTCAGGATGGCCAGTTAATTGCCAGTTTTTATATCGCACCGGCAGCACTATTGCCAGATCGTGACTGGGTGGCAGGCCTGTTTAGACGTGAACGTCTGAGTGCATTGCATCGTAAAGCATTGCTGGCAGGTCAGGCCATGTCGATGGGAAATAGTGAAGGGCCATTGGTCTGTAGCTGTTTTAAGGTCGGTAAGAACCGAATTGTCCAAACCATTAAAGATAAAAATATCACGCATGAAAAACAGGTGACTGCATGTCTGAAAGCCGGAGGAAATTGTGGTTCATGCTTGCCAGAAATTAGAGGCCTGATTAAAGCCTGCCAGACGGAGTGCATAGAATGAAAAGAAGAGTGATGAAAACGGTATCTTATCCGGAAACTGACGTGGTGATCCTGGCCGGCGGTTTAGCGCGGCGCATGAATGGCATCAATAAATTGCTGCACAAATTTGATGATGAAATCCAGCTGATTAAAATCTATCAGCAGTTGAAGTCCCGGGCAAGCAAAGTTTGGGTCAATAGCCATCGGGATCATTCCATTTATAAACGGATGATTCCTTCTATCGACTTTTATCAGGACGATGAACCCGGTTTTCAGGGACCATTGATGGGCATGAAGAGTGCCTGGTCACATGTACAATCTGATTATGTGCTGTTCGTACCCTGTGATGTGACCTATATCCCCAAAAAGGTCATTTCACGTTTACATCAGACCCTGCAACGACATCCTTTATGTGAAGTGGCGGTGGTTGAAATCAATGAAAAGGCATTGTTTCCATTCTGTCTGATGAAACGCAGCAGCTTACCCACTCTTATCCAACACCTTGAAAATGATCAGCACAGTTTAAAACTCTGTTTTGCTGACATGCACATGCAGCGGGCAAGCTTTAAAAATCGTGCCCTGTTTTTCCACAGCATTAATTCATTTGATGAGCTACAACAGCATCAACAGCTTAACTTTCTCTAGCGTTTAAAATGCTAAAAGCCGAATTATCATATTCTGGCTCACCAAAATATTGCTTTTTTTATTTTTCGAGCAAACTTTCGGACTAAAAAAGAACAAATGTTATCCATTAATATTATTTAAAAATAAATTTGTGCAAAGTTGGAACACTTATTGCTCATTCATTGTGAAGAAATAGGGCAGTAAATCAAGACTGTTAAATAACCGTGCAGATCTCATCATGGACCGCAGCAATGAACAGCATGACAGCTTTAGCACCTCGCAGTATCTTTCAGGATCAGTTTGGACGGCAGAAACGTAAGTTGCGAATCTCGGTGACTGACCGTTGTAATTTCAAATGCAGTTATTGCATGCCTGAACATCCGGAATGGATGAACAAAAAAGATTTGCTCAGTTTTGAAGCTCTGTATGCTTTTTGCGAGTTTATGGTGCGACACGGGATTGAGCAGATCCGGCTGACGGGGGGCGAACCGTTGATGCGTCAAGGCATCGTTCATTTTATTGCCCGCTTACAGACGCTGAAAGCTATTGGTCTGAAACGTATTTCCATGACCACCAATGGCCATTATTTAAAAGATTATGCCCAGCCGCTTAAACAGGCAGGACTGGACGACCTGAATATCAGTCTGGACAGTCTTGATCCAAGGCAGTTTCAGCAACTGACCCAAAAACAGTTACAGCCTGTACTTCAGGGCATTGCTGCCGCGCAGCAGGCAGGTTTGTCCGTCAAGATCAATAGTGTGCTGATCAAAGGCATCAATGACGATCAGATTATTCCTCTGGTGAAATGGGCACAGTATCAGGCTGTAGAACTGCGTTTTATTGAGTTTATGCCCCTCGATGGCGATCAGAAATGGAATCCGTCCGATGTCATCAGTGAGCAAGATATCCTGGATCAACTGAAAACCGAATTTGATGTCCAGGTATCTCAAGGCCAAGGTGCGAATCCGGCCCGTGGTTATCTGGTCAATGGGCAGCCTTTGGGGATTATTTCCACGATTACCCATTCATTTTGTGGCGATTGCGACCGTCTGCGCCTCAATGCCCAAGGCGAATTTTATAACTGTTTATTTGCCAGACAAGGCCTGAACCTTAAGGCAGATATCGAACAACTGGTGCTGGATCATTTCGCCACACAGACATTTCAGCACAAGCTTCACGCTTATATCTGGCAAAAAGAAGCCGGTTTTCATGCGATTCAGCAATCACCAATACAAAAGCCGATCCGAAAAATCAGCATGCACAGCATTGGAGGATAAATATGTCACTCACTCAGCAAAAATTAATTCATATCAAAATAGAAGCATTCGGTGCGATTGAACGACAAATCCCCGCAGATTTGAGTTTGCAATGCGAGTCTGAAATTCAGGTTTCTGCAGTCCTGAACCAGTTACTATCAATCTGTCCTGATATACAGCCCATGCTGGAACGCTGCGCCTGTGCAATCGGTGAAGACATTATTTCCAGACAGAGTATTTTAAATCGGGACAGTACGCTGGTGCTGTTATCGCCGGTAGCAGGAGGCTGAGATGCAACTCAAACCATTAAAACAATTTGCCCGAATCCAGCAGACTGCTTTCAGGATGGAGGATTTTGATGGTATTCAGTATTTTCCGGAATGTGGTGGAATCGGCATCTTTGTCGGAACAGTACGTAACCATCATCAGGGGAAAGCTGTGCGTGCCCTAAAATATACCGCCTATGCGCCTGTGGCTGAAAAAATGATTCGTGAAATTGAACAGCAGATCCAGACCAAATACCAGGTGTCTTATGTGCGGGTGGTGCATCGGATTGGTGAGCTGGAGGTTGGGGAAAAAGCCATTATTGCTATGGCTTATGCCGCCCATCGTCGTGAAGCCTTTGCTGCCTGTGAGGAAGCGGTGGAACGGGTGAAGCATGAAGTTCCGGTCTGGAAAGAAGAATTTTATATGGATGGTAGCAGTCAATATGTCGAAGGCTGTTGTATCCGAAAAGATCATGGACCTGAAACGGATCACTCTCATCACGCAGAAGATCCGCCTTGTCACCATCACCATGTAGCACCACACGCTTGCCAATCACCATCTAATTAAATGCGTCCAATGAGAACCCATAACATAAATCACTTTAAACAGATTTTTAAATTAGTCCGGGATAAATCATGAAAAATGTAGGGATGAAAGCAGAAAGTTATCGTACAGCAATTGCCACTGGAATCCTGCATGCACCGCCACATTGCATTGAGTTGCTGCGTAATGGCAATACTGAAAAAGGGGATGCCCTGAAAACAGCACGTATTGCCGGCATTCTGGGTGCCAAACGGACCGATGAGCTGATTCCACTATGCCATCCATTGCCCATTTATCGTGCCGATGTGGAATATGAACTGTGTGATGCGCATGTCGAAATTATTGCTACCGTTGAAACCATTGGACCAACCGGTGTGGAAATGGAAGCTTTGACAGCGGTAAGTCTGGCGGGTCTGACCTTGTATGACATGCTGAAACCGCATTGTGAACCGGAAGATTTGTCGCTGGATCAATGCAGGTTGCAGCAGAAAAAAGGTGGAAAATCACATTTTACCCGCGTACTTAAAGAGAGTCTGTCCGCTTCAGTTGTTGTACTGTCCGATACGGTTGCAGCAGGCAAAAAGCCGGACACTGCCGGGCAAAACGTACTGGAAATTTTAAAAGAAGCTAATTTTGATTCTATTGGTTATCAGGTCATTCCCGATAGCCCAGAACAGCTCTTGGCCCTGATTGAACAGCAGAAAAATCAGTATCCGCTGATTCTAACTGTGGGCGGTACTGGATTGGGTCCTAAAGACCTGACAGTCGAAACCCTGCAACCTTTGCTGCAACGGGAAATTCCCGGCTTGATGGAAGCTTCACGAAGTTTTGGGCAGAAACGTACTCCTTATGCGGCATTAAGTCGTGGCGTGGCGGGCTATATTGAGAACAGTCTGGTGATGACCCTGCCGGGAAGTCGGCAGGGTGCAAAAGAATCCCTGATAGCGGTACTTCCTGCGTTGGTGCACTTGTTTGATGTACAAAAAAATATTCCACATGCGGGAGGCTATCAATGAATCAGGCACTATCGCATTCAGCCTGCGGTGCTGAGCCGGGACTGATTTCTGTTGATCAGGCACTGCAGATGTTACTTGAGCAGACGCATGACTTGGCAACTGAAAGCCTGCCGCTTGCTCAGGCTCTGAATCGCTATCTGGCAGAAGCGATTGATTCGGTCATTCCATTGCCGCTGTTTTCACAAAGTGCTGTAGATGGCTATGCGCTTTGTAGCTCAGACATGGTTAGTGCACAAAGCACTTTTGAACTCATTGGAGAGATTCGGGCAGGACAAAGCATCAAAATTGAATTGCAGCCGGGGCAGGCGGTCCGGATTTTTACCGGTGCCAGGATTCCGGCAGGCACTACAACGGTCGCCCGTCAGGAAATTGTCGAATACCATGCCAATCAAATCATTATCACAACAGACCTAAAACCTCATGCGGATATACGTGATGCAGGCGAGGAAATCGCACAAGGACAACGTCTGGCAGATGTAGGA
Organism: Acinetobacter sp. 197; assembly: GCF_048148385.1. Lineage (NCBI taxonomy): Bacteria > Pseudomonadati > Pseudomonadota > Gammaproteobacteria > Moraxellales > Moraxellaceae > Acinetobacter > Acinetobacter sp. 197. The sequence goes on from NZ_JAYWZK010000004.1 coordinate 99,860, forward strand.
CAAAAACTGCATGTAGGTGCAGTTGCAGCTTTGAGCATGACGGGTGTGAAACAGGTTTCAGTCTATCGTTATCCTAAAATTGCTGCTGTGATTACTGGAGATGAAGTAGCTTCCAGCATTGAAGACCTGAATTCCGGCAAAATCTTTGACGCCAATGCTCCGCTAATTCAGGCCTGGTTTCAGTCACAGGGTCAAAACGTAGATATTCTGCATGTGCCCGATTGTGAGTCCGAACTGCAATTATTACTGAACCGACTCAAATACCAATACGATGTCATCTTGACCACAGGCGGGGTTTCGGTAGGTGATTATGATTTTATTCGCCCGGTTGCCCTAGAGCAGGGCTTTGAGCAGATTTTCTGGAAAGTGAAGCAGAAGCCCGGAAAACCGATGTTATTTGCCAAGTATCGTCGAGATGATCAAGGTTACTGTTATCTCTTGGGTTTACCGGGAAATCCGGCTGCCGTGTATGTCGGAATGCAAATCTATACGGCAACTTTACTGAATGCCTTACAAGGGAAAAAGCAGTCACCTGCATGGCTCAGTGCGGTGATGACGCATGATTTGAAAGCGGATGCACGCGAGCGATTTTTAAGAATGGCTGCCGAATTTGATCAGGGTACCTTACAACTCAAGAGCCTGGCAAAGCAGCAGTCGCATATGCTGAGTAATCTGATGCAGGCCAACTGTCTGGTCCGTATTCCGGCAGGAACAGAAATCCAGGCTGGGCAAGTCGTACAGGGTTTATGGATTTAAACTGAATGCAAAGTAGAAATAAACAGATGCAACTTTTCAGAATCTTATTCATCGGCATGCTGCCTATATCTGGCTTAACACATGCTGAGACAGTAAAAATATATGCTGCAGCCAGCCTGACCAATGCAATCACTGATATTTCCAAGCTATATCAGCAGCAACATTGCAATATTCGGATTATTCCTGTTTTTGGAGCCTCTTCTGTGCTGGCCAGACAGATTGCAGCGGGAGCTGAGAGTGATATCTTTTTTTCTGCAGATCTTGAATGGATGCATAATTTACTTAAAAAACAAAAAATTTCGATCGGTCAGATTCGACCTTTGCTCTTGAATGAACTTGTATTGATTAGTCCTATTCAGAAAAAAAATCATTTTAGAATGTCAGCCGACTTTAATTTTGCTAAAGCCTTTCAAGGTTATTTATGTACTGGGCAAATGGAATCGGTGCCTGCTGGGAAATATGCCCAGCAAAGCTTAACCCGGCTGGGCTGGTTGAATCCGCTTCGAGGCAGAATAGTCGGTACGGATAGCGTTCGTTCAACCTTGGCTTTTGTAGAACGTGGCGAATGTCAGGTCGGTATTGTGTATAGAACCGATGCATTAATGAGTAAAAAAGTTAGAATTTCGGGAGTATTTCCAGCCAGTACACATCGTCCGATTGTGTATCCGATTGCTTTAACCCGGCAGGGCCAGAAAAATCAGGCAGCAATCCAATTTTCTGAATTTATCCAGACGAACGCACAGGCCAGACAGATTTTTCAGAAATATGGCTTTAAGCTTAAGGTAGGCTAACTGCTCATGCTTACACCAGAAGAATTGAATGCCTTAGCGCTTTCAGCCAAAGTGGCGGGCTTTGCTACAGCGGTGTGCCTGCCATTTGCTATCGCCGTAGCATGGCTGCTGGCACGTTATGAATTCAGGGCCAAATTTCTCGTAGAGGCAATATTGCAGATGCCTATGGTACTGCCGCCGGTAGTACTGGGCTATCTTCTGCTCCTGCTATTTGGCTATCAGGGGATAATGGGGCAATATCTGCATGCATGGGGAATTCAGCTGATATTTAACTGGAAAGGTGCTGTACTGGCAGCAATAATTGTGGCATTTCCTTTAATGGTTCAACCAATTCGCTTGTCTTTTCAAATGATCAACCGACAGTTAGAACAAGTGGCAGGATCTCTGGGCGCTGCACCATGGCGGGTATTCTGTAGCATTAGTCTGCCATTGGCTTTGCCGGGGATTTTAATCGGCAGCATTTTATGTTTCAGCCGCAGTCTGGGAGAGTTTGGTGCCACGATTACTTTTGTCGGTAATATTCCCGAAGAAACCCGTACGATTCCTATCGCCATTTATAGCCTGTTACAGCAGCCTGATGGAGAAAGCATGGCCATGCGTCTGGTCATTTTATCTCTGATTCTGGCTTTTTCTGCCTTGATTGCAAATTACTGGATCATGCAGAAGTATCAACGTAAATTGGAAGCTTAAGATGTTGAAGTGTGATTTTCAGTTTAATTACGAAAATTTCCAGCTACAGGCCAATCTGGATATGCAGATGCAGTTGATTGGTATTGTCGGAGCATCAGGAAGTGGGAAAAGCACCTTTTTAAAAAATATTGCAGGACTATTAAAACCATCACAAGGCTTTATTCATTTTCAGCAAAAAATACTATTTGATCATCAGCAGAAACTGAATATTCCTGTTCATCAAAGAAAAATTGCTCTGATTTTTCAGCAAGCCTTGCTGTTTCCGCATCTGAATGTCATGCAGAATTTAAAATATGCAGAACAGCTAAATATAAAAAATAAAGGTCAGCAGAAATTTATGTTTGAAGACATTGTGGAGTTACTCGAATTAAAGCCACTACTTCGGCATCGGGCGCATCAACTTTCTGGTGGACAGGCACAGCGCGTTTCTATCGGACGTGCACTTTTATCTTCTCCCGATCTATTACTTTTGGATGAACCTTTAAATGGACTGGATCAAAAGCTGAAAAACCAGATTTTACCTTTTCTGAAAATTGTGATTAATCAAACAAACTTACCCATGATTTATGTGACTCATCATGTAGATGAAGTGGTGTATTTACAGGCGCAGTTGCTGCATTTTGAAAAGGGAAAAATAGTCTGATTCAATGCTGCACCGATTTAAACCAGCAATGATTCCGAGCAGGTCATCCTCTCGCTGTTTTGCAAAAAATGCTTCAGAAGATAGCTATTTTTTCACTATTTTTAAGAAAGAAACATCTAAGTTAAAAGCCTGAATATAAATTATTCTATACAAAACAATATCTTATTTTATTTTAAAAACAATCTGGCATGACCTGTGCATATATCTGATTAAAGTCAAAGAAGACTCTACATTTGTATGACGGCCAATGACGTCCGTTCTGATCGTTACTGATATGCCTCGGCATCACAGTGACTTAAATAAGTTCAGTTCTGGTAAGGAAATGGCTATGTCTTCAAATACAAGTCTCAATAAAGCAACAAAAATAAGTCTATTTAACTTCAGTACTTCAGCGATGCGAGCCTTCCATATGAGTTGGCTCGCTTTTTTTGTCTGTTTCTTTGCGTGGTTTGCCTGTGCACCGTTAATGCCGGTTATTGCCGGTGAATTCAGCCTGACCAAAGAGCAGATCGCCAATATCAATATTGCCGCAGTCGCCATTACAATTCTGGTGCGTCTGATCGTAGGGCCGTTATGTGACAAGTACGGTCCGCGTAAAACCTATACCGCTTTACTGATTATTGGCAGTATTCCAGTGTTTGGTGTGGCGTCGGCCAACAGTTATGAATCTTTCTTGTTTTTCCGTTTATTGATTGGCGCCATCGGTGCCAGCTTCGTGATTACCCAATATCATACCAGTATCATGTTTGCGCCAAATGTGGTGGGAACGGCAAATGCGACTACAGCCGGTTGGGGGAATGCCGGTGGCGGTGCGACTCAAGCCCTGATGCCTTTAATGCTGGCTGCTTTGGTGATGTTCGGTGTAGAACAGGCAATGGGATGGAGAATTGCACTTCTGGTTCCGGGTATTCTGATGATCATTGTCGGTGTATTGTACTGGAAGTTCACTCAGGACTGTCCACAAGGCAATTTTAAAGAACTCCGTGCTCAAGGTATTTCTGTTGGTAGCGATAAAAAAGGCGGCCTTGCAATCTTGATGCATGCCGCACGTAACTACCGTGTGTGGATTTTGTTTGGAGCTTATGCAGCCTGTTTTGGTATTGAAATTTTCATTCATAATATTATTGCCTTGTACTTTGTCGACAACTTTCAGTTTGGCCTAAAAGAAGCAGGCATGGCTGCCGGAATTTTTGGTTTACTGGCATTGTTTGCCCGTGCCTTGGGTGGCATTGTTTCAGACAAAGTTGCGATTCAAAAAGGTCTGGATGGTCGAACCAAAGTCCTATTTGCCTTGATCATGCTGGAAGGTCTGTTTCTTATTCTATTTTCGCAAATGAACAGCGCGACCTTGGCGATCATGGCGATGACTATCTTTGCCTTGTTTACCCATATGGCATGTGGCGCTACCTATGCACTGGTGCCTTTTATCGACCGTGATGCCTTGGGTGGTGTGGCCGGTATTATTGGAGCAGGTGGCAATGTCGGCGCGGTAGCTGCAGGTTTCCTGTTAAAAGGCATGCTGGATATTCAAACCACTTTGATGGTACTGGGTGGCTTGGTGGTGATTGCTGCAAGTTGTGTGTTGATGATCCGCTTCTCTGTCGAGCATAAAGAAAAAGAACAGCTGTTATATGAACAGGCAGTAAATGAACGTCATCTGGCGGAAGCACAGCAATAACACAACACGCCCTGATATAAAATGAATTGACAAAAAGGATAGCAATATCCTTTTTGTTGGTTTTGCTAACTCAATAATAAAATGATGAACTCAATATTCAGGATAGGAAAGTATTATTTTAAAAGGACAGGATGATTGAATTAATCGGATAAACAATAAAAGTATTTATAGTTTATATATTTAATTTGAGATGAAAAAATTATATATGTTTTAATAAAGATTATTAAAAAATAAATAAATTTAATAAGTGCAGATAAAATAAAAGCCATTTTAATAATGGCTTTTTTTTAAAAAAAAGTAGATCAATAAGTTTTATAAGGTAAAAACTTTCCGGATAATACGACATTCACCCGATCTCCGTTTGGATTATTCTCTCGTTGAATATCCATGCTGAAATCAATTGCACTCATAATTCCATCTCCGAATTCTTCGTGGATCAGTTCTTTAATGGTCATACCATAGACGTTGACAACCTCATACCAGCGATAAATCAGCGGATCTGTCGGCACACTAGTTGGCAGAGAACCTTTATAAGGTACGATTTGCAGCCAGGCAATGGCTTCATCAGTCAGTCCAAATATTTCACCAATTTTTTCAGCCTGTTCTTTATTAAAAGCCATCTGACCTAAACATGCAGCAGTCACCCATTCTTTAGAAAGGCCTATAGCTTCAGCGACATCTGCCCATTTGATAGACTTTAAAACTTTCGCTGAAATAATCATGTCTGTCACTTGTTGACGATGGCTAATCATAATCTTCTCCAATAGCTATATTTAAAAAATGACCACTATAGATAATGCAGAGATTGTGCCAATATAATTATAAGGATTAAATTTTAAAATAATTTATATTATTTTTATTAGTCGTTTAAAATGAGTGGCATGCTATTTGCTTTTATCTTTATTAAATATGGCAATGGCGCCATGACACGATTAATCTGTTTGAATAATGCAAGGCAAAGACGCCTAGGGTTGAAATAGACTTTAGGCGTTTTTTATTTGCAAACAGGCAAGTTATTTATATAAAGGGGATAAAAATATGGCTTATCTTGCTCCTGTAGAGTTTGCAAAAAAAGTAGTTGATGCCGGTGAGGCAAAACTTCATATGGCAACGCGTGATGTTTTGATTCGTGCTTTTATGGCAGGTGCAATTCTGGCGCTGGCAGCAGTATTTGCAGTTACTGTGGGTATACAAACAGGAGTACCGCTGATCGGTGCACTGTTATTTCCAGTTGGCTTTTGCATGTTGTATCTCTTGGGCTATGACCTGCTCACTGGGGTATTTGTATTGACCCCTTTGGCTTGGCTAGACAAACGACCAGGGGTGACGTGGTCACGTATTTTAAAAAACTGGGGTCTGGTTTTTTTAGGTAACTTTGCCGGATGTTTAACCGTGGCAGTGTTAATGGCCGCTGTCTATACCATGGGTTTCGCCGCTGAACCGAATGCGGTCGGGGTGAAAATTGCCCATATAGGTGAAGACCGGACTTTAGGCTATGCCGAATATGGTCTTGCTGGCTGGATCACGATTTTTATCCGCGGCATGCTGTGTAACTGGATGGTATCACTTGGTGTAATTGGTGCCATGATGTCAACCACGGTCAGCGGCAAATTCATCGCGATGTGGATGCCAATCATGCTGTTTTTCGCCATGGGCTTTGAACATTCAGTGGTGAATATGTTCCTGTTCCCATTTGCCATGATGATGGGCGGTGATTTCTCGATTACAGACTACTTCTTGTGGAATGAATTACCGGTTGCACTGGGGAATCTAGTGGGTGGTCTGGCACTGACAGGTCTGGCGCTCTATACCACGCATGTACGTACTGGCGCTAAAAAAGAATTCTAATCTAAGCATGATGATTTATGTCTTGAGATTAAAGGGATCGATTCGATCCCTTTTTGAGTATTTAAAATGAATAAAAAATTAAAGATCAGCATTGGGCAATATTCTTCTGCTGGAATCAAAGCACAGAATCAGGATTTTCACGGGGTTTATATTCCTGAAGGCCACGCGCTTAGCAGTAAGGGAATTGCCTGTGCAATTGCAGACGGGATCAGCAGCAGCAATGTCAGTCATATTGCAGCAGAAACTGCGGTCAGCAGTTTTCTATCGGATTATTATTCGACTTCAGATGCATGGAGTACTCAAACTTCAGCGGCACGGGTCATTCGTGCGACCAATTCCTGGCTCTATGCACAAACCCAGCAGAGCCGCGGGCGTTTTGATAAAGATCAGGGTTATGTCTGCACCTTTAGTGCACTGATTTTGAAACAAAACAGGGCGCATATTTTTCATACAGGCGATAGCCGGATTTATCGCATTCAGGCACAAGCCATTGAACAGTTGACGGCTGATCACCGGGTTTTCCTGTCATCAACAGAACATTATTTAAGTCGTGCTCTGGGTGCCGACCATCGTATCGATGTCGATTATCAGCAGCTTGAATTATATGAAGATGATTTATTTATTTTGATGACAGATGGTGTCTATGAATTTATGGAGATGCAGCTCATCTCGGAGATGCTGCAACAGAAACAACATCTGGATCTCATTGCCAAGTCTATAGTCGAGCTAGCTTTAAAGTGGGGTAGTGATGACAACCTCACCATTCAAATCATTAAAGTGGAACAGTTGCCTGATGAGGAATCCTTCCAGATTAAAAGTCATGTTCTATTCCCGCAGCAGCTGAGTCATGGCGATCTGTTTGAAGGTTATCGAATTGATAAAATCCTGCACCAAAATCATCGCAGCAGCCTCTATTTGGCACGTGATGAAGCGACACAAAATCAGCTGGTCATTAAAACCTTGTCTGTCGATGTGCAGGATGACCTGAAAGCGGTAGAACAATTCCAGATGGAAGACTGGGTATCGAAACGCTTAAAACATGAAAATCTGCTGCAATGTTATCCGCATAAGGGCAGCAAGCAGTTTTTATTTCAAAGTTATGAATACTTGCAAGGGGAAAGCCTAAGTCGCTGGCTGCATCGTCAAAAAACAGCTTTAACTTTACAGCAGTTGCTTCCCATCATTGAACAGGTGGCCAAAGCATTGAATGCCATGCACCGTCTTGAAATGCTGCACCAAGATGTACGGCCAGAAAATGTCATGCTGCTTGAACCAGCTGATACCTTGAAAGTAAAACTGATTGATTATGGATCGACGGCGGTCAGAGGTCTGGTTGAACTGAATCCCAAACATGCAGACGTCCCTTTAGGAACTTTGGCCTTTATGGCACCTGAGTATTTTATTGGACGTTCGCCCTCAATAAAATCAGATCAGTTCTCGCTGGCGGTGATGAGTTATTATTTATTGACCCGACAATTACCTTATGGGACAGACCTCGCGCGCTGCAAGACCGAAAAGGCCTTAAAGCAGGTTCGATATCATCCACTTTATGAGTATCGACCGGATCTGCCACATGACTTGGACGCAATCTTTAAAAAAGCGCTTTCTATTCGTCCAGAGCAGCGCTATGAAGCACTTTCAGCATTTATATATGATCTGAAACACCCAGATCTCAAATTTAAAAAATCAGTTTCACGTCCTATGCTTGAAAAGCATCCAGTCACCTTCTGGAAATCCTGCACAGCGATTCTGTTTTTGTTATTGCTCTGGGTGTTTGCACTGTATTTTAGCCAATGAAAATAATTCAAATAGGCTGTTCAACGATTTTTTTGACTGGAGTAAAAAATCGGATCTGATTCAAGCTGAGATGCAGTCAAAATATCTATTTATTCTTATTACATTTTTTTATATTTTTACGATGATTGACTCTGTGTTTTTGAAGATTATCTATATAAAATAGCAAGTGCAGTTAAAATCTAAATAAGCATAAAAATATTGGAATAATAATTGCTTATTTTTAATACCACTAGAATAAAAAGGTAAATAAGACATGAAACTTCAATTTTTTAGGCTGATATTAATCGCGAGTAGCTCCATTGTGATGAGCCAAACCAGTTTCGCGGGAGATGGGGGCTTACGTTTTGCTGAAAAGAATCAGGAAAAAGTGGCACAAATTCAGGCCAAGAAAAAAGTGGCAGAAACACAAGCTCCGCCCCTACAAGCAAAAGCCAGTACAGAGCCGAAACAGTAAAACAGCAGCCATATAAAAAGACTTACCCTTCTTCTTGGATCTGATAGATAAAATGTATGGCTTGGAATAGATAGAGCAGAATTTTTGCAATGCTCATAAATAAAAAAACTCCCCACATATTTTAAACCATGGGGAGTTTTTTATTTTGCATCTCAGGGAAAATTACTGAATTTGTTCCTCATCCTGTTTTTCCTGACGCAATTGATCCCGCTGACGCTGTGGATCCTGGATACCTAATTGACCGCGCTGGATTTCCCGATCCTGTTTTTCTTGCGGATCAAGTTGTTCTTCAGTGAGTTCTTCATCATTTCGATCGATTGGATTATGCATGGTCTTTTATCCTCTAATACTGTCTGTTTTTATTGTATGAATAAAGCAAAATTAGTCTGTGACTTTTATGCCTGAGTTATTTTTCTAACGTGTTGCAGCTGTAAGTTTAAGCAATATTTTATGGGGGAATTTAATTAAAATAATTAACTGTATAAAAATTATAATTTTAACTTATGGTAATCTTAGATGAGTCATGCTCATTAATTTTCAATTTAAATGAAAATTAATAAATAATTGTGAGCGATTGGGGTATGCTAAAGACAGAACAAATGTGATTACTTTTTGAATTTTCGGTATTTCCCATGATAGAACTCCGCCATTTAAGAACCCTGACCGCTCTGCGGGAGCATGGCTCCCTGGTTGCAGCCGCAAGTGATTTATGTTTAACACCATCGGCCCTGTCACATCAGCTACGTGAGCTTGATCAGTGGTTTGGCGTTGAAGTGGTAAACCGGCGTAGTCGTCCTGTAAGTTTTTCAAATGTGGGGTTACGGTTATTAAAACTGGCGGATGAAATATTACCGCAAGTTCAAAGTGCACAGGGTGATATCAGCCGTATTGTGCATGGTCAGACCGGGAGAATTATCTTCTCTTCTGAATGTCATAGCTGTTTTGACTGGCTAATGCCATTGCTTAACCAGTACCGGATGCAATATCCGGATGTAGACCTAGACTTTGCCTCAGGTTTTGAATCGAACCCCCATGAATTACTGCAAACTGGAGAGTTTGATCTGCTGATCACTGCTGATCCAATTGCACTCAAAGGCATTGAATATTTTCCGATTTTTGAATATGAATCGCGCCTGGTTTTATCCAATACTCATCCCTTGGTAAGAGCAAAACATATTACTGTTGAGGAGCTGGCTGAAGAAACGCTGGTGACTTATCCGGTGGATAAACACCGTTTGGATATCATGTCGCGTCTGTTTATCCCCGCTAATGTATTACCTAAAGCTATTCGTACCACTGATTTAACCCAAATGCTGATCCAGCTGGTAGCCAGTGGGCGCGGGATTGGTGCATTGCCAGACTGGGTGGTAAATGAATATGAACAAAAGGGCTGGGTGACTTCACGCCGTTTAGACTGTGTGGCGCCTGAAGGATTGCGCCGTACTTTATACGCTGGCTATCGTACAGAAGAAAAGCAGAAAGATTATTTTGAAGGCTTCTTGAAACAGCTGGACCGTTTTTCCAAAAAAAGGCAGGCTTATTACAACTAATCAATGAAAAATTGAATATCTTTAGACTTATTACTGCTAAAAAATCCTGTTAGTCAGGATTTTTTAATTTTAACTTTCCTGGTCTGCATCATTTTGATTGATCTATAAGATGATGCAGCTATTAATCCAGCTTTTGAATTTAATGAACTGGTTTAGTCGATCATAATTTCTGACAAGTATTACATTTTGCCAAGTGGGAATACATCTGTGCAGAATTAAATGGTATAACATTCAATATCAATTACTTAAAATTTAAATTCTAGGAACTTGTAGGAATATAGTTCTGATCTTGCAAATTCATTTTTAATAAAAAGATTAAATAAAATTTAAAAACATACGCTAATCAGTCAATTTTTTGGCAGAAAATAACTCCTGAAAATACCAAGGTTGATCTATGCTACAGCAAGATTTTTAATCCACATCTCAAGCAGATCAGGACCACTTATACAGGACTGTATAAACTCGCCATGCATATGACAAAAATACCTCTTAAAAAAAGCCCACTGAGCCTCATGATCCTGTCGATTTTCTCGGGGCATGTTTATGCTGAAACGGTCAGGGAATCGGGTAATGTTCAACAGTTGAATACTATCGTGATCAGTGCTGAAAAAAATGCCACTCCGCAACAGCAATCTCAGAAAGAACTGGCTCAGGTTTCAGGAGGAACAAATTTCATTGGTGAGCAGCAGCTAGGACAGCAGCGACTTGCAACCACGGCCGATGTATTCCGTTTGCAGTCAGGAATTTATGCCCAGTCTGCGGGAAATGAAGGAGTAAAAGTCTCAATTCGTGGCTCAGGAATTAACCGCACTTCAGGTGCGCATGCCTCTGGTACCTATGTCATGATCGATGATATTCCGTTTACAGGACCGGGCGGTACAGCTTATGAGCTGCTCGAGCCATGGTGGATTGATCATGTCGTGGTGTATCGTGGTGCCAACGGTTTAAAACAGGGTGGATTGTCTTTAGGCGGAACAATTAACTATAAAAGTAAAACTGGGGCAGAGCAGAATGGTTCTGAACTCAAATATGAAATGGGTAGCCATGGTTATCAGAAATATCAGTTCAGTACCGGCCGAAAACTGGATAAATCAGATTATTATCTGGCGGTAATAGCTAACCAGTTTGACGGAATTCAGGCTCATGCCAAAGGCGATGGCAAAGGTCTGGCTTTTAATCTGGGCTATCAAGTTAGTCCGGATATCGAAACTCGTTTTTATGCCCGTTACCGTGAAAGCCAGCATTTAACTCCGGGACGGATTACTCAGGAACAGCTTAAGCATAATCCTAGAACAGCAAATAGTTTTAATTTGGCAGTGGATGCCAAACGAATTCAGCCGGGCAGTACCTGGCTGGCCAATACCACAACCTGGAATTTACAGGATGATGCCAAACTGACCGGTAGTCTGGCCTATCACCATTATCCTCTGGATTTGCGTGAAAGCAGTTATCGCACGAATGTCGATTATGAAGACATTAGTACACGTTTCCAGTATGAAAAGCCTTACCAGTTTCTAGGTCTGGAGCATCAGGGACGTATCGCTTTACGCAGTACCACCCATCGCCCAAACAGTGGGGTAACGGAAACTATCCGACGTGATATGTCCATTGATGGAACATTATATCCGGCAGATACGGTTACTCGCCGTTATACCTATCGGGGTTCAGACAACGTGCTGCAATTTGATCAGGAAACTGCATTAAATGATCAGTTTAAACTGGATCTGGGATTCGCAGCAGCCTATACCCATCGGGAAAGTGAAGTGACTTATCCAGTAGCCAGCCCAGAAGTCAGCCGTTATGAATGGAATTTTGCACCACGACTTGGATTGACTTATCAAGCGAATGACGATGTACAATGGTTTGCCAATTTAAGCCGCAGCATTGAACCGACGCACCCTTGGTCTATGGTATGGTCTTCGCCTTATTATTTTGACAGTGGCATTGCTTCTGGCCGGGTGCGTGCTCCCATTTACTTGGATACACAAACCGCCAATAGCTTGGAACTGGGTGGCCGAGGACAATCAGTCTTTGGCGATTGGGCACTGAGCTATTACTATTCCAAAGTGAAAAATGAACTGCTAACTTCAGAACTGATCAAAACCTATGAAGATGGAGCAGAACGACCTTCAGAGCCAATTGCTGTTGAATCCAATGCCACGCCGACCATTCATCAAGGGGTGGAGCTAAGTCTGGATACGCCATTACATGAATCCCGATTTGGCGAGCTGCGTCTGCAACAGGCTTATACCCTTAGCGATTTTCATTATAAAAATGATCCATTATTTGGTAAAAACCAGTTGCCGGGGATACCCAAACATCTATATCAGGCACAGCTCAGTTATGCATTATACAACGGCCTGTATATTGGCCTGAATACAGAATATGCGTCCAAAATGGCACATGATTATGCCAATAGCCGATTCAGTGATGACTATCAGATCTGGAGCATTGACTTGGGTTATGCACCAGAACATCAGTTCTGGAAAACCTGGATTAACTTTAAAAATATTACCGATAAAAAATATGCAGCAGTCGTGATTCCAGGTTATGACGATCGGGGTGCAGATCTTGCCCGATCTTCACCGGGTGAAGGTTTTTCTACTTATGCCGGTGTGTCATTTAAATTTTAATTATTTAAAAATTAAAAAAAGAGCGGGATATTTCCCGCTCTTTTTATTTTTTGATAGAAAGGATTTATCAGGTTTCTAATATTCCTGTAATACCTGTCACGATCATATCGATGGCAATAGTACCGATTAAAAGCGCTGCAACACGACCGACGATATCGACATACAGGTCAATATAGTTTGAATACTTGTGCTGTAAATGATCATGCAGGTATTTCATCAGGATCAGCAGGCTACAAGTCAGAAACAGCGTAGAAAAAATCACCAGAATGGTTTGCATTAAACTGAGCTGAATACCGGTGATCACAGATGCCGAAATGGTGCCCGGACCGATCATAAACGGCATGGCAATCGTGCCCGCCAGATGACTAGGCGCTCCACGCATCACGCCAATCGTATCAGCACCTTCAAAGACATAACGATAGCCAATCACCAGAAAGATAATACCGCCAAAAATCTGGAAGGACTCAAACCGTACATGCAAGACTTCATTAAAGAAGGCTTCACCGGTTTTTGCAAAAATGATGAACACAATAAAGCTGATCAGACTGCCCTGAATCAATGCCATGTTGAATACTTTTGCGTCGGAATTACGGATAATTCCGAGCATGTAGATACTCATCAGAAAAGGATTGAGCAGGGAGAAAAACAGGGCAAAAGCATTCAAACTTTCTGACATCATTGCGTCCTTCCGTAGTTGAGTAATCCTAGATTTCACGATCCGGGAACAGCGGACGTTTACCTGGGCTGATCCGGTTAATATGCAGATACATCATATGGCGTTCATATTTATCCAGGATGTCATTGATCACCTGTTCCTTGCTATAACCGACCAGATCGTTGCCCTGAGAGCCTTCAAACAGATAACTTTCCAGACGATAGTAATAACGTTTGGTTCGTTTACCACGTGAACTGAAATTTGGCGTGTCATAGCGTACCGGCCATATTTCGTAGACAAAGTTTTCTTCTTCATCGAGCTGAATGGTTAGATCCAAGTGATACAGTTCAGGTTCTTCCTCAAGTGATTTTTCCTGAATATTAACTTGAATACCTTTGTCAATTAACTCGGTTGCAACGGCCTCAATGGCCGGCTTGCAGACATTGTCCAGCATGGTCCGGGTTTGGGACAGGCTTGGATGCAGCATGACCCGGCTCAGACGCTTCTTCCAGTTCAAGATATCCACATTACCGACCACAGGTGCCGCATTCAGGCTGGTACTGGCCTGACGAAAATCCTCCAGACGCAAGGACTTATAGAGTCCCGCCATCACAAAGAAAATGACGAAACTAAAAGGCAGACCCATAATAATCGTGGTGTTCTGTAATGCTGTAACGCCATTCGCCATGAGCATTGCCAAAGTCAGCAAACCGATGGCAATGGCCCAGAACACACTGAGCCAGCGTGGTGAATCATGCTCAATATTAGTGAATTTGGTCGTGAAATTTCCCAATACCAGTGCCCCTGAATCCGCTGAGGTCACATAGAACAGCAAGCCGGTAATAGTGGCGACACCTGCAGTAAAGGTAAAGCCTGGATACTGCGCCAGCAAATCATAAAAACCATGTGCCGGATTTTCTAAAACTGTCGTAGCAAGTTGAGTATTACCATCAAAAATCACGCTGTATAAAGCACTGTTACCGAAAATAGACAACCAGGTCAGGGTAAATAACAGAGGAATAACCAAAGTCCCGGTGACAAATTCGCGAATGGTACGACCACGGGAAATACGGGCCAGGAACAGACCAACAAAAGGCGACCAGGCGATCCACCATGCCCAGAAGAACAGGGTCCAGCTATTCATCCACTCTTTCGGTTGTTCAAAAGGAAAACTCGTTAAAGAAAGCTTCGGGAACTGACTGATATAGTCACCAAAATTCTGAATCAAGGCGGCTAATAAAAACTCGGTATTGCCTACAAACAGAATGAATAGCAGCAGCCCAATTGACACATAGATATTAATTTCAGACAGGATCCGGATGCCTTTATTGACACCGGCAGTCACTGAAATAATAGTAATAATCACAGCAACGGCGATGAGTGCAGTTTGAATCCAGATATTTTCCGGTAAACCAAACAGCACATGCAGGCCGTAATTTAATTGCACAACGCCAATCCCGCAGGTGGTGGCAATCCCGAAAATCGTGCCGAGTACCGCAGCCGTATCAACCGTATGGCCAATTGGACCATTAATTCTTTTTCCAAAAATAGGATAGAGTGCTGATCGGATGGTGAGCGGTAAATTATAGCGATAACTGAAATAACCTAGGGCGACCCCAATCAGCGCGTACATACTCCAGCCGGTTAAACCGTAGTGAAACAGGGTCCACACCATGGACTGGCGCGCAGCTTCAAAAGTTTCGCCTTCGCCTACAGGCGGATTCATATAGTGGGAAAGCGGTTCCGCCACCGAGAAGAACATCAGGTCAATCCCGATCCCGGCAGAAAATAGCATCGCCGACCAACTCAGCAGGCTAAATTCTGGCTTGGAATGTTTGGGACCTAATTTAATCTCGCCATAACGGGAACAGGCGATAAAGACGATAAAAACCAGATACAGCGTTGCCGCCAGCAGGTAATACCAGCTAAAGGTACGACTGACCCAGTTTAAAATATTAATAATGACTTGATTGGCTTGTTCATTAAATAAAATGGTAATGATAGAAAACAGCAGAATAAGTGTCGCCGAAAAATAAAAAACTACTTTATTCAGACCATCTTGCATCTCTTCATTTTTCTTTTGCATAAATCCATGACCATCGTTTTGTTGCCGGATGATCTACAGTGCCGTGTGATTTAAAAGTAAAAACATGCATAAAGCTTCCCTGTTTTCGTGAATTACAAACTTTTGCAAATCCAAAACAAACTGC
Organism: Acinetobacter sp. 197; assembly: GCF_048148385.1. Taxonomy (NCBI): domain Bacteria; kingdom Pseudomonadati; phylum Pseudomonadota; class Gammaproteobacteria; order Moraxellales; family Moraxellaceae; genus Acinetobacter; species Acinetobacter sp. 197. The sequence goes on from NZ_JAYWZK010000004.1 coordinate 115,565, forward strand.
GCTGTACATCAAGGGTGAGCTGGCACTATAATTTTTATTAATTGAACGTTCAATTAAAAAAGCGTTTATTAATTGTTACATCATTCCGCTATTTTTTTAGCAAAGTAACTTTCTATTGTTATATCCGTTATTCAGGTTAGACCTATGCCCAAAGTTGGTATGCAACCGATCCGCCGTCAGCAACTTATCGACGCCACTTTAGCTGCAGTCAATGAGCTGGGTTTTGCAGAAGCCTCAATCAGTCAGATTGCTCAAAGGGCAGGTGTCTCAACCGGCATTATAAGTCATTATTTTCAAGGTAAAAATGGCTTGATCGAAGCCACAATGCGTTACTTGTTGCAGCAATTAGGTACATCTGTTGCACAGATAAAGATGCAGGTTGATGACATACCGGAACAACGCTTACTGGCGATCGTCCGTGGTAATTTTGCTGCTCCACAAACGGACAAGGCAGCCATGAAAGTCTGGTTGGCATTCTGGGCTAGCAGTTTGCACCAACCTGAATTACACCGTTTACAGCAGATCAATCATTACCGTTTACATTCCAATCTCAAATATGAATTCATGAAAAAGTTGAGTAAAGACCAGGCAGAGAAAGCTGCTCAAGGTCTGGCAGCATTGATTGACGGATTCTGGCTAAGAGGTGCTTTGGTAAGTGGCGAAATTGATCCAGAACTGCCGATTGAACTGTGTAGTGAATATATCCGGCAACAACTCAAATAACCCACCTGCGAGGAAATTCCATTGACAACATTCAAACTGCAACGTCCTTATATTCATGGACAGTATGTCGATGCATCGTCCAATAGCACGTTTCAAACGATTAATCCTGCAACAGGCGAAGTTCTGGCAGACGTGCAAGTGTGTACGCGAAAAGATATCGATCGCGCTGTTGAATCGGCACAGAAAGGACAAAAGGTCTGGGCAGAAATGACGGCGATTCAACGTTCCCGTATTTTGAACAAGACGGTTGCCATCCTCCGTGAACGTAATGACGAGCTGGCGCGTTTAGAAAGCCTCGACAGTGGTAAAGCTTTCAGTGAAACATCCACCGTCGATATTGCGACAGGTGCAGATGTACTCGAATACTATGCAGGTATTTTACCAGCATTAGAAGGCCAGCAAATCCCGCTCAGAAGCAGTTCGTTTGTCTATACCCGCCGTGAACCTTTAGGTGTGGTTGCCGGGATTGGTGCATGGAATTACCCGATTCAAATCGCCTTATGGAAATCGGCACCTGCACTGGCAGCAGGCAATGCCATGATCTTTAAAGCCAGTGAAGTAACGCCTTTAACTGCATTAAAACTGGCAGAAATTTATACTAAAGCAGGTGTGCCGCATGGCGTATTTAATGTGGTGACCGGTAGTGGTGAAATTGGTGGCTATCTGACTTCACATCCGGACATAGCCAAAGTTTCATTTACCGGTGGTGTCGCAACCGGCAAAAAAGTCATGGCCCAAGCTGCGAATTCCAGCCTGAAAGAAGTGACTATGGAGCTGGGCGGAAAATCCCCGCTGATTATCTGTGAAGATGCCGATCTGGATCTGGCGGCAGATATTGCCATGATGGCCAACTTCTACAGTTCCGGTCAGGTCTGTACCAATGGTACCCGCATATTTGTACCTTTAGCCTTGAAAGCCGAATTCGAAGAAAAGATTTTGCAGCGTATTCCTTATATCCGTATGGGGGATCCACTTGATCCTGAGACCAATTTTGGTCCAGTGTCCAGCTTCTCTCATATGGAAAAAGTATTGAGCTATATTGAAAAGGGCAAGATCGAAGGTGCACGCTTATTGTGTGGTGGTGGCCGTGCTGAAGATGAGCAGTTTGCGCAAGGCGCTTATGTGCTACCAACGGTATTTACCGATTGTCGTGACGACATGACGATTGTTCGTGAAGAAATCTTTGGTCCAGTCATGAGTATTCTGAGTTATGACTCAGAAGAAGAGGCGATTCGTCGAGCCAATGACACCGAGTATGGTCTGGCAGCTGGTGTCGTGACGCCGAATCTGGCACGTGCACACCAGATTATTCACCAGATTGAAGCCGGCATTTGCTGGATTAATACCTGGGGCGAATCACCGGCAGAAATGCCAGTTGGTGGCTATAAACATTCAGGTGTCGGTCGCGAAAACGGTATTGTCACGCTACAGCAATATACCCAGACCAAGTCAGTTCAGGTCGAACTCAGTCCTTTCCAGTCTGTATTTAGCGCATAAGGGAGGATTGGATGAATTACGATTATATTATTATTGGTGCAGGTTCGGCAGGAAATGTGCTCGCAGCGCGTTTAACTGAAGATCCGGATGTGAAAGTCCTGCTGCTGGAAGCGGGTGGGCCGGATTACCGTCTAGACTTCAGAACACAAATGCCGGCTGCATTGGCTTATCCATTACAGGGACAACGCTATAACTGGGCCTATCTGACCGACCCCGAACCTCATATGAATAATCGTCGTATGGAGTGCGGGCGTGGAAAAGGTCTGGGCGGTTCTTCGTTAATTAACGGCATGTGTTACATTCGTGGTAATGCTATGGATCTTGAACAGTGGACCAGCCTTAAGGGGCTAGAACACTGGAGCTATGCCGAATGTCTGCCGTATTATAAAAAAGCTGAAACGCGCGATATTGGCGGCAATGATTATCATGGTGATTCTGGACCGGTTTCGGTCGCAACACCGAAAAATGGCAATAATGAACTGTTCCATGCCATGGTCGAGGCAGGTGTACAGGCCGGCTATTCACGTACTGATGACCTGAATGGCTATCAGCAGGAAGGTTTCGGGCCGATGGACCGTACCGTAACGCCGCAAGGCCGTCGTTCCAGTACAGCACGCGGTTATCTCGATATGGCCAAAGGCCGGGATAATCTCACGATTATTACCCACGCCATGACCAACCGTATTCTGTTTAATCGTAATCAGGCGATTGGTGTGGAATATTTTGAAGGACAAAATACCTTACAGCCGATTCAGGTCTTTGCAGATCGTGAAGTATTACTATGTGCAGGTGCAATTGCCTCGCCGCAAATCCTGCAGCGCTCCGGTGTGGGTCCGGCTGAACTGTTAAAAAGTCTGGATATTCCTGTGGTTCAGGATTTGCCAGGCGTGGGTGAAAACCTGCAGGACCATCTGGAAATGTACCTGCAATATAAGTGCAAAAAACCTGTCAGCTTATATCCAGCACTCAAGTGGTATAACCAGCCGATGATTGGCGCTGAATGGTTGTTTTTAGGTAAAGGTATCGGGGCCAGCAACCAGTTTGAAGCTGGTGGTTTTATCCGCTCTTCAGACGAATTTGAATGGCCTAATATCCAGTATCATTTCCTGCCTGTGGCGATTAATTATAATGGCACCAATGCCATTCATGAACATGGCTTCCAGGCTCATGTGGGCTCTATGCGTTCACCGTCACGTGGCCGTGTCCGTCTGAAATCCAAAGACCCGTTTGAGCATCCAAGTATTCTGTTCAACTATATGAGTACTGAGCAGGACTGGCGTGAATTCCGCGATGCCATCCGTATTACCCGGGAAATCATGCATCAGCCGGCATTAGATCCCTATCGTGGTGAAGAAATCAGTCCAGGAAAACATCTACAAACAGATGCTGAAATTGATGAATTTGTTCGTAATCATGCAGAAACCGCGTATCATCCATCGTGTAGCTGTAAAATGGGTGAGGATGACATGGCGGTTGTCGATGGTTATGGACGCGTACATGAAATGCAGGGGTTGCGTGTGATTGATGCCTCGATTATGCCTTTGATCATTACCGGTAACCTCAATGCAACTACGATTATGATCGCTGAAAAACTGGCAGACCATATTCGTGGCAAACCTGCTCTTGCGCCTTCATCGGCACCTTTTTACAAGGCGCCTCGCGCTTAAATCATGGTTTTATTCCTGTCATCTGGCAAAGCAGGAGTAAAACGAATTTCAATTTTTTCCCAAAAACGGAGATAAAACCTCGACTGCTTTCGTTTTATCTCCGGCTTTGCTTAATACAATTTATATTTTATGAAAATATTCAATCAAACAGTGCTGTTTGGCTGTGCTGCTGTTTCAAGTCTTTACTGTTATGCCGATGATGCAGAAGTAAAACAAATAGAAGCAAGCGGAAACTTGAGTGTGGTATCCAAATATATCTCCCGCGGTTTGACCAATGCACCTGAAAATGATGACGTTGCTGTACAGGCTGCATTGAATCTGGCTTATGGCAATTTTTATGTCGGATATTGGGGATCTACGCTTGGATACTCTTATGCAGAAGTGCAGGGGCGTCCGGGACATCGCTCAGACAAATTCGAGCATGACTTTCTGCTGGGTTATACCCATAGCAGCAAAAATTATGATTGGGATCTATGGAACGCAACTTATTATTATCCGGGCGGCAAGCATACTACCGGAAATGAGCTGGGTTTAAATGTAAGTCGTGCAGTGAATGATCAGACCAGTATCGGGGCCAGCATATCGACCTATCTGTATGATGTGGCTTATGCCAATCAGGGCGATACTTTTTATACCCTTAACCTGAACCATCAATTGAATGATCGCCTGAATGCCAGCGTTACGGCAGCAGGGAGCTATTTTAACGATGAAGGCAAATATGAGGGCGGTGAACTGGGCGATACCGAAAAGCAGTTTGCCTTTCGTTATGCTTCTGCCGGACTCAGTTATGCGCTTTTACCGCAGTTGAGTGTGTCAGGTGAATATATCTTTGGCGGTTATGACCGCTATGATGACAAGCAGCGTAATCTTGCAGTATTTGCACTGAGTTATGATTTCTAAAGTTATCTCAGACTAGGCAGGTGAAAATCTGCCTTATCTGCAACTTTGATTAATAGTATAAGCCATGACTTGAAGTAGATTCATGCTCCGGCAGCTCAGGAAAGACTGAGGGTCTGGTTTAATCTGCCAGAATTTCAGACAAATATTATCAATTTCATAAAATAATTCTATAATAGCGCCCATTCTCGGCAGCGTTATCCAGACACTTAGTCAAATGGCATAACCTGACCATTTTCTATTTTTCATTCAAGTTCTCCTCCGTGAACCGGCTTGTATATTCAGATTCAGCATCTTATCTGTCCGTGACGGCACATAAGAATATTTAGGTATCTACATGGAAATTAAGGTCAATTATCTCGATAATCTTCGTCAGGAAGCCAAGTTCGATGACTTCACGGTGATTGCCGATCAGCCGATCCGCTATAAAGGCGATGGTTCTGCACCCGGCCCATTCGATTATTTTCTGGCATCGTCGGCACTTTGTGCGGCTTATTTTGTCAAAGTCTATTGCGCAGCACGTGACATTCCGACCGACAATATCCGTCTGTCACAAAACAATATTGTTGATCCTGAAAACCGTTATAAACAGATTTTTAAAATTCAGGTGGAACTACCGGCTGATATTTCTGAAAAAGACCGTCAGGGCATTTTGCGTTCGATTGACCGCTGTACCGTGAAAAAGGTGATTCAGACCGGTCCTGAATTTGTTATTGAAGAAGTGGAAAGTATCGATGCAGATGCTCAAGCCTTGTTAATGCCAAGTCTGGCTTCTGAAAACAGTACGTTTATTCCAGGTAAAGACCTTCCGCTGGAAGAAACCATTGCCAATATGTCTGCCATTCTGGCAGGCCTCGGCATGAAGATTGAAATTGCGTCTTGGCGTAATATCGTGCCGAATGTCTGGTCATTGCATATCCGTGATGCGCAGTCACCAATGTGCTTTACCAACGGTAAGGGTTCGACCAAGGAAAGTGCGCTGGCATCTGCCTTGGGTGAATTTATTGAGCGTCTGAACTGCAACTTCTTCTATAACGATCAGTTCTGGGGTGAAGATATTGCCAATGCAGAATTTGTGCATTATCCAGATGAAAAATGGTTCCAGCCAGGTCCGAATGGCGAACTACCTGCAGAAGTTTTAGATGAACATACCCGTGAAATTTATGATCCTGAAGATGAGTTATTGGGTACCCATCTTTATGATACCAACTCAGGGAACAAGGCTCGCGGCATCTGCTCACTGCCATTTGTACGTCAGTCTGATGGTGAAACCGTTTATTTCCCGTCGAATCTGATTGAAAACCTTTACTTAAGTAATGGTATGAGTGCCGGCAATACCTTGGCTGAAGCGCAAGTACAATGTCTGTCTGAAATTTTTGAGCGTGCTGTTAAACGCGAAATTCTGGAAAGTGAACTCGCATTACCGGATGTGCCTGAACATGTTCTGGAAAAATATCCAAAAATTGTTGAAGGTATTAAAGGTCTGGAAGAACAGGGCTTCCCAGTTCTGGTCAAAGATGCTTCATTAGGCGGTCAGTTCCCGGTCATGTGTGTCACCTTGATGAACCCACGTACCGGCGGTGTATTTGCCTCATTTGGTGCCCATCCTAACTTTGAAGTGGCATTAGAACGCAGTCTGACTGAGTTGTTACAAGGCCGTAGTTTTGAAGGTCTGAATGATCTGCCAAAACCAACCTTTAGCAGCAATGCAGTAACTGAACCGAATAATTTTGTTGAGCATTTCATCGACTCGAGCGGTGTGGTGTCTTGGCGTTTCTTCAGCGCGAAATCAGATTATGATTTTGTCGAGTGGGACTTCACCAATAATGGTCAAAATTCGAATGCGGATGAAGCTCAGGAATTATTCACAATTCTGGAAGACATGGGCCATGAAGTTTATATGGCGGTGTACCAGCATTTAGGTGCAACAGCTTGCCGTATTCTGGTACCGGGCTATTCGGAAATTTATCTGGTAGAAGATCTGGTTTGGGACAATACCAACAAGGCTTTGTTATATCGTGAAGATATCCTGAATCTGCACCGTCTGGATGATGAACAACTGGAAGCACTGGTTGAGCGTCTGGAAGAAGCAGATGAGGATGATTATACCGAGATCAAAACCTTGATCGGTATCGAGTTCGATGAAAATACTGAATGGGGCCAACTTACTATTCTGGAACTGAAACTTCTGATTTATGTGGCTTTGCAGCAATTTGAAGAAGCCAAAGATCTGGTTGAGCAGTTCCTGCAGTTCAATACCAATACCGTGGAACGTGGGCTGTTCTACCAGTGCATGAATGTCGTTCTAGAAGTCATTCTGGATGATGAAATGGAACTGGAAGATTATGAACACAACTTCCGTCGTATGTTTGGTGATGCCCGTATGGATGCCGTTCTAGGTTCAATCGAAGGAACAGTTCGTTTCTATGGTTTGACCGAAACCAACATGCAGCTTGAAGGGCTGGATCGTCATCTACGTTTAATTGACAGCTATAAGAAATTGCATGCAGCGCGTGCCAAGTTTGTGGCTCAGCAATAATCCATAGATGAATGACTAAAATTTTTCGTCATTTGTTTTAAATCTTAAAAATGGCTTACTCGGTTTCGAGTAGGCCATTTTTATCTCTGACCCTATATGCGATCTTTTCTATTTTTTCTATTTTTTCTATTTTTTCTATTTTTTCTATTTTTTCTATTTGAAAATTTATTAATCTCAGCTCCCGAGGGAACTGGGATTACCTAAAAAATTAAAGTGAAGTGTTAATACTAACTGCTTCAAGATTGGGTATGTGAATGAGAGAAATAAATTTATTTCTCTCATTCACAAGAATTACCTTACATATTCGGGTAATTCGGACCACCACCACCTTCCGGTGTCACCCAGGTGATGTTCTGGGACGGATCCTTGATGTCACAGGTCTTGCAGTGCACACAGTTGGCTGCATTGATCTGGAAGCGCTTGGAACCGTCATTATTTTCCATGATTTCATACACCCCCGCCGGGCAGTAACGCTGTGCAGGCTCATCCCATTTCGGCAGGTTTACTTCAACCGGAATGGACGGGTCAGTCAGTTTCAAATGCGAAGGCTGGTTTTCTTCATGGACCGTGTTCGATACAAATACCGAAGACAGTCGGTCAAAAGTCAGCTTGCCATCCGGTTTTGGATAGGTCGGCTTGAAGTTCACTGCATCGACAGTTTTTAATGCCTTGAAGTCAGGCAGCAGGTCATGCAGGGTAAACGGTACTTTAAACACGTTCTGGTCGATGAAGTTGAATGCACCTCCCATCCATTGACCGAACTTGTGCATCGCCGGGCCGAAGTTACGCGAGCTGTACAGCTCTTCTTTCAGCCAGCTATGGTTGAACTTGTCGGTATAAGCAGTCAATTCCTTAACAAAGAAATCTTCGCCCTCTACCACGCGTGCAATCGCCAGATCACCACCTTTTTCTACACCGGCAGCAATCGCTTCAAATACCGCTTCACCGCAGAGCATGCCGGATTTCATTGCCGTATGAGAACCCTTGATCTTGGCGAAGTTCAGGAAGCCGGCATCATCCCCAATTAATGAGCCACCCGGGAAGGTGAATTTCGGCAGCGAGTTAAAACCACCTTTGGTCACGGCACGGGCACCATAAGAAATACGCTTGCCACCTTCCAGATACTGCTTGATCAGTGGATGGGTTTTCCAGCGCTGCATTTCCATGAACGGATACATATGCGGGTTTTCATAAGAAAGATCCACGATCATGCCCAGGGTCACCTGGTTGTTCTCGGCGTGGTACAACCACCAGCCACCTGAAGAACCGGTTTCATTCAATGGCCAGCCAGCACCGTGCATCACCAGACCTGGTTTATGTTTGGCCGGATCAATTTCCCAAAGCTCTTTAATGCCAATGCCGTAATGCTGCGGATCGGCATCCTTGTCCAGGTTGAATTTCTGGATCAGGCGTTTACCCAAATGACCACGGCAACCTTCTGCAAATAACGTGTATTTGGCATGCAGTTCATAACCCGGGGTAAAGTTATGCGTCGGTTCGCCATCTTTACCAATACCCATGTCACCGGTCTGGATGCCTTTTACCGTGCCATCTTCATGGTACAGAATTTCTGAGGCGGCAAAGCCCGGGAAGATTGACACTTCCAGCTCTTCAGCTTTCTGGCCTAACCAGCGCACCACGTTGCCGAGCGAGATGACATAGTTGCCCTCATTGTGCATGGTTTTAGGTACCATCCAGTGCGGTGCTTCCTGTGATTTTTCATCTGACAGCAGGAAGAAGGTTTTATCTTCAGTCACCGGGACATTCAGCGGGGCACCCTGTTCTTTCCAGTCCGGGAACAATTCGTTCATGGCACGTGGTTCAAGCACCGCACCGGAAAGAATATGTGCACCGACTTCGGAGCCTTTTTCTACAACACAAACGGACAGATCGTTTAAGTTGTTTTCAATTGCAAGTTGACGGATTTTGATCGCAGCAGAAAGACCCGCAGGGCCTGCGCCTACGATGACGACGTCAAACTCCATCGACTCTCTTGTTATATCTTCCATAATATAAAATCCAATTTCGCTATACGATATTTATAGCATTATCTAAATCGGTTATGAAGCTTATTTTTGATCTTTTTATTTGAAATAGGACTTTACTTATTTATTTCACAGCATCAAAAAGGTTTGCGGCAAATTCTGGGTAAAGTAAGAAGATGTATAGACTGGGTATTTAATAAAAAGAGCGACTTAATGTCGCTCTGATGATTAATTTTTTTATATATTATTGAGATTCATCGCAATATTATTCACCATGTGAATCAGACGCGGTCCAATTTCATTTTCCAGTTTTTCCTGATTGAGAAGATAACTTGGAGCCCCACAGTTAAACGTTAAAATTCCATGTTTGGGATGCACCAGTGGAACTGCCACGGAATTCACATCCTTAGCCCAGTCACCTAAAGACAGACAGTAGCCATAATCCTGATAATCACGGATTGCACGTTCCAGATTACGCTTGATAGTTGGCCACTGGTCTTCGTTTCTTTTCTTGATCGCATCAAATAAATATTCACGTTCTTTTACATCCATTGCTGCCAGGCAGGCACGTCCCATGGCACTGCTATGAATCGGTAAAGTCGAACCAACAGGGCGGCGCATGGTCAGCGTCGACTCTGTATGTACCACTTCCAGATAAATCATGCTCAAACGGTCACGTGTAGCCATTGCCACAGGGGCTTGGGAATAACGCGACATTTCTTCCATAAATGGATAAGCCTGAGTCCGCGCAGAAATATTACTCAGAGCTGCATAGCCCAAAGCCAATACACCCACATCTAGTAAATATTTTGTGGTATTAGGCAATTGTTTTAAATAACCTAAAGAAACCAGGGTACTGGTAATACGCGCTACAGTCGGCTTAGGCAAGTTGGTTAATTGTGCAATTTCTTGATTGCCAAGTAATTGATTGGTTGAAGAAAAGCAGCGCAAGATTTCCAATCCACGCGCAATAGACGCAATAAATTGAGGATTGTTTTCTCTATGAATATGTGAAATCGGGTCTAAACGGATTTCATCAAAATTGGGAATTTCACCAGTTTTATTTTTTGTCATGTTCAAGGCAATTAAGGTTAAATTAGTAAATATGATAACAATATAATTTCACGATACAAAATAAAACACTTATACAAAAGATAAAATGTAGAAAAAAGTACCTAAATTATTTGTGATCGGAAAGAATGTAGTTATCCAAGCTTCCAGACAACATACAGTCATCTGGTTTTCAGGTTAAAGAAAGTCATTCAAAATTTCGATTTTTCACCACAATAGCAATAATTAATAAGCATTACCTCAAGAAGAAAGATGCAGCCTTATCTTCAAAAGTTGATAAACACAACGATTCCTCATTGGTAATATTTCGCATTGTGAAATTAAATCTTAAACACAACTGAACTCGAATGCCAGAAAAATTTCATTTTTAAGATAAAAATAAAAATTTTGGTAATTTTTCTTGCTAAAAATGATTTTATGTGATTATTTATTTCGTATTGCGAAACAAAAATAATGGTAAAGGAATTTACCTAAATTATATCCATGGAGATTTATATGATTCGTGATCCAGAAATGTTAGACCAGCTTCTGTCGACGATTCGAAATTTTGTAAAAAATGAACTGGTGCCTCTCGAGCATGAAGTAGAAGAGAACAATGCCATTCCTGAACATATTGTGGAACAGATGAAAGAGTTGGGTTTATTTGGCCTGACGATTCCAGAAGAATATGGCGGTTTAGGTATTACCATGGAAGAAGAAATTCTGGTCGCGATGGAGTTGGGTCAGACATCGGCTGCCTTCCGCTCTTTAATTGGTACTAACAACGGCATTGGCTCAAGTGGCATCATCATCGACGGTACAGAAGAACAAAAACAGAAATATTTACCGCGTTATGCAACGGGCGAAATTATTGGTTCATTCTGTTTAACCGAACCTGATTCAGGGTCAGACGCTGCTGCTTTAAAAACCAGTGCAGTCAAAGACGGCGATTATTATATTTTAAACGGAACTAAACGCTTCATCACCAATGCCCCACGAGCTACGACATTTACCGTGATGGCACGTACCAATCAAGAAATTAAAGGTGCTAGTGCTATTTCAGCATTTCTAGTTGAAGCAGGCACGCCTGGTTTAAGCCTAGGTAAAATTGACAAGAAAATGGGCCAACATGGTTCCTATACCTGTGATGTAATTTTTGATAACTGTAAAGTGCATAAAGATCAACTGATTGGCGGTGTAGAAGGGATCGGCTTTAAAACAGCAATGCGTGTGCTGGATAAGGGTCGTCTGCACATTGCCGGTTATAGCGTTGGCATGGCAGAGCGCATGCTGGAAGACGCACTTAACTATGCAGTGGAACGCAAACAGTTTGGTCAGCCCATTGCGAATTTCCAGCTGATCCAGGGGATGTTGGCAGACTCTAAGGCCGAAATTTATGCAGCCAAATGTATGGTGCTGGATGCTGCGCGTCTGCGTGATGCGGGTCAAAATGTTACGACTGAAGCCTCTTGTGCCAAAATGTTTGCAACCGAAATGTGTGGCCGAATAGCTGATCGCTGTTTGCAGATTCATGGCGGAGCGGGTTATATCAGTGAATATTCAATTGAACGTTTCTACCGTGATGTGCGACTGTTCCGTTTATATGAAGGAACCACACAAATCCAGCAAATTATTATTGCGCGTGAAATGATTAAACAAGCAACTGCCTAGTCTCATAATTTTAAAATAAGGAAATATTAAAATGACGACAAAAATTAAATTTGATTGGCAAGACCCATTTTTAATCGAACAGCAACTGACATCAGAAGAGCGCATGATTCGCGATGCAGCGGCAGCATACTGTCAAGACAAACTGATGCCGCGTGTACTGGAACAGTTCCGTCATGAAAAAACCGATCCGGCTATTTTCCGTGAAATGGGAGAACTGGGTTTACTCGGTCCAACCATTCCGGAACAGTACGGCGGTGCAGGTTTAAATTATGTCAGTTATGGTCTGATTGCCCGTGAAGTTGAACGTGTCGATTCAGGTTACCGTTCAATGGCCAGCGTACAAAGCTCTCTGGTGATGGTACCCATTAATGAATTTGGTTCTGAAGAGCAAAAGCAGAAGTATTTACCAAAATTAGCAACCGGTGAATATATTGGTTGCTTCGGCTTGACCGAGCCAGATCATGGATCAGATCCTGGCAGCATGATTAGCCGTGCTAAAAAAGTCGAGGGTGGTTACCGTTTAACAGGCGCAAAAATGTGGATTACCAATAGTCCGATTGCCGATGTATTTGTAGTTTGGGCCAAAGAAGTTTCTGCCGAAGGTAATGTCGGTGACATTCGTGGCTTTATTTTAGAAAAAGGCTGGGAAGGGCTTTCTGCTCCAGCGATTCACGGCAAGGTGGGTCTACGTGCCTCAATCACCGGTGAAATTGTGATGGATAACGTCTTTGTTCCAGAAGAAAATGCATTTCCGGAAGTTCGTGGTTTAAAAGGGCCTTTTACCTGCTTGAACAGTGCGCGTTACGGGATTGCATGGGGTGCGATGGGAGCTGCAGAATTCTGCTGGCATACCGCGCATCAGTACACCATGGACCGGAAACAGTTTGGCCGACCACTCGCGGCCAATCAGCTGATCCAGAAAAAACTGGCAGACATGCAAACTGAAATTGCCCTTGGCTTACAGGTGGCTTTACGTTTTGGCCGCATGAAGGATGAGGGTATTGCTTCAGTTGAAGGTACATCTTTAATTAAGCGTAATAACTGCGGTAAGGCACTGGATATTGCCCGTTTGGCCCGTGACATGATGGGTGGAAATGGTATTAGCGATGAATTCGGTGTAGCCCGTCATCTGGTTAATCTGGAAGTGGTAAATACCTATGAAGGTACCCACGATGTACATGCCCTGATTTTAGGACGTGCACAAACCGGAATTGCAGCATTTTGCAACTAAACCTGAGATCTCCCTCTAGCCAGCATTGCTGGCTAGATTGTTTTCGGGGTTAAGCATCGCGGCTTAATCACATCTATTTGTAGATTGCTATGTGATTTCACCGTATTCAATTTTTAAAAACCTTGAAAAGCATCTTCATACCACTTTGCTAAAACGTGGTAATGATCAGTAAATATTCTATATTTCACCTAAATAATTAAGTGAAATATGCGTTTTAAAAAGGCACAGGAGTGCCGAAAAGTAGAAAGAGCATTATGGATACGATCAGTTCACAACAACACCCAGTGGAAGGTAGAAACGAACCCAAGCAAAAAGTCTGGATTCTGGCCTTTATCTTCTCATTTTTGGCATTACTGGTTGATGGCGCTGATATTGCATTATTAGCCTACAGTCTGACCAGTCTGAAACAAGAGTTTTCATTAAGTAATATGCAGGCCGGTGCCTTAGGAAGCTGGACACTTGCAGGGATGGCTATCGGCGGTTTTTTTGGTGGCTGGGCTTGTGACCGTTTTGGCCGGGTTCGTGTGATCGTCGTTGCCATTGCATTATTTTCTTCATTAACCTTCTGGCTGGGATTCGTGGAAAGTTATGATCAGTTCAAATGGCTGCGCTTTACTTCTGCGATTGGACTAGGTGCTCTATATATTGCCTGTAATACACTCATGGCAGAGTATGTACCCACCAAATATCGCTCTACAGTATTGGCAACGCTCATGACTGGCTGGACTTTAGGCTCGGTGGTCGCAACTGTTCTAGCTGGATGGCTGTTGCCTGAATTTGGCTGGCGATACCTCTATTATATTGCCATTATTCCAATTGTACTGGCTTTCGCGATGTACTTCTTGGTGCCTGAACCGAAAGCCTGGTTAGAAGCACGTCAGGCCCGACTGGATGCAAAAGCTAGTGGTATTGTCCAGGAAAAGCCCAAGAACACTTTTAAAATGATTTTTGAAGATACACTCAGCCGTCGCATGTTTATCCTCTGGTCCTTCAGTACCGCATTTTTACAGTTTGGCTATTATGGAGTCAGTAACTGGCTACCGGCCTATTTAGAGACTGATCTGGGAATCAAGTTTAAAGAAATGACCATGTATATGATCGGGACTTTTCTGATCATGATGTGTACCAAAGTCATTGCCGGTTTTATCGCTGACCGGATTGGCCGTCGTGCGGTATTTGCTTTTGGCACCATGGGTACTGCGATTTTTATCCCTGTGATTGTCTTTGGTAATACGCCGGATAACATTCTCTGGCTGATGTTATTTTTTGGTTTTCTCTATGGTATTCCATACGGTATTAATGCGACTTACATGACAGAAAGCTTCTCCACCAAAGTGCGTGGAACAGCAGTGGGTGGTGCCTATAACGTCGGCCGACTGGGTGCTGTATTTGCACCTCTTACGATTGGCTATTTTGCTCAAGGAGGCTCAATTGGTACGGGCTTACTGATTATGGGGATTGCCTATTTTCTTTGTGGCCTGATACCCGCTTTCTTTATTAAAGACCGCTTATTTGATCCGCAAAAGGCAGATTAATCTGCACTTGCAATATAGATAGAACATGCTAGGAAGCAATATGATGAATAAAATCACAAAGGATATCGAGACGGTACTCAAGCAAATTCCTGATGGTGCACACATTATGACCAGTGGTTTTGGCCTGGCAGGTCAGCCGGTCGAATTAATCGAAGCATTAATTGATCTTGGTCCTCGAGACTTAACCATTATTAACAACAATGCTGCTTCTGGAGATCGTGGTCTAACCAATCTGCTGTTGTCTGGACTGGTTAAAAAAATGATCTGTTCATTCCCGCGGGCCAATAACTCAACCGTCTTTGAAGACCTGTATAAGGCAGGAAAAGTTGAACTGGAACTGGTGCCACAAGGCAATCTGGCCTGCCGTATTCAGGCAGCCGGTGCAGGCTTAGGAGCTGTTTTTACTCCAACCGGTTTTGGTACCAAAATTGCTGAAGGTAAAGAAACCCGAAATATCAATGGAAAAGATTATGTGCTGGAATATCCGATTCATGCTGATTATGCCTTGGTATATGCCAATCAGGCAGATCAGTGGGGCAACTTGACCTACCGTAAGGCAGCACGGAATTTTGGTCCGATCATGGCCAAAGCAGCAAAAACCACCATTGCACAAGTGCATCAGATTGTGGAACTGGGAGAGCTTGATCCAGAGATCATCGTAACGCCGGGAATTTTTGTACAGCATGTGGTCAAGGTTGGAGATATTAAATGATGAATATTCAAAAACGTAGCCGTGAACAGATTGTGGCTAAAGTGGCACAAGACATTCCAGCTGGCTCTTTTGTGAATTTGGGTATTGGTTTACCGACACGCGTGGCTGGTTATTTAAAACCTGAACAAGGAGTAATTCTGCACTCGGAAAATGGTGTTTTAGGTTTTGCTGCATTGAATGATCCTGAACAGGCAGATGATGACCTGATTAACGCCGGTAAAGAACTCGTAAGCATGTTGCAAGGTGGCAGTTTTATGAATTCTGCGGACTCTTTCGATATCATGCGAGGCGGGCATCTGGATATCTGTATCATGGGTGCTTTTCAGGTTGCTATTAATGGTGATTTGGCGAACTGGCATACCGGTAATGCTGATGCTGTACCTGCTGTAGGTGGGGCAATGGATCTGGCAGTGGGTGCTCGATGTGTCTATGTCTGTATGGAGCATATGACCAAAAACGGTGAAGCAAAAATCGTTGAAGAACTGACTTATCCTCTAACAGGTAAGCAGTGTGTCAACCGCATTTATACCGATCTCTGTGTGATTGAATTAAAAGATGGCCAAGCTCAGGTTATTGAAATAGTGGATGGCTTAAGTTTTGAGGAGTTGCAAAGGAAGACTGGCTGTAAATTAGTAGACAGTCGTCAACAAGCAGCCTAAAAATAAGACATCAAAATTTGAACGAGTGAAACATAATTTCAAATCACAGCTTTGGCTGTGATTTTTAAACTTTAATATTAATATTTTTTACACATAAAATGAGGCAAATTTCGCACTTTTAAGATGTACATATAAACTTTTGCTAATGATTATCTTAAGAATAAGTCTAAAATGTTAACAAGCTAAGGAAGGTGATAGTCTGAATGCATAATAATTGTGATGATCAAGATATTTTTCATATTTTTAATCTGATTGGCCGCCATACTGAACTCAAACCTATTCTCGACATTATTAGCCAATGGCTGGAATCACGTATTCCAGAGGCGCTTGTCACAATTATGCTCTATAGAGAAGACTCGCAAACTTTAAATGTTATAAGTGGCCAGCAGCATTTCTCAAAAGAGTACTGTAATGTCATCCAAGATTTAAAGATTGGTCCTGATCGAGGAACCTGTGGCGTAGCTGCTTTTTTGCGTCAACTCGTCATTAGTCCAAATTTAATGAAAGATCCAAACTGGCAGTCCTACCGTGCTGTAGTGAATGCAGAAAAGCTGTCTAGTTGCTGGTCTATGCCGATTATAAATGCCTCAGATATTTTATATGGCACTTTTTCGACCTATTATCGGGCACCCAAAATACCGACAGAACAGCATATTGAGCTTTTGAAACAAGCGGCAAAATTAGTGGCCCTCGCAATCGAACTTGATCAGGAGCGTCAAAAAAGACAGGAGCTTAATGAGAAATACTGTTCTTTTTATACTTATCATCCCCATATCATTTTTGAACTTGATTTACAGGGGCATATGCTTACTACCAATATTGCTTGCGAAGAAATTACAGGATTTTCTAAAGAGCAAATTTGTGGTCAGCATTATTGTGCTTTTATACCGCCCGAATTTCATGAGCTGGCCAACTTTTCATTTATAGAAACGCTGCAAGGTAAATCTCAACATTTTGAGCTTCCAATCTATAATGTTACTGGAGATATTTTATGGCTGGATTTGACCAATTTACCGATTATACAAAATCAGAAAGTTACCGGCGTTATTGGCATTGCGCGGGATATTACTTTATCCCGTAAAAACAAGGAGGATTTGCGTTTATTAAAACGGGGAGTAGAAGCCAGTCCGAATAGTCTTTTTATTACCGATGTTTCAGAAGAAAGGTTAATGGTATATGTGAACCCGGCTTTTCTCAAGCTCACAGGCTATACAGAAACAGAAGTTTTAGGGCAAGGCTGTTTTTTCTTGCAGGGTCCAGATACTGATCCGGATCAAATTTCATTACTCAAGCAAGCAGTTAAAAAACAAAAAGAAATTCAGGTCACCATAAAAAGTTACTGTAAAGATGGCAGCTGGTTCTGGAACCGTTTAACCCTAGGTCCTATTTTTGATCAGACTGGAACCTGTACCCATTTTCTAGGAATTCAGGAAGATATTACCCAGCAACTTATTCACGAAGAATATATCCGGCATCAGCATACCCATGATTATTTAACCGGTTTGCCGAACCAGCATGCATTTAAGCAAATTCTGGAAAATATTTTTGAAGTACAGCATGAGAGTTCAGAACCTTTGGTGCTGCTATATATAGACCTGGATGACTTTAAAAATATTAATGACAGCTTGGGTCATCTGGTGGGGGATCAGATTCTTAAAAGTGTGGGTGAGCGGCTGCAAAAATTTATTCAAGACGATAACGTACTATGCCGCTTTGCTGAAGATGAGTTTATCTTACTGCTTTCAGGAATATATGAGTCATCTGAAGTGGAGGCGATCGCTGGAGAAATTCTTGAGCTTCTTTCCATACTTTTTGTTATTGATCAGTACAAAATACATTTAAGTGCCAGTATTGGTATTGTGGCGGATGACAGCTCAATCCAGCATTCATCTGAACTGATCTATCAGTCTGTTTTGGCAATGCAGGAAGCCAAAAGACAGGGGCGTAATATGTGGCAGTGGTATGAAAAAAACAAAATGCAGCCTGTCGCAGAAATAGATTATACCAATCTGCGTCTGGAACTCATGGAAGCGATCAATCAGGAAAATTTCGACCTGTTCTATCAGCCGCTGGTTCATCCTGAAACTGGACATGTAATAGGTGTGGAAGCCTTAATCCGTTGGTGTCATCCGCAACAGGGTTATATTTCCCCAGCAATTTTTATCCCTCTTGCAGAAAGAACCGGGCAGATTATTAGTGTAGGCCAGTGGGTGCTGGAAAAGGCCTGTTTAGATATTGCGCACTGGAACAAGAAACATAATAGCCAGATCACGGTATCGGTGAATATTTCTCCGCTACAATTCCGTAGAGCAGGCTTTTTACAGGTACTTGAACATGCGCTTCAACTCAGCCAATTACCGCCGGAACTACTTAAAATTGAAATTACGGAAGGTGTCATCATTAATGGTGCAGACCGAACCATAGAAATTTTAAAAGCGGTGCGTACTTTAGGTGTACAGGTTGCCATTGATGACTTTGGCACAGGTTATTCGAGTCTCAGTTATCTGCGTCGCTTGCCAATCAATCAAATCAAGCTAGACCGTAGTTTTATTGAAGAGTTGACCCTCGATGGTCAGGATGCTGCAATTGTGCAATCTATTATTCATCTAGCCCATCAGCTGGATTTGGAAGTTGTCGCAGAAGGTGTCGAAACCTTAAGTCAGGCCAGTTTGCTCTATCAGCAGGGCTGTGATTTGCTACAAGGCTTCTTTTATGCAAAACCTGCACCTTTAACTGAATTGAAATCTGTTTATCTCGCAATGGAAAATAGTAAATTGAATTAACTCTAAAAAATTAAGATATCAATATTTTCAACTGCTCTTCAGAGAGAAAGGAAACGTTAAAAGTCTAAAGAATTTTTCTATTTTTGAACGTATCATCTTTAGAATTTGCACTTGGTACAGAAAGCGGGATAAAAAATAAGCTTTTTAACCCCAAAGGTTTTTAACAGTATCTAAGGCTCAGGCTGAATATTGGCTAAATTTCTTTCTTGGTTTAAATCATAATAGTTAATCACAAAGATCAACACGGCAAAAATAAAACCTAAAATGACACAGGCAGACCAGCCATAGCTTTTCCATAAATGCAGCGATAAAAATGCCCCCAGACCGGCTCCCGAAAAATAACAGGTCATATAGATGGCATTAATCCGTGAGCGAGCCTGCATTGAAATTCGATAGACCAGATTCTGGTTCAGGACATGCAAGCAGGAAATTCCGAAATAAGCCAGAATCAAGCCCAGGATATAAATCCATAAATAATTCTGGGCAAAGAATAAGGGAATCCAGGCCAGAATCAGTCCGCATGTGGCCAGATGCGCAATCCATTTTTCCCGATGCCTGCCAATCATTTTACCGGTCCATTGAGAGGACCAGATGCCGACCACACCCACAATACCCATGAGACCAATCTGGAAATCATTAAAATGATACGGTGCTTCAGCCAGAATAAAAGTCATGGTAGTAAAGATAATACTCAGCATGCCAAAACCCAAACCTCCGATCATACTACGCCGGATCAGCATGGGTTCTGTTCGGGCAAAGGTAAATAGTGAGCGATAAATTTGCAATATATTCATCTGCAACTGGCTCTTGGCACTCGGCAACTGGAACCACATGGCCAGACTTAGCAGAAGAATTGCACAACCACTAAATAGGTATACCGCATGCCAGGACCATAAAGTAGAAATCAGTCCGGCCACGGTACGGGCAAACAGAATACCAACCAGAACACCACTCATGAGCAGGCCAACGACTTCGGCACTTTTATCACGTTGCGACAGGCTGGCGGCAAAAGGAATCAGAATCTGGGTGGTAATCGAACAAAAAGAGGCGAGTAGAGTAAAGCCATACAACATATGCAGATTGGTACTGGCTGACAGCCCAATAAGTGCCAGTCCGGTACAGAACATTAAACTGCAGATGTACAGCCGTTTTTCAAACAAATCTCCGAGAGGGACAAACAAAAATAACCCGGTGGCATAGCCAATCTGGGTTAAAACCACAGTCCAGCCAGACTGGGCTACACTGATCTGCAGATCCTCAGCAATAGAATAAATCAAGGGCTGGTTAAAATAATTACAACCTGCGCAGAGTGCGCAGGTCATTGCCATCATGAACATGAAACGGCGTGAAATTTGCCTTTGGGCTGACATCCTTGTCTCCTGAGGCCTTAAAAACTATAGTTGGCAGAGAGGTTGATACGCGAAATATCTGCTTCCTTATTGTCAAAGGTTTCACGCTTGCCATGATGATATTCTGCACCCAGATTAATCTTTGGAACAGGAGAATAGATCACGTTAGCCACATAGTCGGTTAAGCGCTTATTGGCTTCCGGATTGGCTTTGGCATAATCGCTAGAATCATCAAAATCGACCACACTGGCTGCAATACTGCTACGCCATTTCGGTGTGAATTTATGCGTAAATCCGATATTCAAACTGTTAAACTCATTCAGTAAAAGTTCATTATTGGTTGTATCCACCGAATAGTCGCCACCCCAAGCTGCGCCGTCAACCGTAGAACCCTGAATTAAAAAGGCAGCAATACGCTGATCGCCCACTATATGGAAATAGTTGCCCTGAATAGAGTTTCTATCATCAAAACGATAACGTCCACCAGCACCAACCCCCCAGCCAATTTTCTCGATATCACCTGTCGCGGTTTGCGCCTGCTTTTCATTGATAAAGCCTTGAGCTAACAGATGTACCGGACCGGATTGATGTACAAATTTGGTGGTTAAAGCAGGTAAGGCAGAGGAGCGATCACCACCGGCCATATATTCCAGGCCAATATTCCAGGTATTTTCCGGATCAAGCTTAAACGCATAACTGACCTGGGGAGTACGCAGGATCGAACCACCGAGCAATAAACTATAGTCTACCGCATCGGTGCTAATTTCCGGCGTAGACATGAGTGACCAGGCCTGACCAAAAGTCCAGTTATAATATTTAAAATATGCATGACGGATACGGAGGCCACCATCACCTTTGCCATTATTGGTCCAGAAATCGGCTTCCAGACGTGCGGAAATATTCGGATTACCTCCCAGATCTTTGGCTAGGAAACCAATACGGCTGGCAGCTGCAGTAAAATCGGAACGGACTGAATCAGGTTCAGTAAAAGGCACTTTATTGATCTGGTTAATGGTTCGGCCACGGGTTTCTGGCGTACTTTTAAAATCAATCGCGCCATCCAGACGGATCATTCCATACACATCCACATTGTCCATCATGCTACTTAAACTTTTGGAGTCTGCTGCTTTAGACTGTTCCTGTTGTGCTTTTAAAGCAAGCTGTGACTGTTTTTGCTGTTCCAGTTCAGACTGAATCTGTTTGAGCTGTGCTTCTAGAAACTGGATACGATCTTCCGATACTTCTGCTGAAAGTACAGTTCCTGATGCGATACCGCACAATGTGGCTAAAACTAATTTTTTCATTTCTTAATCCCTGAAGAAACTTTTAATCCTGAATGAAAGGAAACCTTTCTATACGTGTGGTCAATATTTGGAGAAAGAGGAAGACAGCAAGTTAAACTGCCTTCCGGAGAGTATTTATTCTGCTTTTTGCGGATCGTATAAACGGTCTTTAATAAACAGGGCCGGAATTAAGCCGCAGAAGAAGTAGGCAGCGCCCATCACCATCAAGCCAGTTCCAATTGAGCCATGCATGGCCAGATAGCCAATGGTAATCGGGGCAAAAATGGCACCGATCCGGCCAATATTGAATGCACCACCCACGGCTGTTCCACGAACTGCAGTCGGGAAGCTTTCAGTTAAATAGGTTGCATTAATGGCATATGGAATGCCGTACAGGAAACCAAAGATCAGCATCAGTACACCGATGTTATCTGGAGTGTGCATGTAGACCACGACCGGAATGAACAGCGCAGTTCCCATGGTGCCGAAAGCAAACACGATACGACGGCCGATCTTGTCAGCAACATAGCCCGCAATGATTTTGGCGAATATCATGGTCAAGAAAGTACCAATCATATAGATCGCCATTTCCTTGAATTTGATACCTAATTCAGCTTCCAGATAACTTGGCAGCCAGTTACTTACACCGAAATAACCGAATAAGAGAAAACCTGAGCTGAATGACCATAAGATAAACATTCTGCCGTGGGTTTTATCTTTTAAAATGGTGATATATGGATTGCCTTTTTTCGCATTATTATCCACGATCTGGCCAGTTCTTTTCATTTCCCGAACACGTTTCCACGATTCTGGTTCAGGCACCATAAAGTGCATGAGGATACCGAGTGCTAAAGGTGCAATCGTAATCCAATACAGCATACGCCAGCCGAACTCAGGAATAATCCAGCCTGAAAGCATGGTAATCACCAGAGAACCCAGAGTAAAACCGGTCATTAATGTTGCCAGCACTGTGGTACGGTATTTGGTTGGTACATATTCAGACATCAAGGTATTACAGGCAATATACAAGCAGCCCAGACCTAAGCAGGACAGGGTACGTAACATTGCAAATTCAGTATAAGACTGTGCAAAACCTGAGTAGGCAGACAAGATCGAGAAGGCGATAGTTGCCAGTACAATGACGCGGACACGTCCAAATTTGTCGCATGCCCATCCACCAATAAAGCCTCCGATCCCCATACCTAAAAGAGAATAACTTCCCAAGGCACCCGCCTGTACAGAAGTCAGGCCCCATTCCGCTTTCAGACTGGTCAGACTGAAAGCCAGAATCCCGATATCTGCACCGTCACAGAGCAAAATCAGAAAAGCAAAGACAAAAGCCGTCATCCATAGACGTTTTGGTGCCTGTTTAATGGTATCCGTGGAGGAGACATCGGTTTTATTGTCTCCTGTTACGATGGTATCGCTTGTCATTGTTATATCCTCTATATATTCAAAGTAGCATTTCCTCTGCTACCGCTAAATCCATTTTTCTTCCTCACGGAAACATAGTTTTCCTGATTTAACAGACTTGCTCTAAACACAACAGCCGCTGCATTTATTATCAGGCTACATTCGATTTTTCACGCTTTACGCAAAATCAAAATCCTCTCATTGCTGGAAAATTTGATTTCGTAAATTACTTGTAAGTTCTGCCTTATGGTGATTATTCATTGAAATGAATAATCAAATTGCATTTAAAATATTTAATTCCGTATTGCGAAATTAATTAATCATAAAATGAGCAATTGAACAAGAGTTTTTACTCTATTTTTATTTAAAAATAACTTTTTTGAATTCTGGAGTTAAAAATCCTTGATTTATAGCTTAAGAAACCTTAGTTTTATATAAAATAAAATTTCGCTATACAAAATAAATGGAGATTTTAATGGAACAGGTAGTTCAAGTAGAACAAGTTTCAGCACATGTAGCGATGGTTAAAATTCATCGACCAGAAGCGAAAAATGCCCTGAATACAGAAGTTCGCCAGAAACTTGCGGCGGCTTTTTTGCAACTGAATGATGATGAAAATGTCCGTGCCATTATTCTTACCGGTGGTGAAACAGATTTTGCAGCAGGCGCAGACCTGAAAGAACTGGCCAATGCAGAAACCATCCAGATGATGCAGCGTCGGACTGAACGTTACTGGCAGGCGATTGCACAATGTTCCAAACCGGTGATTGCAGCTGTAAACGGTTATGCACTGGGTGGTGGCTGTGAACTGGCCATGCATGCAGACATTATTATTGCCGGGAAAAGTGCCCAGTTTGGTCAGCCTGAAGTGAAAGTAGGTGTCATGCCCGGTGCAGGCGGTACTCAGCGTTTATTCCGTGCAGTTGGCAAATTTCATGCCATGCGCATGATCATGACTGGTTGTCTGGTACCTGCACCGGAAGCCTATCAAATTGGTCTGGTGTCCCAGGTGACTGAAGACCGTGAAACCCTTGCTACAGCTATCAAGATGGCGGAATGTCTAGCGAAAATGCCGCCAATTGCTCTAGAGCAAATCAAGGAAGTGGCTTTATTGGCCGAAGATGTACCACTCAATGCTGGACTTACCCTGGAGCGTAAATCTTTCCAGATGCTGTTTTCTTCAGAAGATCAAAAAGAAGGTATGCAGGCCTTTATTGAAAAACGTAAACCGAATTATCAGGGACGATAAGCATGAGTATTCAGATTCAGAAAATCGGCATTATTGGTGTAGGCACGATGGGTGCAGGTATTGCCCAGATCGCGATTCAGTCTGGTCATGATGTTGTACTGTTTGATGCCAAAGAAGGGGCAGCCGAACAGGCACAGGACAAACTGGCCAAAACATTAAATACCTTGGCAGATAAAGGTAAATTCAGCCATGAAAAAGCCGCTGAAGATATTGCTCATCTGTCGACTGCGCAGCAGCTAGAAGACCTGAAAGATTGTGACTTAATTGTTGAAGCGATTATTGAAAATCTGGAAATCAAGCAAAAATTGATGCAGCAACTGGAAGGAATTATAAAACCAGAAGCGATTCTGGCATCCAATACCTCTTCATTGTCGATTAGCGCAATCGCCGCCAACTGTAAGCAGCCAGAACGTGTTGCCGGTTATCACTTCTTTAATCCGGTACCACTGATGAAAGTGGTCGAAGTGATTGAAGGCTTTAACACCCGTGCTGACATTATTGAAGCATTAACCCAGCTCTCGACAAAAATGGGTCATCGTCCGGTCAAAGCTAAAGATACGCCAGGGTTTATCATTAACCATGCCGGCCGTGCCTTTGGTAGCGAAGCCTATGCAATTCTGAATGAAAATGTCACACCATTTTATGATATTGACAGGATCTACCGTGACGGAATCGGTTTCAAGATGGGGCCGTTTGAATTAGGTGATCTGACCGGTATGGATGTCTCGCATCCGGTGAGTGAATCGATTTATCACCAGTATTATGAAGAAGCACGTTACCGTCCAAGCGTGATTACCCGTCAGCGTTTTATTGCCAAGCAGTTAGGTCGTAAAACCGGTAAAGGTTTTTATGATTACACCTCGGGCAGCAAAGTAGGTGATGTGGCTCCAGCATTGGTTGAAAAACTCGATCAATATCCAGCAGTCTGGCTAGGCACAGAATATAGTGAAGACCGTCAGGCACTTGAGCAATATCTGCAACAGTTCAACATTCAGATTGAGCAAACTGAGATACCTTCAGCAGAGGCTTTAATCCTGATTGCCACTTATGGTGAAGATGCAACATCAGCCGCTGTTCGTTATCATGTGGCACCTCAGCAAGTGGTGTGTATCGATCTGCTATATGGTCTGAATAAACACCGTACCTTGATGCCAACTTTTGTCACCCAACCTGAGCTAATAAAAGCAGCCCAATCGATTTTCAATCTGGATGGTATGACCGTCAGCGTAATTCAGGAAAGCGTCGGCTTTGTGGCTCAACGTGCTTTGGCAATGATTGTGAATCTCGGCTGTGATATTGCCCAGCAAGGCGTTGCAACGGTAGAAGATATCAATATCGCAGTGAAACTAGGCCTTGGCTATCCATATGGCCCTATTGAATGGGGGGATGTACTGGGTGCTGAAAAAATCCTGAAAATATTAGACCGTATGACTGCGATTACCCGTGACCAGCGTTACCGTCCAAGTCCTTGGTTGCGTCGCCGTGTTCAGCTTGGTCTGCCTCTTGTTCATACAACAAATTAATTAAAAAGTTAAAGGAATAACACTCATGTTAAATGCATATATTTATGATGGTTTACGTTCACCAATCGGTCGCCATGCAGGAAGTCTGTCAAGCGTACGCCCAGATGATCTGGCAGCGACCGTAATTAAAAACCTGCTGGAAAAAACCGGTATTCCGGCAGCAGATGTAGAGGATGTAATTTTTGGTAGTACCAATCAGGCCGGTGAAGACAGCCGTAATGTGGCACGTTTTGCAGCATTGTTAGCAGGTATGCCGGTAACAGTTCCGGGTCAGACGGTAAACCGCTTATGTGCATCAGGTCTCGGTGCTGTGATTGATTCGGCACGTGCCATTACTGCAGGTGAAGGCGAGTTGTACATTGCCGGTGGCGTAGAAAGCATGACCCGCGCACCTTTTGTAATGGGTAAAGCAGAGAGTGCTTATTCACGTGATGCCAAAATTTATGACACCACGATTGGTACCCGTTTCCCGAACCGTAAATTTACGGATCAGTTTGGCGCGCACAGCATGCCTGAAACAGGTGATAACGTGGCTGAAGAATTCGGTATTAGCCGTGAACAGGCTGATACCTTTGCTGCTGCATCACAGGCAAAATATCAGGCAGCGAAAGAAGCAGGTTTCTTTGAAGGTGAAATTACCCCGATTGAAGTTTCTCAAGGACGCAAATTGCCGCCTAAACAAATTACTGAGGATGAGCATCCACGTGCTTCTTCAACATTTGAAGCTTTATCCAAGTTAAAACCGCTTTTCGAAGGTGGTGTAGTAACAGCGGGTAATGCATCAGGTATCAATGACGGCGCTGCAGCACTGATTATTGGCAGTGAAAAAGTTCAGGAACAGTATGGCTTAAAACCTCTCGCTCGTATCCTGTCTTCTGCAGCCGCTGGCATTGAGCCACGCATCATGGGAGCAGGCCCAATTGAAGCGATTAAAAAGGCAGTACAGCGTGCGGGTTTGACGCTAGACGATATGGATATCATCGAGATTAATGAAGCCTTTGCCAGTCAGGTATTATCTTGCCTGAAAGGTCTGGATGTCGCTTTGGATGATCCGCGTGTCAATCCAAATGGTGGTGCGATTGCCATTGGTCATCCACTGGGCTGTTCGGGTGCGCGTTTAGCTTTAACCGTTGCACGTCAGTTACAGCGTACCGGTAAAAAATATGCCGTGATCAGTCTGTGTATTGGTCTGGGTCAAGGCCTGGCGATGGTGATTGAAAACCCTGAAGCTGCAACATCTTAAGTCATCACCTAAATGCCATGTATATGTGATATGCATGGCATTTTTTTATTGGGATTTTTCTTTCAAAATAAAAATCCCTGCACATGCAGGGATTGATTATATCGGTGTAAAGATTACTTACGACCAGTGACTAATAATGTTGCCGACCCAAAGGCATAAACTTTACCTTCTTTATCGATAATTCGGCCTTCTGAGGTCAGAACATTGCGTCCGATCCGGATAACTTCACCAATAGCTGTATAGGTTTCGCCGCTTTTCATCGCTTTCAGCATTTTGACATTCAGGTCAATGGTCGAGAAACTAACACCTGCATCTACTGTCGTATGCACGGCAGCGCCAGTGGCACTATCTAGAACCGTTGCACAAAAGCCGCCATGAATTCCACCCTGTAAATTGTAATGGCGCTGATCAGGACGCACCTCATATTCCACATAGTTTTCGCGCACCAAGGTCAGACGCATGGGAATAATTTCACTCATGGCTGAGCTGGGAATTTCCCCATTCTTAATTGCGCTGAGATATTCAAGTCCGTTTAATTGTGATGTGGGCATATCCACTCCTTGTAACGATTTATTTCGCTTTATGAAATAATATTCTGTTTTTCTGGAATTATGATATAACAGATAATGATCGAAATGCTATATTTTTCCAGGATGGAACGATGACAATAAAAAATCTCGTCACAGATGCTGAATGGCAGGCACGTTGCGAACTCGCAGCGCTTTATCGCATTATTGCGCATTACCGAATGACCGACCTGATTGATACTCATATCAGCCTAAGAGTTCCAGATCAACCAGAATGCTTTCTGATTAATCAATATGGTGTCGCATTTGAAAAAATGCGTGCCTCAACGTTGGTGAAGATTAATCATGAAGGGCAAGTGGTAGAAAGCTATGAACAAGACAAGCCGGTGAATATGGCAGGCTTTGTCATCCATGCCGCGATTCATGAAGCACATGCTCATCTGAATTGTGTCATTCATACGCATACCGCAGATGGCATAGCAGTTTCTGCACAGAAACACGGACTTCTTCCCATTTCCCAGCATGCGTTGAAATTTTATCAGCAGGTGGCCTATCACGAATATGAGGGCGTTGCATTGTCAACAGATGAACAAGAACGCCTGATTCAGGACCTGGACGGCCATCGCGCCATGATTTTACGCAATCACGGACTTTTAACGGCTGGCGAAACGATTGCACGGGCTTTTCATGAAATCTATTTTCTGGAGCGTGCCTGTCAGGCGCAGGTGAAGGCCTTAAGTGGCGGTGCCGAACTGCATTATCCAGCAGAAGAAGTCCGAATTAAAACCGCCAGGCAGTTCGCCAGTCCTTTTGTGGAACCGATTTTACAGCGTGCCTGGCAGGCTGCGTTATCCCTGATTGAGCATCAATATACGGAGTATGCATCATGATTGTGATATCCAGTACTGTGCCGAATATTGAAGCCATTCTGGTGAAGTCTTTTCAGAAATATGCGCCTGAGGGCAGTTTTTGTACACTGGACAGCCCGGAAGCTGAACAGGCGACCACAGCAGCTTCGTGGTTTCCAGATCTGGAAAAACTCCGGCAACTTCCAGAACTTGGTCTGATTCATTCGATTGCTGCAGGAGTCGAACATTTAAATTTAAACGAGATTAGAGCTGACCAGTCAGTCTGCCGGGTACTGGATCCACATCATCAAAAGGGCATGTTTGATTATCTGCTCTGGGGCGTGCTGTATTTTCAGCGTTATTTTGACCGCATGATCCAGCAGCAAAAGCAGCAGCTATGGAAACAGTATCGTCAAAGTTATAGTCATCATATCCAGATCGGGATTATGGGCCTTGGCCATATGGGCGGTTATGTGGCAAAACGTTTTGCCGACATGGACTATCAGGTGTCTGGATGGTCCAATTCCCCAAAAGAGATTGCTCAGGTCAAAAGCTATGTCGGTACAGAACAGCTTTCCGAGTTCCTGGCCCACAGCCAGATTTTGATTAATTTAATGCCTTTAACTGCAGACAATACTGGCATCTTATCTGAACAGCTATTTAAAAAATTACCCGACCAAGCTGCTCTTATTCAGGTGGGGCGTGGGCAGCATTTAATCGAGCAGGATCTACTCAATGCACTGGATTCCGGCCAGTTACGTGGTGCAATTGTCGACGTATTTGAAGAGGAGCCATTAGCTGCTGAACATCCATTCTGGCAGCATGAAAAGATCGTTGTTACACCACATGTCGCCTCACATGCGCCCATGTCTGTGGTGGTGGAACAGATTCTGGAAAATGACCGACGCTTAAATCTCGGGCTGGATTTATGCCATCAGGTAGATGTCAATAAAGGCTATTAATTGTAGGGATACAGGCAAAAAATAAGGAAATTGATGATGTGGGAAACGATTCAAACTCAGGTTCAGCAAGGCGTCGCAACTTTAAGCTTTAACCGCCCGGATTCACTCAACAGTTTTACCCGGCAAATGCATGAGGAGGTGCAGCAGGTGCTGAAAAACTGGAATACAGATCCGGATATTCGGGTGATTGTGATCCGTGGTAATGGCCGGGCGTTTTCAGCGGGACAGGATTTAAAAGAACGTGCTGGACAGCTCGGCAATGTGCCTTTGCCTCCCGAAGGCTCACTGGCCAAATACTATAATCCCTTGATTAACCTGATCCGTCAGAGTCCCAAACCGGTAATCGCAGCAGTGAATGGTGTGGCTGCCGGTGCAGGTGCCAATATCGCGCTGGCCTGTGATCTGGTCATTGCCAAGGAAAGTGCCCGATTTATTCAGGCCTTTTCTAAAATTGGCTTGATTCCTGATGCCGGTGGCACCTGGATGTTGCCACGTTTAATCGGTTATGCACGTGCCATGGCACTGACTTTTCTGGGGGAACCGGTGCATGCCAAAGAGGCCGCTAAAATGGGCATGATCTGGAAAATGCTTCCAGATACAGAATTTGATATTTATATCGATGACATTGCACAGCGATTAGCTCAACAGCCGACTTATGCGCTGGCTTTAACCAAACAGGCCTTGCAACGCAGTGCTGAAAATAACATAGACCAGCAACTGGAGTTAGAACAAAACCTGCAATATCTGGCTCTGAGCAGTCAGGACTATAAAGAAGGTGTCCAGGCTTTTATCGAAAAACGCCCTGCACAATTTACCGGATGCTAAGGAGAATATTTATGAAAATTCAGACCCGTATTACCGAGCTTCTAGGCATTCGCTATCCAATTATTCAGGGCGGCATGATGTGGGTTGGTACCGCAGAAATGGCTAGTGCTGTATCTAATGCTGGTGGCTTGGGAACATTAACGGCATTGACTCAACCGACGCCTGAAGCCCTGGTCAAGGAAATTGCACGCTGCCGAGAAATGACCGATCAGCCTTTTGCAGTCAATCTGACTTTATTGCCCGCTGTAAATCCGCCGCCATATGCAGAATACCGACAGGCGATCATTGAAAGCGGTATCAAGATCGTAGAAACAGCAGGCAACAAGCCTCATGAACATATTGAGGCATTTAAGCAACATGGCATTATTGTCATTCATAAATGTACTTCCGTTCGTCATGCGCTTTCAGCACAAAGAATTGGTGCGGATGTTATTTCGATTGATGGTTTTGAATGTGCGGGCCATCCAGGTGAAGACGATATTCCTGGCCTGATTTTAATTCCTGCCGCTGCTGATCAGCTCACTGTGCCGATTGTGGCCAGTGGCGGTTTTGCTGATGGCCGTGGTCTGGTCGCAGCTTTGGCTTTAGGTGCTGAAGGCATCAATATGGGTACACGCTTTTGTGCCACTCAGGAAGCGCCGATCCATCCAAACATCAAGCAGTTCTATGTCGATAATGATGAAAGGGCGACACATCTGCTGTATCGACAGTTCAGGAATACTGCCCGTGTTGCCAAAAATGCAGTATCTGATCTAGTGGTTAAAATGAGTGAAGATCCAGATCTGGAATTTGAACAGATTCGTCCCTATGTCAGCGGTTTAAAAGGCAAGCTCGCTTTAGAAAATGGCGATGTGGATGCGGGAGTTCTGACTGCAGGCCAAGTGATGGGATTGATTCATGACATTCCGACTTGTCAGGCGCTGATCAAAAATATCATGCAGGAGGCAGAGCAGATCGTTCATCAGCGTTTAGCTCAATTTTTTCCACGTTAATCAGCCTTAGTGCAGTCGCTGTATAGAAAAGCCATTCCACCATGAATGGCTTTTTTTATCCTGTATATTTTTTATTTTTAAATGGGAAATTTCATTGAATGACTAGATTTTATTCTTTAAATTATATTATAGTGGATTTAAAACATAATTTCGTATTATGAAATTAATAGTCATAAATATACAAATTAGAACTCATACAAGGGAATTACGATGAGAAATTATATTGCGCCATTAAAAGACATGAAGTTTGTCCTGAAAGACCTGTTAAACGTGGAACAGAAATATCAGGGCTATGCAAAATTCGCTGACAAGGTTTCTATGGATATTATGGAGCAATATCTGGAAGTTGCTGCGGACTTTTGCCAAAACGAACTTCTACCGATTAATGCGATAGGCGACCAGCAGGGTTGCCGTTTGCAGGATGGTGTCGTAACTACTCCAGATGGGTTTAAAGCGGCTTATGACAAATATGTAGAACTTGGCTTTACCTCTTTAACCGGTGATGAACAATATGGCGGTCAGGGCTTCCCAACTTTATACCGGATTGCTATTTCTGAAATTATTACTGCAACCAACTGGTCTTGGGGCATGTACCCAGGCCTGTCCCATGGTGCCATGCGTACTTTAGAGCACCACGGTAGCGATGAACAGAAACAGAAATTCCTGGTACCTTTAATTGCAGGCCGCTGGACTGGAACCATGTGTTTGACTGAATCTCATGCCGGTTCTGACCTAGGTTTAATCCGTACCAAAGCAGTGCCAAATGAAGACGGCAGTTACAGCCTCAGTGGTGAGAAAATCTTTATCTCAGCCGGTGAACATGATCTGGCTGAAAATATCGTGCATATCGTACTGGCACGTTTGCCAGATGCACCTGCGGGAACCAAGGGTATTTCACTGTTTATTGTTCCTAAATACAATCTGGATGAAGCTGGCAATGTAGCTTCCCGTAATGGTGTGGTGTGTAGCGCCATTGAACACAAGATGGGCATTCACGGCAATGCGACCTGTGTGCTGAATTTTGATAATGCCAAAGGTTTCCTGATTGGGCCTGAAAATCGCGGCCTGAACTGCATGTTTACCTTTATGAACTCGGCACGTATCGGTACAGCCATTCAAGGCTTGGCAGCAGCAGAATCTTCTTATCAGGGGGCATTGGCTTATGCCAAAGACCGTCTGGCGATGCGTTCACTTGAAGGTGCAAAAGCGCCAGGCCAGCCTGCAGATCCGATTATCGTGCATCCCGCAGTACGTAACATGCTGCTGACTCAAAAGGTGTTTGCAGAAGGTTCACGTGCACTGGCATATTATCTGGCGACCTATGCCGATATTGCTGAAGCAACGGATAATCCTGAAGAGAAGAAAGCAGCAGAGGATCGTCTGGCATTATTAACCCCAATTGCCAAAGCATTAATGACTGAAACCGGCATAGAAGCGGCTAAACATGGTATGCAGGTTTTCGGTGGTCACGGTTATATTGCTGAACATGGCATGGAACAGATTGCCCGTGATGCCCGTATTGCCAGCCTTTATGAAGGAACCACTGAAATTCAGTCTATTGATTTACTGGCGCGTAAAGTGCTGAGTTCAAAACTGGGTCTGCTGACCGCATTGACTGATGAAATTCAGGGCTTTATAAAAGAGCAACAATATGCCCAGTTTAGCCAGCAAGTTGCACAAGTCAGCCAGTTGACTGAACAATGGCTGGAATTAACCAGAACCATTCAGGCACAGGCTCAGCAGTCTGCCAATGAAATTGGGGCAGCATCAGTTGACTACCTATATTTCTCTGGTTATGTCGTGTCCGCTTATCTGTGGCTGAAAATGGCAATTACTGCGCAACAGAAAATTGAAGAAGGCAATACTGATCCGTTCTATGCAGCCAAGATCAAAACTGCACAATTCTTCTTTGCACGTATTTTGCCAAGAACCTCAACCCACCTTGCCAATATTCAGGCGGGTGGTGAAAGCCTGTTTTTACTTGAGCCTGAAGAGTTCAAATTCGATTAAACCTTTTGACCCACGATACTCGTGTCGTGGGTCTTTTTTTAATAATTTTTGCATCCTAACCCAATTCAAATATTTAGATTTATTCTCGGGTGTTGAATAAACCATAAAACAACAAGATCAGGAGTCTATATGGATTTAGACATGATTACTCGACAGTGTCCCTATGCTGATCTGCAGCTTACTTTTCATGAAGTCGGACAGCGTTCTGCATTTCCCACCATTATTCTGATTCATGGCACCGGTGGAAATACCGACAAGCATTTCAGCTATATTTTTCCGATGTTGGGTATTCATCAGCGGGTTTTATCCATTGATTTGCATACCCCAGATAACGCCGATCTGGCGGTGACCCATTTTAGCCAACAGGTTGAAGCACTGATTCAGCATGCAGTTGCAGAAGATGAAACCATTACAGTGGTAGGCTATTCACTCGGTGCTGTGATTGCTGCACAAGTAGCAGCCAGTTTAAAACAGCGCGTAGCGCGTTTGATCCTGTTAGCCGGTTGGGCAAAAACCAGTTCAGTCCAACAACTGCGTACCACGATCTGGCAACAGTTATTTAATGATCAATCTGCTGCCTTGCTGCATTTTGTCAATTATTGCCTGTATAGCGATGATTATCTGTCTGCACGAAGCGAACAGCAGGTGTTGGATCTGGCACGCTTTGTTAAACCTTCCCAGGATGCAGCCAAACAGCGGGAACTGAATTATCGCATTGATATTACGTCAGCTTTATCTGACATCTGTGCAGAAACTCTAGTCGTTGCCTGTCGTGAAGACCGCATGGTGCCTGTAGCCCAAGCAAAACTGCTGTTTGCTTCAATTTCGAACAGTCGCTATATCGAAATTTCTTCAGGACATGCGCTCTATATCGAAGCACCAGCCGAAGTGGTGCAACTGGTCAACCAGTTTAGCCAGCATCCAGAACAATATCCGGTGAATCAAAAAATCCAGCCTTATATGCCTTAAAGGAGATAAATAATGCAAGCTCAAGGACAGCGCAGCAAGATTCTAATTGTAGGCAGTGGTTTTGGTGGTTTGGGAATGGCAATCCGCCTTAAACAGCAGGGCATCCACGATTTTAAAATCATTGAACGTGCAGCAGAAGTGGGCGGCACCTGGCGTGACAATACCTATCCCGGGGTCGCCTGTGATGTACCTTCCCACTTATATTCTTTCTCTTTTATTAAAAATCCGGACTGGTCACGTGTGTTTCCGCAAGGGGCAGAAATTCAGCGATATTTAATTCAATGCTGTGATCAGGAAAAAATCCGGCCCCATATTGATTTTCACACCCAATTGGAAAGAGCCAGTTGGAATGCTAAAGAACGTATCTGGGAAATTCACACCTCTAAAAGTTTGTATCAGGCTGAGATCTTAATTACCGCAACCGGACATCTGGCAGATGAGCATCTCCCGCAAATTCCGGGGCTGGAAGAATTTGAAGGCCAGGTCATGCATTCAGCACGCTGGAATCATCAGATAAGTTTGGAGAACCAGCATGTCGTTGTGGTGGGTTCAGGGGCTTCAGCCGTTCAGCTTGTGCCGGAAATTGCCAAAACAGCAAAAAACCTGACCGTCTTGCAACGTAGTGCACCATATATTTTGCCCCGACCAGACCGACCTTATTCTGAGTCAGAAAAACAGCTTTTCCGCAAAGATCCGGACAGTATGTCAGCCTTAAGACATTCCTTGTTTTGGGGCAATGAATACAATTTTGCCCAGCGCCGTAATCTGAAAAGCCAGTTTGAGCGGGTCAAGAAAAACTGCCTGCAATTCTTAAAACATCAGATTTCAGATCCTGAATTACAGCACAAACTCACGCCGAATTATGAACCTGGTTGTAAGCGCTTATTGCTTTCTAATGATTATTATCCAACCTTTTTAAAACCGCATGTCACACTTGAAGATTCAGCATTGGCAGAAGTTACGAAAGACGGTGTATTAAGCCAGGCTGGAAATAAATTTTTTGCAGATATCATCGTATTTGCCACCGGATTTGAAGCGGCACGTCCACCTTATGCCGCGAAGGTGGTAGGTAAACAGGGTTTAAGCCTGGAGCAGCAATGGTCCAGCGGTATGCAGGGTTATCAGTCAACGACCGTACACAACTTTCCAAACCTGTTCATCCTGAATGGGCCAAATACAGGCAGTGGACATAATTCAGCACTTTATTTTCTGGAAACTCAGTTTGATCTGGTACTGGATGCCTTGCGGTTTTTTGAGCAGCAACAGATTCAGGTCTTTGAAGCAGATCAAGAAGCTGAAAATAGCTATATGCAGGAGCTACAGCAACTTTCCCAAGGTAGTGTCTGGTTATCGGAAAGCTGTAAAAGCTGGTATCTGGATCCGGTCAGTCGCCAGCTGACTTTGGTCTGGCCGGATTATGCCCATTCATTTAGGGATAAAAATCAGCATTTTATTCGTAGCGGTTATCACTATCAGTATGTTGAATCGAGACAGCAGAAAGTGGTTTAAAAACATTTAATTAAAATCAAAATTTTATAGTTTCAACAATACAAAATAAATGTAAATCCAGGACAGGAGTATAGTCATGAGCAGTCAGCCATGGATGGAAGAATATAAAAAGTGGAATATCAATCCGGAGTTTACCCGGCCAGATCCTGAGAAAACCCTGAGCACGACAATTGCTGAGAATTTGGTGAAATTTCAGGATAAAACCGCATTTATCTATCTGGATCGCAAATTCAGCTATCACGATATCGATATGTATAGCCAGAAACTGGCAAGCTATTTACAGAGTCTTGGGCTGACTGCTGGCAGCCGTATTGCCGTGATGTTACCCAATATTATTCAGTATCCAATTGCGACCTTTGCCATTATTCGTGCCGGTTATGTGCTGGTCAATGTCAATCCCATGTACACCCAGCGCGAGCTCTATCATCAGCTACAGGATTCAGGTGCAGAAGCCTTGATTATCCTGGGACAGACTTTGGAGCAATTAACAGCATTAGAGGAATGTCGTCAACTCAAATATGTCATTTCGACGCATCCGCTGGATTTTATTCAAGAGCAGCCAAGTGCTATTTATAGTCAGGCAGCACAATATCCGGATAAACAGTTTTCTGACTTTAGACAGGCAATAAATCAGGTAAAGATTATTGATTTTGAACTGCCTGTACAGCATCAGGAAGATACGGTCATTCTGCAATACACGGGAGGAACCACAGGTGTTTCTAAAGGTGCAGAACTGAGCCATCGCAATATTTTATTCAATATCGCCCAGAACAGTACCGTTTTTATCAGCCATTTTGGTGACCGTTATGCCACTGAAAATGAATATGTATTCTGTGCCTTGCCGCTGTATCACATTTATGGATTTACCATCTGCCTGTTCAGTTATGGTTTAAGCCGTGGTTTCGCCAATGTCTTGATTCCAAATCCGAGAGATCTGGATGCTTTGGCGGATCAATACCAGAAACATCCACCCACTGTTTTCCCCGGGGTGAATACCATGTTTAATGCCTTGGCGCATCATTCACGTTTTCGTGAACTCGATCACTCACGCCTGAAAACCACAACCGGCGGAGGGGCATCTATTCTGAAAAATACGGCTGAGTTATGGCATGAGGTCACAGGCTGCCAGATTTATGAGGGTTATGGACTTTCTGAAACATCACCGACTGCAACTTTTAACCCGCCTTTAAGCCGGCGATTTAGTGGCACGATTGGCTTGCCATTGGCAGGGACTGAAATTCTGATTCTGAATGATGAAGGAAAACCTGTAGAGCTTAATCAGGCTGGAGAAATCGCCATACGTGGTCCACAGGTGATGAAAGGATACTGGCAGCAATCCGAAGCAACAGCACAGGTATTTACCAAAGATGGATTCTTCCTGACAGGTGATATCGGTTGTATGGACGAACAAGGCTATATCACCATTCTGGACCGAAAAAAAGACATGATTCTGGTATCCGGATTTAATGTTTATCCCAATGAGCTGGAAGGCGTACTGTCCAGACATCCTAAAATACTGGAATGTGCAGTGATTGGTATTGATGATGAAAAATCTGGACAGGTACCCAAGGCATTTATTGTGAAACAGGATGAAAATCTGACCCAAGATGAAGTCATGACTTATCTGAGGCAGCAACTGACCAGTTATAAACTGCCCAAATACATTGAGTTTGTGGCTGGATTGCCAAAGTCAACAGTAGGCAAAATTCTGCGTCGTGAACTGCCTCGTACTGTTCAGCCGAGTGACAAAGCCTGCTAAGGAATAATCTAATTCATTAGATTTAAAATAAAAAAGGAATCGAAAGATTTCTTTTTTACTGCTTGCAGGCTTATCGCTGCTGGATGACTTTTTTGCTTTTTAGTTCTTCCATTTCAACAGGGCTTAAATATTGACTCAAAATGGCATCGGTATCTTCACCCAGACAAGGTGGGGCCTTTTTATATTCTACCGGTGTCTTGGAGAGTTTAATCGGTGAACCGATTGAGGTGTAATCTTCACGTAAGGTATGCGGCATCTGAATCACCATATCGCGTGCCAATACCTGTTCTTCTTGCAAAGTCTGTTTCAGGTCATTGATCATTCCTACCGGTACTTTAACCGCATGGATTAAATCCACCCAGGTTTTTGCAGGTCGAGTATAGAAATGAGCCTGTAGAACTGTGGTCAGTTCTTCACGATGTGTAACACGTCCTGAATTTTTCAAGAAGCGAGGATCTTCTGCCACCTTAGCCAGACCAACGGCCTGACACAAAGCTTGAAATTGCAGATCATTACCACAGGCAATAATAAATTCACCTTCCTGGGCTTTAAACACCTGATAGGGCACAATATTGGCATGCGCATTTCCAAAGCGACCGGGGACTTTGCCTGAGGTGAGATAATTCATGGCCAGAACAGAGAGGGAAGCTACCTGAGTATCTAACAGTGCCATATCAATATACTGACCTTCACCGGTTTTCTCACGGGACAACAAAGCCGCCTGAATGGCAATTGCGGCATATAAGCCGGTGGTCAAATCGGAAAAGGCCAGACCTGCTTTTTGCGGGCCACCACCGGGCAGGTCATCACGTTCGCCAGTGACACTCATCATGCCGCCCATTCCCTGAACGATAAAATCATAGCCCGGCTCTTGCGCACGCGGACCGTTCTGGCCAAAACCGGTAATAGAACAATATACCAGTCGCGGATTTAGCTGACTTAGACTTTCATAATCCAGCCCGTATCGTTTCAACGAACCGGCTTTATAGTTTTCAATGACTACATCACTCTGTTCAGCAAGTTTTTTGATAATACGTTGACCTTCAGGTGTAGATAAATCGATTGCAACCGAGTACTTGCCACGGTTGGCTGACAGGTAATAAGCCGATTCCTGGGTATCTTGTTGCTGATTGTTTTTAAGCCAGGGTGGTCCCCAGATACGGGTATCATCCCCATGATCCGGTTTTTCAATCTTGATCACTTCTGCACCCAGATCAGCCAGAATCTGGCTACACCAGGGCCCAGCCAAAATCCGGCTTAAATCCAGTACACGAAATCCTGTTAAGGCACCCATTATTACGCTCCCTGTTCGATCCTATTCAAATGACATATCGTTCTTATCCCTCTTTTTAAAGCTATATGAAAATGAAAGAACAATCAACTTTATGATAATAAATTTCGTATAACAAAATAAAACATCTAAAATGATTGAATATTCATCTTATTTTCTTTAGCCTGATGCAAATATAAGCATGAACGAGGAATAAGAGCTAACTGATAAAAAGGAAAAAGGGATCTCCCAGACAGGATTAAAAAAGGAGTCAATCAAGTGAATAAAAAACGGATTAGCCTTAAAGCATATTCATTAGCGGAATAGCTTTAAATATAAAAAGATCATGAAAACCTAAGGATAGGAAAACAGAGATTTAAATATGACGGATTTAGCTAGAGAATTAGAAAAGATTAAACCGACGACCAAACGAACCCAGCAAATTGCTTTTATTTTCGCTTTTCTGGCTTTACTGGTAGATGGCGCTGACATGTTGCTGTTGTCTTTCAGTTTAAATAGCCTGAAAGCAGAGTTTGGTCTCAGTAATCTGCAGGCGGGTACACTAGGCAGTTTTACCTTAGCAGGTATGGCGATTGGTGGCTTTATAGGTGGCTGGGCCTGTGACCATCTGGGCCGTGTACGTACCGTAGTCATTTCGATTCTGGTATTTTCTATATTGACCGCAGCCTTAGGCTTTGCACAAAACTTTGAACAATTTGCTGTTTTACGCTTTCTGTCTGCTTTCGGTATTGGCTCTTTATATATTGCAGCCAATACGCTCATGGCTGAATATGTTCCAACTGCATATCGCACCACGGTTTTAGGTACCTTACAGGCAGGATGGACCGTCGGTTATATTGTGGCCACTGTACTGGCAGGCTG
This sequence comes from Acinetobacter sp. 197, assembly GCF_048148385.1. Taxonomy (NCBI): domain Bacteria; kingdom Pseudomonadati; phylum Pseudomonadota; class Gammaproteobacteria; order Moraxellales; family Moraxellaceae; genus Acinetobacter; species Acinetobacter sp. 197. The sequence continues at coordinate 155,127 of NZ_JAYWZK010000004.1, forward strand.
GATCATTCCGGAATATGGCTGGCGAACCCTGTTTTTTATTGCCATTATTCCCTCGGTTATGGCGATTTTTATCCAGAAACTGGTTCCTGAGCCAGAATCTTGGCAGCGTGCACGTTTGCAGCGTCTATATGCCCCAGCTGAAATCACAGCACAGCAACCTGCCAAAAAAAGCACAGTCAAAGAGATTTTCGCGGATCCTGCGAATCGCAGAATGTTTATTTTGTGGATCTTTACGGCCGGTTTTCTGCAATTTGGCTATTATGGGGTAAACAACTGGATGCCGGCATATCTGGAATCTGAATTGCACATGAATTTTAAATCCATGGCCGGCTATATGATTGGTACTTATGTGGCGATGATTTTCGGCAAAATTCTAGCGGGCTTTGCCGCAGACCGTCTGGGTAGACGCGCTGTCTTTTCGTTTGGAGCAATTGGAACGGCGATTTTCCTGCCCGTGATTGTGCTATTCAATACGCCAGATAACATTGCCTATCTGCTAATTTTCTTTGGCTTCCTGTATGGCATTCCATATGCGATTAATGCCACTTATATGACAGAAAGCTTCGCCACCTCGATTCGTGGTACTGCGGTAGGCGGTGCTTATAATGCAGGCCGTATTGGCGCCATGTTTGCCCCTGCAATTATTGGCGCGGCAGCTAGCGGTGGTTCAATTGGCCTAGGCTTTCTGATTATGGGCGGTGCCTATTTCTTGTGTGGGGCAGTGTCCGGGATATTCATCAAAGACCGTCAATACGATCCACAAAAAGCATAATTTCAACTTCAAAAAAAGAGCCTGAATACAGGCTCTTTTTTTATATTCATCAATTAAAGCTGTATTTCTATTTGTTTATTCTTGATCTGTTTCTTTATGCAGATGAATACTTTTTAAACCATCATTTACTTTATTGAGCAGATGAATCAGGGTAATCACATCGTCAAAGGCCAGCTTATTTAAGGCCTGACCATAAAAATCAAAGAAATCAGCTTGCAAGTTGTCCCATGTTTCCAAGCCTTCAGCCGTCAGTGCAACAATTTTAGCGCGGCGGTCCTGTTCACTAATGACCCGTTCCACCAGACCGTCACGTTCCAGCCGTTTTAACACTGCGTCCAGGTTTTGCCGGCTCACCCCGAGATATTCAGTCAGATCAGAAAAGGACATTCCTGATTTAACTTTTGGACGGGACAAAGCACCCAGTACTGCCCAATGCACTGGGGATATTTTCAGCTCATTGAGGCATTTACGGTCCAAACTGTTGCCCACCTGAAACAGCCGGAAAAAAAGCCGGTTATGAGCAGAATATAAGGATTGATCATATTTTTTTGACAAAGTATCACTCACAATAGTGGACATCCTCAAAACTGAAATAGCCGAGCCGCGCAGAGTATAGCCTATCGCTTTTTCGCACAAACCAGTTTCTATTATAATTTGTTTTAAAAATCATAGTGTTTTTGCAGAAATTTTCCTATTTAAATTCTGAGTCAATAAGTTTTATGGTTTGGAAATCTCCATTTTCTTTTCACTTCCATTGCGCTCACTCACCAAATATCTAAGGTTTTCTTCTCAATTTTAAAGGAATAAATTATCTGTCATGCAAAAGACATATTTTGACTCTAGAGTGAAGTCGGATTCAAATTAATCTAAAGCCAAAAACCAATATAGGTCAATACATTGAATAAATAAAAATATTAAGTTAATGATAAATATATAAATAATAATTTATAAATATTATTTTATGTAAATATATTGACATAAATTCAATCTCTTTCTATTTTAGATAAAACACACCGAATTAAAACACCAGCCGATTAAATTCAACAACAAAATAGCGTAGGGATGAGCAATGAAAGGATTAAAAGACAAGGTTGTGATTGTGACAGGCGGAGCAGGCGGAATTGGTTCAGCCACCTGCCGACGTCTGGCAGAGGAAGGCGCCAAAGTTGCCATTTTTGATATGAATCTGGAAGCGGCTGAAAAGCTGGCGAATAAAATCAATCAATACGGTCAGGCACTGGCAATTCAGTGTGATATTACCCAAAGTGATGTGGTTGAGCAGGCGGTTCAAAAAACTGAAACTGAACTCGGTCCAATTGATGGACTGGTCAACAATGCCGGCTGGGATATTTTTAAACCTTTTGTTAAAACCAATCCGCAGGAATGGGAAAAACTGATCCAGATTAATCTGGTCGGTATGTTGAATATGCATTTTGCAGTGCTGAAAGGCATGGTTGAACGCAATTCCGGCAGTATTGTCAATATTGCTTCTGACGCAGCCCGGGTCGGTTCTTCAGGTGAAGCAGTCTATGCGGCCTGTAAAGGCGGCTTGTTGTCTTTCTCTAAAACGCTGGCACGTGAACATTCACGTCATAACATCAAAATAAATGTGATTTGCCCGGGACCCACCGATACGGCTTTGCTTGCAGGCGTGACTGAAGGCGCGTCAAATCCGGAAAAATTACGTGAAGCCTTTATTCGTGCCATTCCACTGGGTCGCTTGGGTCAACCGGATGATTTGGCTTCTGCCATTGCCTTTTTCTTGAGTGATGATGCTAGCTTTATTACCGGGCAGGTACTCAGTGTCTCTGGCGGTTTAACCATGAACGGTTAAACGGACATCATCATTAAATCTCATAACAATCACAGTTCAACCAGATAGATAAAAACAGTACAGGATGTAAAGAAAATGAATTTTGAAGATATCTTATATGAAGTTAAAAACGGTGTTGCCTGGATCACGATTAACCGTCCAGAAAAAATGAATGCTTTCCGTGGTACCACTTGCGACGAACTGATCAAGGCATTGAATAAAGCAGGTTATGACCGTAACGTAGGCGCAATTGTACTGGCAGGCGCGGGTGAGAAAGCTTTCTGTACAGGTGGTGACCAGTCCGCGCATGATGGCAATTATGATGGCCGTGGAACGATTGGCTTGCCGATGGAAGAATTGCATACCGCCATCCGTGATGTACCTAAACCGGTAATTGCACGCGTACAAGGCTATGCCATTGGTGGTGGCAATGTGCTGGCAACTATTTGTGACCTGACCATCTGTTCAGATAAAGCGATTTTTGGCCAGGTTGGTCCGAAAATGGGATCGGTTGATCCGGGCTATGGCACGGCGTTTTTAGCACGCGTCGTCGGTGAAAAGAAAGCCCGTGAAATCTGGTATATGTGCCGCCGTTATTCTGGTCAGGAAGCTGTGGAAATGGGTTTGGCGAATAAATGCGTACCGGCCGATCAACTGGATGCCGAAGTGCAGGCCTGGGCTGAAGAAATCTGTCAGCGTAGTCCGACTGCCATTGCAATTGCCAAACGCAGTTTCAATATGGATACCGCGCATCAGGCAGGTATTGCGGGCATGGGGATGTATGCGCTGAAACTTTATTATGATACTGAAGAGTCTCGTGAGGGAGTCAATGCACTGAAAGAAAAACGTCAGCCTGAATTCCGTAAATATGCCAAATAAGGAGACTGATCCATGAAAAAGAATCCTTATATCACTGAAGAACTCGAGTTTCTGGCAGAAACGGCAGAAAAATTTGCCCAGAAATATATTGCTCCCGGTTTTCTGGAACGTGATCAAAGCCGAGTCTTTGACCGTGATCTGGTCAAAAAGATGGGCGAAATGGGCTTTATTGCACCTGAACTTCCGGAACAGTACGGCGGTCAGGGCATGGGCAGACTGGCTGCCGGAATTATCCATGAAGCGATTGCCAAAGCGGATTTAAGTTTCTCCTATATCAACCTGCTTGCTTCCCTAAATGGCCAAATTCTGGCCGAACATGGGCAGCCTGAAGTGGTTGAGCCCTGGCTGAAAAAACTCACTGCAGGCGAGGCTATCTTCTCAATTGCCTTGACCGAGCCGCGAGGCGGTTCTGATGCAGCAAATTTACGTTTAAAGATTGAACGTGATGGCGACGAATATGTCATTAATGGCGAAAAAACTTCAATTTCTGCGGCCGATCAGGCAGATGCTTCGGTGGTTTTCGGTCGCACTGGCGCCAATGAAGATGGTGCACATGGCGTGACAGCGCTCTTGGTTCCGATGAATTTACCGGGCATCAGTACCACACGATTTGACTGTCATGGTCAGCGCGCCATTGGTCGCGGTTCAATCTTCTTTGACAATGTTCGTGTGCCAGTCAATCACCGTCTAGGGGATGAAAACAAAGGTTTTGTGCAGGTGATGCAGGGCTTTGATTTTTCTCGTGCTCTGATCGGTTTACAGGTTTTGGCCGTTGCCCGGGTGAGTCTGGATGAAGCTTGGGAATATGCCACGCAACGCGAAGCTTTTGGTCAGCCATTGACTGCTTTTCAGGGAGTTTCGCATCCACTCGCTGAATACGAAACTCAGGTTGAAGCTGCACGCTTACTTTGCCTGCAAACCTTATGGCTGAAAGACAATCATCTGCCCCATACCTCTGAAGCAGGCATGTGTAAATGGTGGGGGCCAAAACTGGCCTATGATGTAATTCATCAATGTCTGTTGACTTTTGGTCATGCCGGTTACGATCGCGGTGTGATGGAACAGCGGATGCGGGATGTACTCGGTTTCCAGATCGGTGATGGAACAGCACAAATCATGAAAACGATTATTGCGCGGCATAAGGCAGGACGTAAGGCTGTACCAGCTTAAGGAAAATAAGCACAGGCCTGAACTAAAATTATAATGAGGAGTAAGCGAATGGATTTCGATGCGGTTCTGATCCCGGCCAGAAAAGAGGCTATGCTTAAACAGGGACACTGGTTAAACCAGACAATACTCGATTTTTTACGCAGTGCCGTAGAAAAGAATCCGGACAAAATAGCGTTGGTAAGCGTTAAGGTTGAGAATCAAACTGAACAGACTTTCAGCTATCAGCAGCTTTGGGACATGACCAATAACATTGCGCTGGGTCTGAAACAGCTGGGTGTAGCAAAAAATGACGTGGTGTCTTGCCAGCTACCGAACTGGTGGGAACTTACCTTGCTTTACCTGGCGTGTAGCCATATCGGTGCCGTGCTCAATCCGCTTATGCCGATCTTCCGTGAACGTGAACTGGAATTCATGCTCAAACATGGTGAATCCAAAGTTTTTGTTGTACCGAAAATGTTCCGCAATTTTAATCATGAACAGCTGGCCAATCAGCTGCAAAACAAACTGGAAAGCTTGAAGCATGTAGTGGTGGTCAATGGTGAAGGCGAAAATAATTTTGATCGCCTGTTGCTCAATCATGGACTGGAACAAGATGCTTCAGCAGTTGCTGCGATGGATGGACTGGAATCTGGCCCGGATGACATTACTCAACTGATCTTTACCTCAGGCACGACCGGTGAACCGAAAGGGGTGATGCATACCGCCAATACTTTATTTTCCAATATTGTGCCTTATGCGAAGCGGCTACATTTAACTGAAAATGATGTGGTGTTAATGGCGTCACCTATGGCGCACCAGACCGGTTTTATGTATGGCCTGATGATGCCAATTCAGCTGAATACCAAAGTGGTGTTACAGGATGTCTGGGACGTAGCCAAAGCCGTAGATCTGATTCATCAGCATCAGGTGAATTTCACCATGGCCTCGACCCCATTCTTGAATGACCTGTCCAATACCGTGGCGGAACAGCATGACAAGGTTGATTCACTGAAAATTTTCCTGTGTGCCGGCGCACCCATTCCAGGTCCATTGGTGCAAAAAGCCCGGGAAATTCTGGGTGTTAAAGTCATATCAGCCTGGGGTATGACTGAATGTGGTGCGGTGACGCTAACCCGACCTGAGGATGAAGATGAGCGCTCTTTCAATACTGATGGCATCGCTTTACCAGGCGTGGAAATCAAGATCGTGGATAAAAAAGGTCAGACCAAAGCCGTGAATGAATCCGGTCGTTTGATGATCCGTACCTGTTCAAATTTTGGCGGATATCTAAAACGGCCCCATTTAAATGATACAGATGCCGAAGGCTGGTTTGATACTGGCGATATTGCCTATCAGGACGAGCAGGGCTATATCCGGATTTGCGGACGTAAGAAAGATGTAATTATCCGTGGCGGAGAAAATATTCCGGTCGCAGAAATTGAATCATTGCTATATAAACATCCGAATATTGCAACAGTAGCTTTAGTGGCTTATGCAGATGAGCGAATGGGCGAGCGTGCCTGTGCAATCATCAAACTGAAAGATCAGACAAAACCGTTAAGTTTTAATGAGCTGGTAGATTTCCTGAAAACTCATAATCTGGCCATGCAGTATCTTCCGGAACGTTTGGAAATCTGGGAGGATATTCCGATGACGCCATCTGGGAAAATCCAGAAATTTAAACTCAGAGAATTACTGGCTCAGCATATTGCCTCAACAGCAGTTGAAGCGAACTAAATCTGGGAATATACGGAATTAAACCCTGAATAATATTGCCTTATTCAGGGTTTTTCTTATTCAAAAAGAAGTGACTTAAAAGGTTAATACGAATTTTAGATTAACTTCTACTTTAATAATTTTAATAAAGCTTCAGCCGTTGCAGCAGAAGAGGCTGGGTTTTGTCCAGTAATGAGTAGACCATCTTGTTGCACGTATACCTGCCAGTCCTCAGTTTTAGAATATTTCCCACCTTTTTCTTTCAGCATGTCTTCAACTAGAAACGGAACAATGTCTGTCAAACCCACGCCGTCTTCTTCGGTATTACTAAAACAGGTGACTGTCTTGCCTTCTACAATCGAACGGCCTTCGGCATCTTTCACATCACGCAGTACACCTGGTGCATGACAGACCAGCGCAACAGGTTTATCTGCCTGCAAGGTTTGCTCAATTAAAGAAATGGAATTCTGGTCTTTGGCCAGATCCCATAGTGGTCCATGACCACCCGGATAGAATACAGCATCAAAATCCTGATTTAAGACTTCACTCAACTTATGTGTATTGGCAAGAGCCTGCATAGCCACTTCATCTGCTTCAAAGCGTTTGGTGGTTTCGGTTTGCGCATCCGGCTCATTACTTTTTGGATCTAGTGGTGGCTGACCACCTGCAGGAGAAGCCAAAACTACCTCTGCGCCTGCATCAACAAAAGTGTAATAGGGTGCAGCCAGTTCTTCCAGCCAGAAGCCGGTTTTTTTGCCAGTATCACCCAGCTGGTCATGTGAAGTCAGTACCATCAAGATTTTCATATTATTTTCCTGTATCTCGTTAAACATCGTGAATAATCGACTGTTAATTTAACAAGTCACAAAGGTCAGGAGTGTTGTGATACGTTCATTTGCTGTATCGATACGTTGTTAATTCAGTTGATTTAACTTAAAGAGGTGACTCTATATACAGCACAGTTGTATTTAATATTCATCTGCCCATTAACAGGTCTTGTTGAAGATCAGCCTGCTTGCGCAGGAAATCCCAGACCAGTTTTATTTTTGGTTCATGTTGCAGATCGACCAGTGTCAGCATCCAGAAAGTGTGGGTAAAACTGAGCTGCTGACCCAGCACCTCTTTCAGTTCACTTTTATCATTGACCAGAAATTTCGGCAAAATAGCCAGTCCAGCGCCTGCACGCACGGCAGTTTCCTGCGCCAGAATGCTGTTACTGCGAAAACAGGCACTGACTTGCAGTGGAAGACGCTCTAGCGAATAGAGTGCAGTGCTATAGACCAAATCATCAATATAATCGACAAAACGGTGCTGCTGGAGGTCTTCCAGTTTTTTAATTTCCGGATTTTGCTGTAAATAATACTGACTGCCATACAGTTTCAGGCAGTAATTGGTTAGCCGGGTAATGATATAGGGCCCAGATTTGGGCCGGTCAATCGCAATCACAATATCGGCTTCTCGATGTGAAAGTTTAATCGCCTTCGGCACCGGAATCAGGTCAATGGTCAGCAAAGGATAATGTTGGGAAAATTCTGCCAAAAGACGAGCTAAAAACGCTGTACCAAAACCTTCTGGTGCACCAATTCTAACCCGTCCCTGCAAGGGATTATGGCGCTTGTCAATCTGGATAAAGGACTGTTCCATCTGTTCGACCCGTGGCACCAGTGCCAGCCCTTCTGCAGTCAGTTCATAACCTGTCGCTTCACGCTTGAATAGTTGCGTCCCTAGGGTATTTTCGAGGGCCTGAATCCGCCTTGCTACCGTACTGTGTTCCACTCCGATCAAGCGTGCGGCATTGGTGAGCGTTTTAGCACGTGCCAAAACCAGAAAAAAGCGTAAATGATCCCAATCTACTTTCATTTTCTATTTAACGTCCTGTTAAATCCCTGTGCATATTTGCACAACCATCGTGCATCAATTTCTATTGGTGGTCAAAGTGTTCTTTGTTAGTCTGCTAAAACAGCGCAAAAATTATACATTAAATAAAAGCCATTAAAGGCTCACACAACGACAATAACAAACCAGCACGGAGCGATCATGAACGCTATTTCTCATCCCCAGCAAAGTACCGGATTCACTACCGCAAAACTCCTGATTAATGGTGAATTTGTCGAATCAAAAACCAGCCATTGGCAAGATATTGTCAATCCTGCCACTCAGGAAGTCTTGGGTCAGGTGCCTTTTGCCACTGCTGAAGAAGTCAATGCAGCGATTGAGGCTGCACAAAATGCCTTTGCCAGCTGGCGCCAAACCCCGATTCAGGCACGTATGCGGATTATGCTGAAATTGCAGGATCTGATCCGTACTAACTTAAAAAGTATTGCCCAGGTCTTAACAGCAGAACAAGGCAAAACCCTGGCCGATGCCGAGGGTGATATCCAGCGTGGTCTGGAAGTAGTGGAACATGCCTGTTCGATCGGTTCATTACAGATGGGTGAGTATATTGAGGGCGTGGCACGCGGTGTCGATACCTATACCTTGCAGCAACCACTGGGTGTCTGTGCAGGGATTACGCCGTTTAACTTCCCGGCGATGATTCCACTCTGGATGTTCCCAATGGCGATTGTCTGCGGCAATACCTTTGTCTTAAAGCCTTCTGAACAGGATCCATTGTCGACCATGATGCTGGTTGAACTGGCGATTCAGGCAGGTGTACCGGCGGGTGTGCTCAATGTGGTGCATGGCGGCAAAGAAGTGGTCGATCAATTGTGTACCCATCGCGATATCAAAGCGATTTCTTTTGTCGGTTCGACCGCAGTCGGCACGCATGTCTATAACCTCGCGGGCCAGCACGGAAAACGTGTGCAGTCGATGATGGGCGCCAAAAACCATGTGGTAGTGATGCCAGATGCCAATAAAGAACAAACCTTAAATGCGTTGGTCGGTGCAGCTTTTGGCGCCGCTGGTCAGCGTTGTATGGCACTTTCAGTGGCGGTGATGGTCGGTGAGACCAAGCACTGGGTCGATGAACTGGTCAATAAAACCAAAACTTTACAGGTGAATGCCGGGCATGAACCGAATACCGATGTTGGACCAGTGATTTCAACCCGTGCCAAAGCACGTGTCATCGATTTAATTCACAGCGGTGTCGAACAAGGTGCTGAACTGCTGCTGGATGGCCGTGATGTACAGGTTCCAGGCTATGAAAAAGGCAATTTTGTCGGGCCAACGATTTTTAATCAGGTTACGACCAATATGCGCATTTATAAAGAAGAAGTATTTGGTCCAGTACTGGCCATCATGTATGTCGATACTTTAGAGCAGGCAATTGCGCTGATTAATGCCAATCCATTTGGTAATGGCGTTGGACTGTTTACCCAAAATGGTAATACTGCGCGTACCTTCCAGAACCAGATTGATATCGGTCAGGTGGGCATTAACATTCCAATTCCTGTCCCTGTCCCTTTTTTCAGCTTTACCGGTTCACGCGGTTCAAAACTGGGGGATCTAGGTCCTTATGGCAAACAGGCGGTGCAGTTCTATACCCAGACCAAAACCATCACCAGCCGCTGGTTTGAAGATGATCAGGAAAATAGTGGTGTGAATACCACAATCAGTCTGCGTTAAGGAGCATCAGTATGAAGATTGCATTTATCGGTTTAGGCAACATGGGTGGTCCGATGGCGCAGAATCTGCTCAAGGCGGGTCATCAGGTTTTTGGTTATGACTTAAGTGCAGTGGCTTTACAGCATTTTTCAGAAGCGGGCGGTGTAGTCTGCGACAGTCCACAAGCTGCCGCGAAGCAGGCGGAGATCGTGGTCAGTATGTTGCCCGCAGCCAAGCATGTGCGTGAAGTCTATTTAGGTGAAAATGGTATTTTAGAGGTACTTCAATCGGGCAGTTTGTGTATCGACAGCAGCACCATTGATCCGCAAACCATTCAGGAGGTTGCCGCAGCAGCGCAAGCCAAACAGATTCGCGTCTGTGATGCACCTGTATCTGGCGGTACTTTAGGTGCTAAAGATGGAACCCTGACCTTTATGGTCGGTGCAGATGAGGCTACTTTCGAAGCTGTCAAACCGGTTCTTGATTGTATGGGTAAAAATCTGGTGCACTGTGGTGCGGTGGGAACCGGACAGGTGGCAAAAATCTGTAATAATCTGATTCTGGGCATTTCCATGACTGCCGTTGCAGAAGGAATGGCGCTAGGAGCCAAACTGGGTATTGATCCAAAGGCTCTGGCTGGCGTGATCAACAGTTCCACCGGACGCTGCTGGAGTTCTGAAATTTATAATCCATGGCCCGATATTTGTGCCAATGCGCCGTCATCGCGGGGTTATACCGACGGTTTTGCTGCACAACTGATGCTCAAGGATTTGGGTCTGGCTGTCGATGCAGCACAACAGGTGGATCAGCCGGTGGTACTCGGCAGCATGGTACAGAAACTCTATCAACAGCTCTGTCAGGAAGGCGATGCCCATCTGGACTTCTCCAGCATCATGCATCAATACACCATGCCACCTGCTTAAAACCTAAAATATTCAGATGGAGCAAGGATTCGCTTCAATAACTACACACCTTGTCATTAATAACGATAAATTCAGGCTGAGGTTTAACATGTTAGATTATCAAACAACGGTTCAAGACTTTGATTTAAATACGGTTGCAAGCCAGTTTCTCTCCGGTTCAATGCAGGCAGTGAATGCCTGTTATGAATGCTGTGACCGTCATGCCAATTCCGATGCCATTGCCTTGTACTGGCATGGTAAAGATGGCCGTAAAGAAAAATATAGCTTTGCCGAGCTCAAAAAATACTCCAGCCAGTTTGCCAATTTTCTTAAGTCTCAAGGCATTGGTAAAGGTGATCGTGTTTCCGGATTATTACCGCGTACGCCGGAGCTGATCATTACCATTTTAGCGACCTGGCGGATTGGTGCAGTCTATCAACCGTTATTTACTGCCTTTGGTCCCAAAGCCATCGAGCATCGCATTCAGCTGGCGCAAAGCAAGCTGGTGGTGACTGATCTGGCGAATCGGGACAAATTATCCGAAATTAGCAACTGCCCGGCGATTGTGACGGTACATGCCGAAACCGAGGCAGAACGCTATCCGCACGACCTCAGCTTCTGGACGGTATTAAACCGTCAGGCTGAAGCTTGTGAGCTGGAAATCCTGAATGTTAATGATCCTTTTTTATTGATGTTTACCTCCGGTACTACTGGACCAGCGAAACCTCTTAAAGTCCCGTTAAAAGCGCTGATTGCTTTTGTAAGCTATATGCAAAATGCCATTGGTCTAACTCCTGAAGATGCTTTCTGGAATATTGCTGATCCCGGCTGGGCCTACGGTTTGTATTATGCGATTACTGGTCCCTTAATGCTTGGACACTCGACCTTATTTTATGAAGGTGGTTTTAATGCGGAAAGTGTCTGCGAAATTGTTAAGGAATATGGCATTACCAATCTGGCTGGCGCACCGACCGCTTACCGTATGATGATGGCAGCCGATCCTGCTCAAATGGCAAAACTGCGCGGCAAGTTACGTGTCGTCAGCAGTGCGGGAGAACCGTTAAATCCGGAAGTGATCCACTGGTTTAAAGAGGTACTGGATGTGCCGATTTATGACCATTATGGCCAGACTGAAGTCGGGATGGTGGTGTGTAATCATCATGCCCTGGAACATCCGGTCCGTTCAGGTTCGGCAGGCTTTGCCAGCCCGGGTTACCGGATTACCGTTGTCGATGAACAGGGGCATGAATTAGCAGCTGACGTCCCGGGCATCCTGGCAGTGGATATCAGCCAATCGCCGATGATGTGGTTCTCTGGTTATGAAGAAAGCCGTAAATCTCCATTTGTCGGACAGTATTATTTAACTGGGGATACCGCAGAGATTCATGCTGATGGCAGTATGAGCTTTGTCGGGCGTAGTGATGATGTCATTACAACGTCAGGTTATAGGGTCGGCCCATTTGATGTGGAAAGTGCCTTGCTAGAACATGATGCCGTGATTGAAGCAGCAGTCATTGGTGTGCCTGATCCCGAGCGTACCGAAGTGATTAAAGCCTTTGTGATTCTGGCGAATAATTTTTCAGCTTCGACCCATCTGGAAGAAGAGCTGGGTCAATTTGTGAAAAAGCGTTTGTCTGCGCATGCCTATCCGCGCTTGATTGAATTTGTGACCGAATTGCCAAAAACCCCAAGCGGTAAAATTCAACGCTTTTTACTGCGCAATCAGGAAATCAACAAGCAGCAAGCCAAGACTGCATAACAGCCAAAGCCAACAGATTGAATAAGAAGATTAAATAAAGAGATTGAAGGAAGCATCGATGCAACTAACGGAAGAGCAACAACTGATTCAGGATATGGCCAAAAGCTTCGCCCAGGAACAGATTAAACCCTTTGCCGGCGAGTGGGATCAAAAAGGTATCTTTCCCAAAGATGCATTGGCCCAAATGGGAGAGCTGGGTTTTTTAGGTATGCTGATTCCCGAGGAATGGGGCGGCTCGGGTACAGGTACACTGGCTTATGTTCTGGCCTTAGAAGAAGTCGCTGCGGCCGATGGTGCAACATCCGCGATTATGAGCGTACATAACTCGGTGGGTTGTGTGCCGATTTTCAAGTTCGGCACAGAAGAGCAAAAGCAGCAATTTTTAAAGCCTTTGGCTCAAGGTGAAATGATTGGGGCCTTTGCGCTGACCGAACCGCATACAGGATCGGATGCTGCCGCGATTAAAACCCGAGCGGTCAAGGAGGGCGATCATTACATTCTGAATGGCGCCAAACAGTTCATTACCTCAGGCCACAATGCCGGGATGATTATTGTGTTTGCTGTGACTGATCCAGCTGCGGGCAAAAAAGGCATGAGTGCATTTTTAGTGCCGCGAGATACACTCGGCTATGAAGTCATTCGGGTCGAAGAAAAACTCGGCCTGCATGCTTCGGATACCTGTCAGATTGCCTTAACCGATGTCCGCATTCATGAAAGTTTAAGACTTGGTGCAGAAGGTGAAGGTTTAAAAATCGCCTTGGCCAATCTGGAAGGCGGGCGGATTGGCATTGCCGCACAAGCGGTGGGCTTGGCGCGTGCCGCATTGGAAGAAGCCACCAAATATGCGCATGATCGTGTGGCTTTTGGCAAACCGATTTTTGAACAGCAGGCAATTTCCTTCAGGCTGGCCAGTATGGCGACTGAAATTGAAGCGGCACGGCAACTGGTGCATTTTGCAGCACGCAAAAAAGAAGCCGGTGAAGCCTGTTTAACCGAAGCCTCCATGGCCAAGCTATTTGCTTCAGAAATCGCAGAACGGGTTTGTTCCAAAGCGCTGCAGATTTTTGGCGGCTACGGTTATCTGAAAGATTTTCCGATTGAGCGGATTTATCGCGATGCGCGGATTTGTCAGATTTATGAAGGCACCAGCGATATTCAGCGCCTGGTGATTGCACGCAGCCTCTAATTTTAAAAGGACTTATTTCATGCAGTGGCAAACGATTTTATTAGAACAACGTAATGGTGTCGGGCTGATTACTTTAAACCGTCCGCAAGCATTAAATGCACTGAATAACCAGCTGATTTTTGAAATGAATCAGGCACTGGATCAACTGGAAAAAGATCCGGCAATTGGCTGTATTGTGATTGCCGGTTCGGAAAAAGCTTTTGCTGCCGGTGCCGATATTAAGGAAATGGCAGATCTGAATTTTCCACAAATTTATCTGGATGATTTTTTCAGTCTGGCCGATCGAATTGCCCAGCGCCGTAAACCTTTAATTGCCGCAGTGAGTGGCTATGCCTTGGGTGGTGGTTGTGAGCTGGCATTGATGTGCGACTTTATTTACTGCGCCGACAATGCAAAATTTGGTTTGCCTGAAGTCACCTTAGGCGTGTTGCCGGGCATTGGCGGTACCCAGCGTTTAACCTTGGCGATTGGTAAGGCCAAAGCCATGGAAATGTGCCTGACGGCACGGCAGATGGGGGCGCAGGAAGCGGAACAAAGTGGTTTGGTGGCTCGGGTATTTGCCAAGGAAGAATTGCTGGAACAAACCCTGCAAGCTGCCGAAAAAATTGCTGAAAAGTCGCTTACTGCCGTGATGATGATTAAAGAATCAATTAATCGGGCCTTTGAAGTGAGCCTGGCTGAAGGCCTGCGCTTTGAACGCCGGGTATTCCATTCCATTTTTGCAGGTTCCGATCAAAAGGAAGGCATGCAAGCCTTTGTGGAAAAACGGCCAGCCAAATTTACCCATCAATAAGAAATTCATACCAGGAACAAAAATAATGAGTGATGAAAATAATTTAGCGATTCGGGTCGCAGGAGGTCTGGGCATCATCAGCCTGGACCGCACCAGCCATTTAAATGCCTTAACCCTGCCGATGATCCAGGGCATTCAGGCGCAACTCAATCAGTGGCGCCATGAGCCAGAAGTGCAAGCCATCCTGATCAATTCCAACAGTCCCAAGGCCTTCTGTGCCGGAGGAGACATCCGTTATCTGTATGACAGCTATCAGGCCGGCAATACCCGGTATCAGGATTTTTTTGCCACTGAATATAAGATGCTGAGCACCTTGCGTAATTTTCCAAAGGCCGTGATCGTGATGATGGATGGCTATGTACTGGGAGGCGGCTTTGGACTGGCTGAGGCCTGTCATATCAAGGTCGCCAGTGAAAAATCACGTTTTGCCATGCCAGAAACCGCGATTGGTTTTTTCCCTGATGTCGGTGCAACCCATTTTCTGTCCCGACTGGATGAAGTCGGTGTCTATATGGCATTGACCGGTGAGCAGATCAGTAGCAGTGATGCACTGTATCTGGATCTGGTGGATTATCATGTGCCGAGTGAGCGTTTTGCTGAACTGGAAGCGGCATTGATTGCAGCGCCGGTATTAAACCCGATGGAGATTCAAAAGATTATTAGTTCCTATATTACGCATCCTGTAGAAAGCGAGCTACAAAAAAGTATAGAGCATATTAATCAGCATTTTGGCTATCAAAACCTCGAGGAGATTGAACAGAGTCTTGCTCATACAAGTAATTCAACCGATCAGGAATGGGCCAATAAAATGCTGGCAATTTTGCAGCAGCGTCCGGTCATGGCCAAGCAAACCAGCTTGAAGTTACAGCAAGCCGGACAGAATTTGTCGCTAGAAAAATGCATGCAGTTAGAACGCGACTTGCAAGATGTCTGGTTAGAGCAGGGCGACTTTATTGAAGGGGTTCGTGCGCTGATTATTGATAAGGACAAAAATCCGCAGTGGCGAACTGAGAATGCAGAATTTGAGCAAACACTAGAAAAGCTCTGGCCAGCATGGACTCAGCAGCGTATTGAAAACATTACTTAAAGCTGATGGCAAAAGACTCTCTATAATTAAATTATAAAGAGTCTTTATATGTATCCTATCGCATCATCAGTATGAATTCTGCTTAATGAGAGGTTTTCTTTTTCTTGCCGCCACCGTCTTGTTTATTGACCGTCGACCAAGCGATACGTTCGGCTTCTTCTTCAGAATGTCCACGCTCTTTTTCGCTTTCTTCAATATGTTCGGCCTGCCGTTTCTGCTTATCGGTATAGGCTGATTTGTCACCTCTAGGCATCTTGATATCCTCCTCAGGTTTGGCTGAAATTACTATAACAAGGGCTGGTTTCTATAAAGGTAAGTATTCGTTTGACTTATTTTATAAAAGATTTCTTAAGAATAGATGGGCCTGAAATCAAGGAGATGAAGATAACGGTCAGCTAGAACCATTATCTTCTTTACTTGATTAGCCGTTAATAATACTGCCGCCATTCACATGAATCACCTGACCTGAAATATAACTGGCTTCTTCACTGGCCAGGAATAAATAGGCTGGTGCCACTTCACTTGGCTGCCCCATACGACCCATTGGGGTCTGTTTACCGAAATCCTCAAGTTGCTCTTCGTCAAAGCTGCTTGGAATTAACGGTGTCCAGATTGGGCCAGGTGCGACACCATTAACCCGAATCCCGGTTTTATTTTTCAACAAATTGGTAGATAAACTACGGGTGAAGGATGTAATAGCACCTTTCGTACTTGCATAGTCAATTAACTGGTCATGTCCATGATAACTGGTGATACTGGTTGTATTGATGATGCTATCACCGGCTTGCATATGCGGAATCACTGCCTGAGTCAGATAAAACATGGATAGAATATTCACGTTGAAAGTTTTAAATAATTGTTCAGGTGAAATATCGGTAATACTTTCTTGCGGATACTGAACCCCTGCATTATTGACCAGAATATTAATGGTTTTAAATTCCTGTAGGGCCTGTTCAACCATTTTTCTGATTTCTTCTTGATCCTGTAAGTCACATTTAATTAGCAGGCATCGTCGCCCTTCATTTTCCACCATTGTTTTAGTGTCCAGCGCATCGCGATCTTCATCCAGATAACAAATAGCGATATCAGCACCTTCACGGGCAAATAGGACCGATACAGAGCGGCCAATCCCGCTATCACCACCGGTAATCAAGGCAACCTTGCCTTTTAGTTTTTCGCTGCCTTTATATTGCGGTTTTATCACTTCCGGTGCAGGATTCATTTCATTTTGTGCACCCGGTTGATGGTCTTGTTTTTCACTTGAAGCTGGGCTTTCAGGATAATGATTCATATCTTTTCCAATTCCAATGATTTTAGCCATATGAGAACAAAATATATTAGTGGCTTTTGGAAAAAATAAGATTGTATTCAACATTTCATAACAGAATGTATTCGAGATTTATCAATTATTCATCCAGATTATCATTGGTCTAATAACTTAATTACATTAAATAAAGATATATAAATATTATGAGAGGAGATACGTTTTATTTGATGTCGATCCATTGCCCGTACAACTTCAGGCAAATCATGATCGACTTCTTATGGGTAATCCTCTGTAGCTTATCTCTAATGCGTTGCATAGATAATAAAAAGTGCAAAAATGAAAAACTTTATTGAAACCAGACTGAATAAAATACATTTTCCATAACAATTTTCTTTGATATTTAAATGAAAGTTATACTAATTATTTTAATAAGATGGAATATTTTAAAATAGAAGAATCCTAAAGAATACTAATCTTAAAAATAAATAATAGTCGTGTATTAAATTGATATTATTTTTATGAATAAAATTGATATTTATAAGTAAGAATTACAATTACACCTACTATTACAATTAAAAATAAATTCTAAAGTAAATATATTACTTTTAGAGTGCTGAAAATTTATGATAGGGAAAAATCTTAACCTCATAAAGTTATATGACAATGTATTAATACGAGGTATCTCATGCAAAACTCTCTAATAGATTTAACAGGAAAAGTGGCTTTGGTTACGGGAGGTGCGGCAGGGATTGGCCATGCCTGTGCTCTTACTCTTGCTCAGGCGGGAGCTAAAGTCATGATTGCGGATTTAAATCAGGAGAAGGCTAAACAGGCTGCTCAAGAAATCCATGAAAAAACAGGAGGTGAAGTCCAGTGTGTAGCCTGTAATATTCTGGAAGATGATGATCTCGTAAACGCCGTAGAAACCACCCGAAATACTTTTGGAGCTATCCATATATTAGTAAATAATGCGGGCGGTGGAGGTGGTGGCCGGGAATCACCTTCAAAAATTACAGTTGACGACTTTATCAGAGACTTCAAATTAAATGTATTTGCAGCCTGGCGACTTTGCCAACTGGTTGTTCCTTATATGAATGAAGCCGGATATGGCTCAATCGTCAATATTACCTCCATGAGTTCCATTAATAAAAGCCCAGCTATGAGTGGCTATGCCTCTTCAAAAGCTGCCCTTAATCATATGGGCGCTAACTTGGCCCATGATTTTGGGCCTATCGTCAGAATTAATGCCGTTGGGCCAGGAGCAGTACGTACTGCTGCATTAGCAAAAGTACTTACGCCGGAAATTGAAAAAAAAATGTTAGCTCATACTCCTTTACAACGACTGGGTGAAGCTGAAGATATTGCAAACGCAGTATTATTTTTTGCTTCTCCAATGTCTTCCTGGGTTTCTGGGCAAACATTGTTTGTAAATGGTGGGGGAGAGCAAACTCTTGACTAATTTTTAAAATATAAAATTATTATAGTATTTTAATGATTTATTTTATAAAGACTGGCTGAGATGTTATTTTCAGGCTTAAGATAAACGGACTGATTGATCATTTTTAATGAAAATTCAGTCTATATTTTAAAGCCATCAGATCAGACATACACTTTTTGATTTTTATACTATTTTAATAATACCAGTCCTTGATTTTTTATTGAAATTTTAGCGACTGTTCAAAATTAATACTTCAGGAAAAATATTTATTTACCAGATTTTATCCTGACCGCGATATACGAGAAAAAAATATGAACACCGAAGTATTGGGATATGCCGCACATTCATCACAAAGTCCTTTAGTACCTTTTAAGTTTGAACGTCGAACGCCACGTGAAGATGATGTGGTGATCAAAATTGAATATTGTGGTGTCTGTCATTCTGATTTACATCAGGTTAGAAATGACTGGGGATTTAGTTTTTATCCCATAGTTCCAGGTCATGAAATAGTAGGACGCATCATATCGACGGGTTCTGGAGCTAAAAAATATAAAGAGGGTGATCTGGTAGGAATTGGCTGTATGGTCGATTCATGTCGTACCTGTTCAGCCTGTCATTCAGGATTAGAACAGTATTGTGAACAGGGAAATATTCAGACCTATGGCAGCCTGGATCGTTATGACCAGCAGCCCACTTATGGCGGTTACTCACAAATAATTATTTGTAGTGAAGATTTCATATTGAAAGTACCCGAAAATCTGGATACTAAAGCTGTGCCTCCACTCCTGTGTGCAGGCATTACCACCTGGTCACCTTTACGCCACTGGAATATTGGCAAGGGCAGTAAAGTGGCGGTTGTGGGCTTAGGTGGTTTGGGACATATGGCAATTAAGCTGGCCAATGCATTGGGCGCAGATGTGACCTTATTTACCCGTTCAGTAAATAAAGAGCAGGATGCAAAAAAATTAGGTGCCCATCAGGTAGTGCTATCCACAGATGAAGCTCAAATGAATTCTGTCGCGAATCAGTTTGATTTAATTATAGATACGGTACCTTACAACCATGACTTGGAGTCATATATTCCAACATTAACTTTAGATGGGACCATCGTTCTGGTGGGATATCTGGGAGAGATTCGTGCAAATTCAGTTCCACTGATCATGGGAAGAAGATCAATTGCCGGTTCTGTAATTGGCGGAATTAAGGAAACTCAGGAGTTACTAGATTTCTGTGGGGAGCATAATATTGTTGCTGATGTGGAAATGATTGAAATGCGCAATATCAATGAAGCTTTTGAACGCATGTTAAAGAGTGATGTGAAATACCGTTTTGTGATCGATATCAAAACTTTAGTCGAAAATTAATTCTGGTTTTTCTGCTCTATATCCTCTTATGTGCGAACAACCTTATCAAGGTTTGACTTGTAATCCTTACGTGTATATAGGATAGTTTGAAAAGACATCCAAAAATAATTGGATGCTCTTTTTATACCTGAAGCATCTAAAACAGGTTGATTAATAGCGACAGACTATTAAACGATTGAAATCAAAAAATATATTGTGAATATACATCTCTTTAAGCCATTTTTAAGATTCAAATTATAAGCTGAAACATCTTAAAGTCTTTGAGCCATGGATTATGCTGAAGCTATTTTCCCATTCTTCTTTTTTTAGTCAACAACCGAAAAAGTCGATCAGTCTTTTAGGTTTTAACGTGTTGCTGGCTATTTGGTTGGGATTGATCCTAAACTTTGCTTTCTATCAGAAAATCCATGAATTTACGCCTTATACCAATCTAAAAGCAGGTCTGTTACTGGCTGCCACGGCACTGATCATTATTGCGTTTTACAATCTGATATTACAGTGGCTGAACTGGAAATGGAATGCCAAAATACTGGCCAGTGTCCTGATTATTTTAGGTGGTTTTAGTGCTTATTTTGTCAATAGTCTAGGGGTCGTTATCACGCCTGACCAGATCCAGAATATGCTGCAAACCGATGCCCGTGAAGTTCGAGATCTCTGGTCAATGCGATTAGTCATCTGGACATTGGTGTTTGTGATTTTTCCCCTCTGCGTTGTGTGGATGCTGAAAATTAAGCCTGCATCGCTTGGACATCAGCTAGTACATAAGAGCCTGAGCAGTGTGCTCTCAGCTGGCTTGATTCTGGGATTGTTATACTGTTTTTATGTCGATTATGCAGCGATCTTCCGAGAACATCGCGATCTGAAAGGCATGCTTTCGCCACAAAACAGCATTGCGTCTACTTTGTCTTATTATAAAAAGAAAGCACCTAAAGCAAATTTGCCTTTGGTGGTTTTCGGCGAAGATGCACATCTGTTACAGCAGGCCCAAATGCAGGATCATCCTAAATTGATGGTGCTAGTTGTGGGAGAAACTGCACGTGCTGAGAGTTTCGCTTTAAATGGCTATGCGCGCAATACCAATCCTGAACTGAGCAAGTTATCGGTAATTAATTTCAATCAGGTCAGCTCCTGTGGAACTGCAACAGCCGTTTCAGTCCCTTGTATGTTTTCGGGCATGTCACGTAAAACCTATGATGAACAGCTAGCCAGCCACCGAGAAGGTCTGCTGGATATTGCGCAGCGGGCCGGTTATCAGGTGACCTGGATTGATAATAATTCGGGCTGTAAAGGTGCCTGTGACCGGGTACAAAAATACCAGATTCCGGCACAACTGAAACAGAAGTGGTGTGATGCCGGTGGTGAATGTTTTGATGAAATCCTAGTGGATAGCCTGAAAGATTATCTGGCACATCTGGATAAAAACAACCCGACCCCACAATTAATTGTACTGCATCAGATGGGTAGTCATGGCCCCGCATATTACAAGCGTTCCAAAGCGCCATATCAGCCATTTCAACCGACCTGTAATACCAATGCTATTCAGGGCTGTAGTACAGAAGAATTAAAGAATAGCTATGATAATTCGATTGTATATACAGACCATGTTCTTGCCCAGATCATTGAAACTTTAAAGCAGCAGACTCAATATCAGACCGGTTTCTGGTACCTGTCTGATCATGGAGAATCCACCGGAGAGCATGGTTTATACCTGCATGGTGCTCCTTATAGCATGGCGCCCACTCAGCAAACCCATATCCCAATGCTGATGTGGTTTTCCGATACCTGGCAACAGTACAATGCCCGGCAGCTAAGCTGTTTAAAAACACAGACCGGACAGGCACGCAGTCACGACCATCTTTTCCCCAGCTTATTAAGTATGCTGGATATAAAAACGCAAGTGATTGAAGCTAAAAATGATATGCTTGCACAATGCTCATCATCATTAAAAAACAGAGCTTGAAATGCATAAAATACTGATTATTGAAGATGACTTTATGATTGCCGAGTCGACTGAAACATTGCTTAAACTGCATCAGTTTGAGGTGTACTGGGTCAATAATGGGATTGAGGGTTTAAAACAGTTACAGCAGCAGGTCTACGATATTGTCCTGCTCGATTTAGGCTTGCCGATGATGGATGGCATGCTGGTGCTAAAGAATATCCGGCAGAAGTTTCCTAATTTACCGGTACTGATTATCTCCGCTCGGGATCAATTACAAAACCGGGTAGATGGGCTGAATCAGGGAGCAGATGATTACTTGATTAAACCCTATGAGTTTGAGGAACTGCTGGCCCGTATTCATGCCTTAATGCGACGTGCCGGCTTCAAAAATACTGGCACACATATCGATAAGAAGTTAGCACACAGTGGGCTGGAGCTGGACCTGGAACAGCACATCGCATGCTTTAATGGTGAACCGATCGAGTTGTCTAATCGAGAATGGTCTATTCTCACTGCACTCCTCATGCATCCTAGCAAAATTTTTTCTAAAAACGATTTAGAAGACAAGCTTTATGATTTTGATAGTGATGTCAGCAGTAATACGGTAGAGGTCTATATTCATCATCTGCGGGCAAAGCTAGGAAAAGACTTCATCCGCACCATACGTGGGCTAGGGTATCGCTTAGGATGAGCGCCATGCAAAAACGTTATTCCTTGCAAAAACGTCTGGTTATTTATATTTCATTATTTAGCCTGGTATTAGGCTGTGTGCTGATCTTTGCAGCATACCGGATTGCACTCGAAGAAATTAATGAAGTACTGGATAAACAGATGCAAAGTCTGGCAGAGCGCATTGCAGAAAATCATCCGCAGCCCCTGCAGAGTCAAATCGATCTGGCAAAACAGTACGGTGAAGAAGATTTATTTGTAGATATCTGGTCCTATACAGATACAGCCACTTCCTTGCATCCGCACAATGTTCTGGTTGCACCGGTCAGGAAAGCAGGTTTCTACAAGCATCAAACGCCGTATGGAACTTGGTTAACTTATATTATTCCTGGTAAACAACTACAGATTCAGGTGAGCCAGCAGCAAAATGTCCGGCAGGAACTGGCGCTGGAACTGGCAGCCAATATGTTTCTTCCCTATGTGCTTTTTTTACCTTTTGCATTATTCGGTTTAGGCTGGATGATCCGGAAAAATTTTCAGCCTCTTAATGATTTTAGAACTGAATTGGCCAGCCGCAAGGCACAAGATTTAAAGCCGATTGCAATGAAAGATTATCCCCTGGAGCTGGAACCGACCATTCAGGAAATGAATCACCTGTTCGGTCGAATTTCTCTGGCCCAACAGGAACAACGTCAATTTGTGGCGGACTCTGCACATGAGTTACGTACGCCACTCACGGCCTTGAATTTACAGCTACAAATTTTGCTACAGCAATTTCCGCAAAGTAAGTCTATCCATAACTTGAGCCAAGGCATTTTGCGCATGCAGCATCTGGTTAACCAGTTATTAAGTCTGGCCAAACAGGATGTAAGCGAAGGTTTAAGTGAGCCGGTTCAATTGCTGTCACTGAATCAGATGACTGTCACTTGTATCGAAGAACTGATTCAACTGGCATTGCAGAAAGAGATAGATTTAGGGGTGGAGCAGCAGCAGGAACTGTTGATTCAGGGCCAGGCTTCGGCCTTGCATTCAATTATTTATAACCTGATCGATAATGCGATTAAATATAGTCCGAAGGATGGCGTAATTAACATATCGATTTTCCAGCAAGGCCAGCAGGCAGTTTTACAGATCGAAGATAGCGGAACCGGGATTGATACGACTCAATTCAATCAGATTCGGCAACGCTTCTACCGGATACATAATCATGCAGAAATTGGCAGTGGTTTGGGTTTGTCTATTGTAGATAAAGCCACCGAACGCCTAGGTGGAACGCTCGAATTTTCCCGAAGTCTCAATCTGGGTGGCCTTTGTGTACAGGTCAAGTTTCCTTTAGCCGAAGCCTAATGAGATAGGCTTCGGATTATTTTGGCGTTGAGGCTGTTTGATTTAACATGCTAAAGAACAGTTTCTTCTATGTCTAATTTGTGGCTAAACAGCACATAGCCGATAACATTCAGGCACCAGATAATCCAGCCAGTCCAAAGGTTATGACTCAGGAAATGCGCTCCACGCATCATTTGTGCCCAGCCCATGGCTAATCCTAAAATTACTGCAGCGATCAGAAAGAAATAAGCCCGCTTGGGATTAGACATACGATAAACAAAATAGCCAGCCACCAAGGCAAAACCGCTAGAGGCATGCCCCCCAGGAAAACAGTGGCCAGCAGTAGCACTAAAATCCCATAAAATACCATCATAAGTGGGAATAACCATATTCCAGGGACAGGCATGGGCCGACTGGGATTTTAAAATTCCGATCGAGGCTGTGGTCACTGCCACCATGCTAAAGAAATAGCCAAATTCCCAGCGGCGTGTATGCCAGTTCTGCCATTTTAGTGATACCTGCCAGCCCAGAAATAATAGGATATATACCAGAATTAGCATGTCTTTAACATAACGGTGATTAAGTTCTGCCAATGCCCAGTGTTGTCGAAGGGGGAAGTGCCCCTGATCATCGATAAAGGGATAGATAAGCTGTAAATCAAGCACTCCTCCAATATCAAAGAAGTTCAAAAGAACCAAAAAACTGAATATCAAAAGTAAGGTTTGGGTCAATAAGAACCGGGAACGGTCAGTGATCATTTTTAATGGTCCATTTCAGGCAGTAGCGGGTGCAGTGGTCAAATCGAATGACCAGCCAAAATGATGCCCCAAGTCACTGTAATTAGACTGAGTGCTACAAACTGGGCAGCACTGCCCATGTCCTTGGCATTTTTAGACAGCTCATGCCGTTCCATGGAAATACGGTCTACCACAGCTTCTATGGCTGAGTTAATCAGTTCAATGATCAGTGCCAATAGACAAACAGCCACCATGAGTGCTTGCTCAGCTGGACTAACCGAAATCCAAAAGCTTAATGGAATCAAAATAAGGTTGATGAGCAGGATTTGCCGGAAGGCGGCCTCATTTTGAAAGGCTGTTTTAAAACCAGCCAGGGAATAACGTGCTGCATTCAAAATACGCAGGATTCCCGAGGTGCCTTTATAAGGTGATCGGTAGGAGGACATAGAACAGATTCGGTCAATCAGAGATAAAGTAAAGCATAAATTTCTAAGCTTAAAACTCTCTTAAAAAATCCAAGGCCTTATAGAATTTTTATACCTGGTTTTTACATTTTTTTCGCGAAATTAAGCGATTTTTAAGCTTGGACTTTTATATTAAGAATGAAGTGAGATGTCGTGTTGATATAGTTCCCCTAGAGTAGCAGGTCGCCAATTCTTTTAGGCACCTGCTTTTTTTTAGCTTAAATAAATTATGAGTAAAAAAATTGGCAATAAACAGCTAGCATAAAGCCCGGCCGAGCCTGCTCAAAACAGCGTTACGTGCGGACACCGTAAATCTGAATAAATCAATGTGCCATGAAGTCCAGACCAGTGAAAGCCAGAGTTTAAGAATTGACAGCCAAATTGAACGATTTGTTGTTGTGATCAATTGAGTGATATTAATCACACTTTCTTATAAGTCAGTGATCGGATTTATGAAATTTAGGGGTGATTATCTTGTTAAAAAGTGATCTAATCAGTCTCACAATAACAATAAATAATTATAAAAAATCAGAGGTAGGGAAGATTTAACTCTCTAATTCTTGAACATAAAAAGAATTAAAATAAAGAATTAGAGAGTTATGCTTTTCCTGACAGATGAGTCCTAAGCTACACCAGGAACCGAAAATTTTAAGTTATTCCGCTTTAGACTGTGATTGAGATTCCGAGTTAGAGTCTGCTTTAGAGTCATCTAACATCTTCTGTTCATTAGACTTACGCCCAATTGGAATTTGACGTGACATATTTTCTTCATCAATGTTGCGTTTCAAGTCTATGGTTAGTAAACCATTTTCATAATTGGCCTGTTGTACTTCCATATTATCATCTAAACGCAGCGATAGTTTGAATGACCGCTTAGAGATTCCTTTATGTAAAAATTCAACCGTAGATTCTGAGCTTTCTTCTTCAACATTCCCAGTTATAACCAATAATTGATTTTCTACATTAATTTGAAGCTGATCTTCATTGAATCCTGCCGTAGCAACAGAAATGCGATAATCATTTTCTCCTACCTTTTCAACATTATAATAGGGATAATTAGGCGTAACTGTTTGCAGGGCATAGTCGAATAAATCATTGAAACGATCAAAACCCATGCTTCTGCGTAATAGTGGTGAAAGATTTGAATTGCTCATCAAAAGTTCTCCAAAAAAATATTAGAACCAGTATTTTTATACTGATATTCATAGATTTAATAAATACAGATAGAAAGCAATATCTAAAAATATTAGATTGCCTTTAATTAATATAAGGTAATAATATTTATACTCAATAATTTTAATGTTTAATAAAACATAATTTTGTAATATTTCTTATTAAATAATATTTATTGATTCCCTATTGAATTTAAAAATTTATTTAAAAAAAATTTATTAATTTTATTCATTTAAATCAATAGCTTTAATCTTAAATAAATATTTATTAAAATATTAAAAAATAATTTTTTATTATTATCAATAATTTAATTAAATATAGATCTCGATTTTATATAAAAAATTATTTCCAATGCACTCACATTTATTTATTTTTAAAAAAAGATGATGGCCTACAAAACATTCGTATCTAAAAATAAATCGGAATTTTTATTCAACACTTTAATTAATAAATAATATTAATTTTAAAATAAACAAATGTCTTATCATTATAATTATTATTAAATTAATTTTTTATATTTAAAAAATCACGACTTGAGTTTCTTGGTTTTTATTTTATAATTTATATTACTCTACATACTATAAGATGTAATTAAAGCAATACTTTTCTTTTAAATCTGCATTCTTAGCGAGTAAACCAAAGCCCTGATGAGGGAGGAAAAATATCCTCATTTTTTTGCAATATCTTTTTATACATACGAATCGGAACGACTTAATCCAAAAATGATGGGGAAGTTGGTGAAATTGGTCTAGCTCATAAGAGTGAAGTGAACGTGGCTATATTAATACAGCAATTACTGGCTCACTTAACAAGGAGTGGTTGGAAACTCAGTTACTGTCTGTTCAGCAAGCAACGCTCATAGTTTTTTTAGTTCGGAACACATATTATGCTCGGAAACAATTCAATCCGCTAAAGTCAGATAAGGCACTTATGACACAGGCCCATCCTGGAAAAGTACTGTGGAGGGTTATAGCGGAAAAAGAGACATATTGAAAAATCTGTCTCAAGTCGCTGCTCTTGTACTTAAATTTCTACATTGCAAATAATGGACTAAATCCCTGTTTGCGTAACAATTTCCGATACATGCTTGAACTCCGATCTGCCGGAAAATGCGCTTCTAAAGATAAGTCCAAAGGTAAATATTCAGGTTTCTGGTTTTCCACAATGACACGATCTTCTTCAAAGATTTTCATATTAAATGCATAGGCATCTTCAACCGGTAAATCTTTATCATAATTGCGGCAAATAGGTGCAAAAAGTCGTGTTGAACGTGCAGTCATCGGTGAAGCCGCATTCATGATGACCTGCTTGGCATTATTCGGAAAATGAATCGTAAGGGTTGCAGTAAAGGGTAGGCTGACTTCGAAATGACGTAACCATTTAAAATCTTCTTGGCCACGCTGCTCGATTCCGATCGGATAACGTCCTACACTGCTGATGTAATCTGCGTTAAAACCGACCTCTGTTTCTGTCGTACTATACTCAGGAACTTCTACATCGTCCGGATCGCCAAAAGTATCTGGATGCACCCAGGCAAAATGTGCCACATCAATAAAACCTTCGAGCTGTCTTCCTGCAAAACATTGAATGTCTATCTGAGGACAGACCAGTTGCTGATACTCAGCATCATCCCAAAAAGGCATATGAGGAATATGAGGTTCTGCATCTTTTGTGGCACTTAACGAACACCAGATCAGACCATATTTTTCTACCGCAGCATAAGTTTTTAGATGGAAGCGCTCCGATATTTTATGCTGAGGATGGGCAGGAATACGGTTGCATTTACCTTCACTGCCAAAGCGTAAACCGTGATAACGACACACCACGCCCTGGCCGTCATTTTTCCCCAAGCTTAAAGGTACACCGCGATGCGGACATGCATCTTTCGCCACCACCAGTTCATCGTTCATTTTATAAATCACCAGCGGCATATCAAGCAGCATGCTACTTGTTGGCTGGTCTGTAATATCACGCGCAAGAGCAATCGGATACCAGTGCTGAGCCAAGAGATGCCAGTCATGTTCCTCGAATGTCATATGGACTGGTAAGTCGGGACTAAAAGTGGCGATATTTGTATTCATGGTGGATTCTGTTTCGTGACCTTTAGCTGGACTATAAAACAGCAATGTGTTCTATGAAATTTCAATTAACAGGACACAGGATTGCGTAAATCAGAACACTGACCGGCGATTGAAAACAAATAAACATCTTTCCAGTTTTTTTATATTCAACCACGCAAATATTGAGGTGGGATATTTCTAAGCTTAAATCTCGCTGAAAATATTTTTTTAAAAAGCGTGCTCTCAGTTTCAATGCTCTACTTTGGCGCATAAATTGCTTATCACGCGTATAGACCATTGATCATTTACTCAGAATCCACAAGGAATTGATGTGACGACTAGCTACTTACGCGGACAAGAACTTATCGAGAGCATTCGCAGTGCACCTTATTCGCGTGACCTGATTGGTTATCATGGCGAACCACCAAAAGTGCAATGGCCAAACGGCGCGCGTGTCGCGGTACAGTTTGTGCTGAATTATGAAGAAGGTGGTGAAAACCACATTGAACATGGTGATACGGGGTCAGAACAGTTTTTATCTGAAATCATCGGTGCTGCCAGCTTTCCAGACAAACATATGTCGATGGATTCGATGTACGAATATGGTTCACGTGCAGGCTTCTGGCGGATTCATCAGGAGTTCCAGAAACGTGGTTTGCCGATAACTATCTTTGGAGTCGGTATGGCCTTAATACGTAATCCTTATGTGGTCGAGGCGATTAAATCAGCTCATTATGATGTGGTTTCACATGGGCAGCGCTGGCTACATTATCAGGACATGCCGCTTGAACTTGAACGTCAGTATATGGATCAGGCGATCAGTGTTCTGGAAAGCCTGTTTGGTGAAGCGCCTATTGGGTGGTATACCGGTCGGGACAGTCCAAACACCCGTCAACTTCTGGCTGAATTTCCTCACATCAAATATGACGGTGATTACTATGGAGATGACTTGCCATTTTGGAGCACCTTGACCAATCAGGCAGGGGAAACACGTCCGCATTTGATTATTCCTTATAGCCTGGATAGCAATGACATGAAATTCAGTTCACCTGGCGGTTTTAATAGCGGGAAACAGTTTTATCAATATCTCAAAGATGCTTTTGATGTGCTCTATGCCGAAGGTGAAACTGCGCCAAAAATGCTGTCGATTGGCATGCACTGCCGTATTTTAGGACGGCCGGGACGTTTTAAAGCACTACAAAGGTTTCTGGACTACATTCAAAATCATGACAAGGTCTGGATTTGCCGCCGTGGGGATATTGCCGAGCACTGGTATAACCATCATGCGCCATAATCATAAAATATGTTTGGAAATATCAGTTTAAATGCTCTTTTTTGAGTCATGTACTTTATGAAAATCATGAAAACTCAGCTTTGGCACTATTATTGCAAAACTTGCCTTAAATAATCATTCCAGATAATCAGGCGATTGAATAGTGCAACTCTTTGAATTTAATCAAGCATCAGCAGAAGATGCGATGATCTTTTTAAAGCACTGTGTGCAAATACCCAGCTGGTCGAGCGAGCTTGTCGCAAAGCGTCCTTATGCATCGCTTGAGGAGGTTTTGAGTGCAGCGCAACAACAAACGGCGACCTGGAGTTGGGATGAAATTAAAACTGCACTGGATAATCATCCCCGTATAGGTGAAAAACAGGCACAGGCTGAATTAAGTGAAATAGAAAAAGACTTTTCCCATCATGAACAATCCGGCATTGCCGCAGATGATGATACCCGGCTTGCACTGCTTAAAGGCAATCTTGCCTATGAAAAAAAATATGGGTTTATCTTTCTGATCAAAGCCGCTGGATTGAGCAGTGAAGACGTTCTTCACGCCCTGACATCTCGCTTGCTGAATGATCCAGAGATTGAGAAATGTATTGTGCATCAACAACTGGCAGAAATTGCCTTGTCACGACTGGCTCAGGAGCTTCATGCATGATTAGCACACATATTCTGGATACGCATCTGGGAAAACCTGCAACAGACGTGGTCGTTCGACTATTTTCAGAAGACGGTCGCCTGATCAGGGAAGCAAAAACCAATACAGACGGCCGCGTCAGTGATTTTGGCATGGTCGATTTAAACACAGGTATCTATAGTCTTGAGTTTTTTACATCTGCCTATTTTGAAGGTTTGGGATTAGAAACTTTTTTTCCTAAAGCAGTCATTCATTTTTATATAAAAGATGCATCCCAGCATTTTCATATTCCTTTACTGATCAGCCCATTCGCGTACTCCACATATCGCGGAAGCTGATTTTATATTTTGACTTTGAGGTGAGAAAAATGACAGAACAAAGTAAAACAATATCACCTGAACATGAATATTTAGGTGCGGGAAAAAGTGCAGCTTATGGTTTGCAACACGTACTGACCATGTATGGCGGAATTATCGCACCGCCTTTAATCGTGGGAACGGCAGCCGGCCTAGAAGCCTATCAAATTGGATTATTGATTGCGGCGGCGCTATTTGTCGGTGGTTTAGCCACAATTTTGCAAACCGTTGGGGTGAAATATATTGGCGCGAAATTACCTTTGGTGCAGGGAGTTTCTTTTGCCGGGGTTGCGACGATGGTGGCGATTGTGACTACAGGCGGTGGTTTGCAAGCCGTCTACGGTGCAGTCATTGTCGCCTCATTGATCGGTTTTTTTCTGGCACCTTATTTTTCCAAAATTATCCGTTTCTTTCCTCCTGTAGTGACCGGCTGCGTCATTACTATCATTGGTTTGTCTTTATTACCTGTAGCAGTCCGCTGGATGATGGGCGGCAATCCCAAGTCATCAGAATGGGGAAGTGTTGAAAATATTGGTCTGGCACTGATGACATTGGCTTTAGTGATTTGCCTGAATTTAAGCCGACATGCTGCTATTCGTCGCTTGTCTATTTTACTGGCAATTGTTTTAGGTTCAGTACTGGCTTATTTATTCGGTTTTGGTGATTTCTCTAAAGTTGCGAATGGAACATGGATCCAGGTGCCCAGCTTCTTCGCCTTTGGACTACCGACTTTTGAGGTCACTGCCATTATTTCCATGCTCATCGTTACTCTCGTGATTATGACCGAAACCACAGCAGATATCATTGCAGTGGGTGAGATTGTAGGTACCCAAGTGGATGCGGATCGTATCTCGAATGGCTTGCGTGCCGATATGTTATCGAGTGCGGTGGCACCGGTTTTTGGTTCCTTCATGCAAAGTGCTTTTGCGCAAAATGTGGGTTTAGTAGCTATTACCGGAATTAAAAGCCGATTTGTGGTCGCTGCGGGCGGCATGATTTTAGTCGTGCTGGGTTTACTGCCAATTATGGGGCGTTTGATTGCCGCAATTCCTGTACCTGTACTGGGCGGTGCGGGTCTGGTGCTTTTTGGAACCGTTGCTGCGAGCGGAATTCGTACCTTGGCTAAAATTGATTATAACGAGCAAAAAAATCTTATCATTGTCGCGACGGCCATTGCAGCAGGCATGATTCCAATTATTGATCATTCCTTTTATGCCAACTTTCCAAAATGGGTGCAAACCTTATTTCATTCGGGGATCAGTTCAACCTGCTTAATGGCCATTTTACTCAACCTGTTATTCAATCATCTAAACTTATTTAAAAATAAAAGTACGGCAACAGCCAAAGTTGTGGCAAAGCTTCCACATTAGAAAGTTTAAACCAGATTGTAAGCAGCCCGGAAAATGGGCTATTTTTTTATCAAAAATTAAAAAAGTTGGCTTTGTTCTTGCTTAATTCAAAACGTGATTTTTTCATTCCACTGGGGACCCTTATTTATGAAATTCACTCAACTTACGGCTGCAACATTACTTGTATTAGGTGCGGCATCCGCACAGGCAAAACCGGTCTGGCAAGACTTCAGTGTCACCGGACTTTATGGGGAAAACTATGAGGTGGTCGATGAAAAACAGGCGACTGCCACCTTTGAGTATGTGGCAAAAGTAAAATATGCAGATGTATTTTTCTTCATTGACCGCATGCGTGGTGCAGATGATGTTAAATCCAGTTATTTTGAGTTTTCACCACGATTAAGTTTGGGTGAAATATCAGGCCAGAAGCTTGCCTTTGGTCCGGTTAAAGACGTATTGATTGCAACAACCTGGGAAGGTGGCGAGGGTTTTGATAACTTCCTGTATGGGGTAGGTTTCGATCTGGATATTCCATATTTCCGTTATGCTGGCATTCATCTTTATCGAGCTAATAATGAGAGTATTGATGATGATTACCAGTTGACACTCACCTATGCCGTGCCATTCAAGCTGGGTACTGAAGAATTCCTGGTGGATGGCTTCCTGGATTAGTCAACAGCAGAAGAAGATCATAAAAGCGAAATGAACTGGACGACACAATGGAAATGGAATGTTGGCAAACACATTTCGCCAGAAACTAACCTGTATCTGGGGATTGAACATTCTGTCTGGAACAATAAATTCGGAATCCCGAATGCTGATGAAAATAATGTCAGTGCTTTGGTGAAATATCACTTCTAGGCAAAGTGATGAAGAAATAAGTTAAAAGCCCTGATAATAAGGGCTTTTTTAATAAGCTTAAAATACGATCTGGATGCTTTCAGAAAAAGGATGAACATCACAGTTTGATCCGCTACCTATACGATCCACTACCACAAACTCACTGGGGGCTTCAAGCGTCAATAAAGGATGATGCCAGGTTCCGGCACGATAATTCACGCCTTGCGAACCATCACTGATAAATGCCTGAATCTGACTAATATCGGGCTGTGTATGATCAAGTTCAGGCGCTACAACGATTAAAAATTGCTGGCCATGCATTGGAATAAAAGCCTGTGATCCTAAAGGATGCCTTTCCAGCATTGAGATATGAAAAGGAATTGTCGTGGCTTGTATATTTCTAAAAATACTCATTCCGACCTTGGTATCACTTTCTACTTCAGCCAAAGCATGATAACGCTCAGTCTGCTGCTCATTGATATGAAAATAATGATTACCCTGACAGGCAATGACTTCTCCAAAAGGCAGAAAACTTTCAGTGCTTAAAGACTGTATTTTTATACTTTGCATAGACATATCATTCATCCTTCAAGCCAATTTACCCCAGAGTCGAATCCGACTGATGCCACCGTCCGGAATCATGTTGACACGAATATGGGAAATTTTTTCGTGCTGTAAAATTTTATTGATGTAATGATGAATATGATCCATTTGCATGGACTGGGCTTCTAACAAAAAAGGCCAGAACATGCTTTGTGGAATGAGTTGCTCATCGGTTGCATCCTCAACATAGATGGCTTGAATAGAAACCTCGGCAGGGAAGTTACCTTTAAAATGGGCGGTATCAATTTCAATTTTCTCGATTCGGGCACTCGATCCTAAAGCCAAAATGCACCAGTCAAAACCTGGGGCACGACGCCGTTTGGTTTCCCAGCCATCGCCCATATTAATGCCACGCCCCGGATTAATCAGGTTGCGTGGATGTCCAAAATGCGCATCGCTATAAGCAATGACACGGCCACCATGTTCGAGTGCCAAGACATCTAGCACTTGATCACGATCTTGCAGATCGATTTTTACCTGGCCATAGACCTTAAAACGTGCAATCCCACCGTCAGGATAAATATTCAAACGGACATGGGTAAATATCTGCTTTGCTGAAATCTGAAAAATATGATGTTGACTGGGTCCCAGGACATTATTTTCCAGAATGCTGATCCATTCTGCCTGATCAAGATTTCCATCTGGCGCATAACATGCTTGCACAGCAGCAGAGGCCGGATAATTGCCGCTAAAAAAAGTCGTATCAATATCCAGTGCCTGGATTTGACCTGTAACAGCAAGTTTAATGATGGCCCAATCATAGCCCGCGTGGCGCTTGCGACGGGTTTCCCAGCCATCCATCCATTTGCCATGCTCATCAAACTTGTCTTCGATAAAGACCGGTGCCTCAAACTGCAACATGCGTTTCGCTTCAGCAAAAAACTCATCTGAACATTCAAGAATTTCTGCGCCAATTCGCGCATCTGCAAGGTTAGTTAACTGCTGTACTGGAGCAGGCAGATCAAAAATTGGAGCTAATAAGGTCGCCATCTTAAATTTCCATCATCATTGTTATACGTCACATGAATATGCACTTTTATAAACTCAGATTTGATTCTGTATTTATAAAAACAGGACATTGAAGGAATTTAAAAGCACAGCGTATGCCAACTTTCGCAATTTTTTTAGTGCATTTTTTTCAAGGATGGCACGTTTTTAGCATTTTAGCTGGCAATGAAGGTGAAATAGCCAGGAGAAATAGATGGAAATTGCAATTATTGGGGCAGGCATGGGCGGATTAACCACAGGAATTGCACTAAAAAAGTTCGGACATCGGGTCACAATCTATGAGCAGGCAGAACAGATTTTACCTGTCGGTGCTGCAATTTCCTTGTGGTCAAACGGGGTGAAGTGTTTGAATTATTTAGGTCTAACTGAGCAGGTGGCAAAGTTAGGTGGCCAGATGAATGACTTAGCCTATATCGATGGTTTGAATGGTGAGGTCATGACGCAGTTTAGTTTGGCGCCGTTAATTGAAGAAGTCGGCCAACGTCCATATCCGGTATCGCGTGCTGAATTACAAAATATGTTAATGGATGCGTTTGGCCGGCAGGATATTCAGCTCGGTAAAAAAATGGTGTCTATTGAGGATAAGGGGCAACACGTCGAAATCGGTTTTCAGGATGGCAGCACTGCTTCTGCAGCATTATTGATTGGCGCAGATGGTACCCATTCCATAACGCGTCAGTATGTCTTGGGCAAACAGGTTGAGCGTCGTTATGCCGGTTATGTGAACTGGAACGGACTGGTTGAGATCTCTGAAGATTTAGCGCCTGCACAGCAGTGGACCACTTTTGTCGGTGAAGGCAAACGTGCTTCACTGATGCCTGTGGCAGAGCATCGCTTTTATTTCTTCTTTGATGTGCCGTTACCCGCAGGTCTGGAAAATCAGCGTTCGGAATATAAAACCTTATTAAAGCAGTATTTCTCTGGCTGGTGCCCACAGGTTCAATGCCTGATTGACAGTATTGATGAACAGAAAACCAATCGCGTCGAAATCCATGATATTGAGCCTTTTACCCAGTTTTATAAGGGCCGTGTGGTAATCTTAGGGGATGCGGCACATAGCACCACACCGGATATCGGGCAGGGAGGTTGCCAGGCAATGGAAGATGCGGTCTATCTGGCACGTGCCTTACAAATTAATACGCTAGGTCTGGAAGATGCCCTGAAACGCTATCAGAATAAACGCAATGAACGCGCCAATGAATTGCTGCTACGTGCACGTAAGCGTTGTGATGTCACGCATATGAAAGATGAACAAATTACCCAAGACTGGTATGCAGACCTACGGAAAGAGCAAGGCCCACATATTATGAAAGGCATTATTAGCAATATTGTGGGTAATCCATTGGATTAAAAACAGTTAATTTCAGCATTAATATTAAATAAAAGCCGCGATTTTAGTCATCGCGGTTTTTTTATTTAAGTATGAAAATACTACAGTTGCTGCACCTTGCTTTTTAAGGCTTCCATTTGTTCAATAATATGTTTGATCATCAACTGGGAAACGCGTGAAATCTGGCGTTTAGGCGCCACACAGAGGGCAATGGTCAGCGGATGCAGCCCTTTTTCAGTGACAGGTTTAAAGACCACTTCATCTCGCTCGACATAGGGTAAAACATCGAGATAACTAAAAATTCCAATCCCGGAATTCGCCTTAATGAGAGTATTCATCAGACGGATATCATTCGATTCCGTTTTACGTGCAGGTATAAATTGATGATGTTTATACAGTGCCTGTACATAATCATGAATAATCAGGGGTTCGGCCGGAATAAAATGGTTGTCATTCAAGGTATCGGAAAAACAGATCTTTTCTGCTTGAGCAAGAGGATGTGATTTACCCATCACAAAACCTAAAGGCAGTTCCAGAAAATGAAGGACTTCAATATGTTGATGGGACTTTGGATTCAGGATCAGGCCAAAATCCAGTTCTGCCTCAATCACTTTTTTGGCTATGATTTCACTGTCTGCGACCCGGATATTAAAATTAATCCAGGGATAATGTTCATACATATATTGCACGGACTGCATGACAAAACCATCATTTAAGGCAGAAATTAAACCAAATTCGATGGTTCCACGTGTAAGCCCCTGAATTTCATCAAAGCGAATCCGGGTTTGCTGGAATTCTTTTTGCCATTTTATAACATCGGCATAGAGCAATTCGCCCGCCAGTGTCAGTTTTAAACCATTGGGCAAACGCTCAAATAACACAATTCCCAGTTCTTCTTCAGCCAAAGCAATTTGCCGATGTACTGCAGACACGGAAATGAATAATTGATCTGCGGCCTTGCGTAAACTTCCCGTTTTCGCCACCGCGATAAAATATTCTGAAAATCGGGAAAAAGGCGTATTCATTAATTTAGTCAAGCGAAGAACCACCGTTTATTCATATCAATATTTGAGATAAACGTGTTTATGCGAGTTTTATGCCAAAGAAGGCAGCTTTAATCGGCAAATACATTTGTACAGGGTTGATGTGTTCTAATTTTAAGAATGAATAGTACGAATCATTCTAATAGACAGAATGACAATAAATTAAGTAATTTCAATCATAAGCAAAGCCAAAATTGCACAGTTCTGCAATGTTCAAGGCCTGTAAAAAGAGACCATCTACAGTAAGAATATAGGTTTGATATGAACGCCATTCCAGTCATCAATTTATTCAACAAACCCTGCTATAGCCAGTTTGATGATCAGGACTGGGAAATTCTGGCTCGTCACTGGTATCCGGTTGCACGGATTCAGGACGTTTCTATCCAACCGCAACAAGTAACCCTGCTTGATGTCAAACTGGCATTGTACAAAACAGAAAGTGGCGATATTCATCTGGTCCGTGATCTCTGTCCACATCGGGGTGTACCCTTAACC
The DNA here is from genome assembly GCF_048148385.1 of Acinetobacter sp. 197. Taxonomy (NCBI): domain Bacteria; kingdom Pseudomonadati; phylum Pseudomonadota; class Gammaproteobacteria; order Moraxellales; family Moraxellaceae; genus Acinetobacter; species Acinetobacter sp. 197. The sequence goes on from NZ_JAYWZK010000004.1 coordinate 192,112, forward strand.
AAAGGCTGGGTTTCGGGTGAAAACTTGGTCTGTCCATATCATGGTCTACACTACAATGGCCAGGGAAAATGTATCAAAATTCCTGCACAACCTGAGCTGACCAACATTTCTGAGCGCTTTTCTCTGACTAAATTTCCTGTAGTGGAAAAATATGGCTTGATCTGGACCAGTATTTTTAGCCGTGACGAAGCAAAAGCCAATTTTCCTGTTTTAGATACCTGGGAGGTGCCAGATCATCAGGCAATTTTACCGCGGTTTGTGGATATTGCCGGTTCGAGTGGACGTCAACTGGAAGGCTTTATTGATGTTGCACATTTTGCCTGGGTTCATCAGGGTTCTTTCGCGGATCCTGAAAATCAGGTTGTACCCAAATACACGACAGAACGTACAGATTACGGCCTGCATACCGAATATGTCAGCAGTGTCAGCAACTATCCACATGGTATGCAAGATCTGGCACCGGAAGGCTTTTTATGGAAACGTGTATTTGATGTCTATCCGCCGTTTTCTGCAGTACTTACCGTACATTTCCCAGAACAGGGACAATTAAAAATTCTCAATGCCTGTTGCCCGGTCTCACACAATAAAACCCGTTTATTTGTGCCACTGACACGCAACTTCGATACCACAGGAGATCTACAAGCGGTATATGACTTCAATGCACAAATTTTTGCCGAAGATCAGGACATGGTGGAAAGCCAGAAACCTGAAGAATTACCGCTCGATATTTCCATGGAAGCGCATTTTGAAGCAGATCGTTCTTCAACGACCTACCGTCGCATCTTAGCTGAGTGGGGATTAAGTAAACGTTATGTTGTCTAATATATCTTAAAATTTAAAAATATGGATTAAATTTTGAATAAAAACCCTATATTTTAATATAGTGGTTTTTATTTATATTTCTTTAAATGATAAAAATATTATTTATACCTCCTTATTCTTTAATTAAAATTGATTAATATTGTCAAAATTTGGAAATTAAATAAATCCAGGCAAGCTCCGATTAGCGAGTTCCCACCTCCTTCAATAAGGAGAGAAAAGAACAATATCTGTAGAACATCATCCTTCCGGCGCATTACAAGCTAGATCCAACTATCAAAAAAAACTATTAATCTATTTAAATATTAATGATTTATATCAAAAACAATTCCATTCCCTCAATGAGTCTCAATACATGATTCTATCATTACATTTATATTTGCTCATGAAAAATATGAAGCTTGGATTAAAAAAGAAATGCGCAAATTTAAGGCATTTTATTTTATCGCACCACTAATAAACAAAAATAGAAAATAAATCCATTTTATAAATTAAATTTGCTATCAATTATAAAATAAGCTTTTGTAAATTTAATATCATCACATTTTAATTAAACAATAAAAACAAAAACATTTTATTTTAAAAGCCTATTTTTATTATTTTTGATAAAAACTGGAATGCTTATTGCTAATTATATATTGAACAGACTGAGCGCATTTGAGTGAAGTCATTTTTAAAGCATGTGTTGCATGACACAAAACAACCAAGAGCAGAATAGAATGAAAGAAAAAAATAATTTGAAAACCGGATTGAAAAAATTGGTAGGGGTGTTAATGGCAAGCGGTGTAATGAGCATGGCCGCTGTCGCGAATGTTCAGGCCCAAGATAAAGCCGCATTTGTTTATATTGGCCCAACCAGTGACCATGGCTGGACCTATTCTCATGATCAAGGCCGGATTAAGGCTGAAAAAACCCTCGCAGGAAAATATAAAACCTCTTATATCGAAAATGTCCCTGAAACAGCAGATGCCGAACGGGTGATCCGTAACCTGGCGCAGCAAGGCAATAAAGTTATTTTTGCGACTTCATTTGGTTATATGAATGCAATGGAGAAAGTATCCAGGCAATTTCCAAATACCGTATTTATGCATGCAACCGGTTATAAGCAGGGCAAAAATTTAGGGGTATATGACGTACGCACCTATGAAGGTGCTTATATGCTGGGTGTGGTCGCCGGTCAAAAAACCAAAAATAATGTATTGGGCGTAGTTGCGTCTTTTCCGATTCCTGAAGTTATCCGTAATATCAATGCCTATACCCTCGGTGCACAAAGTGTAAATCCAAAAATTAAAACCAAAGTCATTTGGGTGAATTCATGGTTTAACCCGGGCAAAGAACGTGACGCAGCCTTGGCCTTGATTGCTCAAGGCGCGGATGTACTGATGCAAAATACCGATTCTCCGGCAGTGGTACAGGCGGCTGAACAAAAAGGTGTCTTTGCTTTTGGCTGGGACTCTGACATGAGTAAATTTGGCCCTAAAGCGCATCTTGCTGCCTCGGTTTTACATTGGGAAAAAATCTACACTCCGGTAATGACGCAAGTCAGCAATAAAACCTGGAAACCCAGTGCAATGTGGTATGGCGTAAAACAAAAAGCAGTAAATATTGAAAGCTTTGGTCCTTCAGTATCTGCAGCCTCTAAAGCAAAAGCACTCAGCGTACGTGACGGTATTTTAAAAGGCACATTGCATCCATTTACCGGCCCGATTCATAAACAGGATGGCACATTGGTCTTGGCAAAGGGCAAGCGCCTAGATGATGCGGCACTAAGCAAAATGAATTACTACGTGAAGGGCGTAGAGGGTTCATTACCGAAATAAAGCTTTGTCATTTTGCAATTCAAAAAACTTTAAATACTTTGATGTACTTTCCCGCATCCATCTGAATGCCTGCACGCTTCAGATGGATGCCGCACTGTCACAGCATTGAATAGGGCACTGATGATGACCTCTCAACACGATAGATCTGCTCATGCGCAAGAGTTGAACGCACGTTCTTCTTCAGGTGTACCGCGTTTACAGCTCATCAATATCTGTAAAAGTTACAATTCATTGAAAGCGAATGACCAGATACATTTAACCGTTCAACCTGGGCAAATTCATGCCATTTTGGGTGAAAATGGTGCTGGCAAAAGTACTCTGATGAAAATCATTTATGGGGCAACCAAGGCCAATCAGGGACAGATCCTCTGGAATGGTAAAGAAGTTCATATTGATAATCCGTCGATGGCAAGAAAGCTCGGGATTGGCATGGTCTATCAGCATTTTTCTTTGTTTGAAACCTTGACCGTGGTGGAGAATATTTCGCTGGGACTGGATGAAAAGATTCCTTTAAAAGCTCTAAGTCAAAAAATTATTGCAGTCTCAGAACAATATGGTTTACCGATTGATCCACGCCGCGAAGTACATTCTTTATCGGTAGGTGAGCGGCAACGTGTCGAAATTATTCGTTGCCTTTTACAAAACCCGGCTTTAATCATTTTAGACGAACCCACCTCGGTACTGACACCACAAGCGGTACGGCAACTGTTTAAGACCTTGCGTTTATTGGCCTCCCAAGGCGTTTCAATTTTATATATCAGTCATAAATTACATGAGATTAAAGAACTCTGTGATGAAGCGACCATCTTGCGCAATGGCCGTGTGACCGGAAATATTAATCCCAAAGACAACAGCACCAGTGATTTAGCGCGCTTAATGATTGGCCGTGATTTACCGACCTATGTACGCCCTGAATATACAGGTGAAAAACAGGTGCTGTTTCAGGTCGAGAATCTCAATTACCAGTCCGATGATCCATTTGGCGTGTCGCTGAAAAATATCAATTTAAATATTTGTGCCGGTGAAATTGTAGGAATCGCTGGGATTTCCGGCAATGGGCAAGCAGAATTGCTGTCTTTATTGTCGGGTGAAAATAGCCTGAAACATGGCAGGATGGTTCTGGATCAAATCGATATTTCCCGATTCAGTCCTGGACAACGGCGTGACTTGGGTCTGGGCTTTGTACCTGAAGAACGTCTTGGACGCGGTGCAGTCCCGAACATGACGCTGTCCCAGAATGCCTTGCTGACTGCATTTCGGCAGAATCTGACGCAATGGGGATTAATCAAGTTTGCACAATGTAAGCTTTTTGCCCAGCACTGTATTGAAAAATTCGGGGTGAAAGCCAGTGGCCCAGAGGCAGAAGCACGTTCCTTGTCCGGTGGAAATCTACAAAAATTTATTGTCGGCCGGGAAATTCTGCAAAACCCGAAATTCCTGATTGTGGCCCAACCGACCTGGGGCGTAGATGTCGGCGCGTCCATGTTTATCCGGCAAACCCTGATTGATCTCTCTCGACAAGGTGTTGCCATTTTGGTGATTTCAGAAGAACTCGAAGAGCTGTTTGAAATCAGTGATCGTCTCTGCGTATTGGCCAATGGTGAACTATCTCCAGCCATACCTACTCATGGAACCAATACTGAGAATGTTGGAGTCTTGATGTCAGGTATTCCAAGCCATGACACTGCGATCATAGTAGAGGAGCAGCAGGCTCATGCTTAATACAGTCAATAATAAATCTATAAATTGAGAGGAAAGCGACATGCATTTACTGGAACCGCGTGAACATCCATCTCACATCATGAAGTGGCTTTCACCGCTCATTGCGCTGCTGGCCATGCTGATTGTCGGCAGTATTCTGTTTTTAATGTTGGGGATTAATCCCGCGCAAGCCATGTACATTTTCTTTATTGAACCGCTGACATCATCTTATGGCTGGAGTGAGCTGGCAGTGAAAGCCGGGCCTCTGATTCTGATTGCCTTGGGACTGGCGGTCGGATTCCGCGCCAAATTATTCAATATCGGTGCTGAAGGTCAGCTTACCATCGGGGCAATTTTTGGCGGTGGTATTGCGATTTTATTTCATGATCAAATCGGCTGGTGGATTCTCCCGTTAATGATCGTCATGGGCGCACTTGGTGGGGCACTCTGGGGTGCAATTCCTGCCTTACTGAAAACCCATTTTAATGCTGAAGAAACCCTGACCACCCTGATGATGAATTATGTTGCAGTATGTGTGTTGCTATACCTGGTCAATGGTCCCTGGCGTGATCCTGAAGGGATGAATTTTCCACAATCAGTCGTTTTTAGTGAGAGTGCGACGCTGCCATTCATTGTAGAAGGCACACGCATTAATGCCTCTATCTTTATCACTCTTTTTGCAGTTTTCCTGTTTTGGGTCTTTATGCGTAAAAGTCTGACGGCCTATAAACTGGAAGTCAGCGGTCAGGCACCTTTAGCTGCAAAATACGCAGGTTTTTCTTCCTCCAAAGCCATTTGGATGAGTCTGGTGATTTCCGGAATGATGGCAGGTATTGCCGGACTCTGTGAAGTGGCTGGACCTATTGGTCAGCTGAATCCGAACCTGTCCCCAGGTTATGGCTATGCAGCGATTATCGTGGCCTATCTCGGGCGTTTGAACCCCATCGGTATTGTGCTGTCAGGCTGTTTTATGGCGCTGATTTATCTGGGCGGTGAAATGGCACAAATGCAGCTCCAGATTCCGGTCGCGATTACCGGTATCTTCCAGGGTCTGCTGTTATTTTTCCTGCTGGCTTCCGATGCATTAATTGAAAACCGTTACCGTTTTAGCAAAAAAATGGCGCCACCAGTCCCTCAGCCCACAGCAACCACCCTCTAACCCAATGTTGTCTACAGCAAAAGGAAGCATGATATGGCTTTAGAAATAACTGCAATTCTTGCAGGTACTGTTGCGGCAGCAACACCACTGATTTTCGCAGGTCTGGGGGAATTGGTCACACAGCGGACTGGTGTGATTAATCTTGGAGTAGAAGGGATGATGCTGGTCGGTGCAATTGCAGGTTTTGCCTTTGCTGCGCAATATGATGCCAGTGTGTTAAGTGCCTTATTGATGGGTGGTCTGGCAGGCATGCTGATGGCCCTGATTTTTGCCTTTTTTACCTTGTCTTTAAGTACCAATCAATCCGCGTGTGGTTTGGCTTTAACCATTTTTGGACTCGGTATCTCTGCATTTTTGGGTCAGAACTACGTCAGTATGGCTTTACCGGGTCTGGCTAATTTTAATATTCCACTATTAGCGGATATTCCAGTATTGGGTCCGATTTTATTCCAGCAAAACTATGTGGTGTATCTGTCCATCTTGAGCTTTTTTCTGGTGTGGTTTGTCTTGGCTAAAACCCGTTTGGGCTTATTGCTTAAAGCAGTTGGAGAATCACCGGAAAGTGCGCATGCCATGGGTTATCACGTGTTGGCGATTCGTTATGGCGCAGTACTTTTTGGCGGTTTGATGGCAGGGGTTGGCGGGGCATTTTTATCAACCGTGTATACCCCGATGTGGATTGAAAATATGGTGGCAGGTCGCGGCTGGATTGCCATTGCACTGGTGGTGTTTGCGGTGTGGAAACCCACATGTTTAATGCTCGGCGCTTACCTGTTTGGTGGCGTAACCATTTTACAATTTCACGCCCAGGCGCTTGGAATTAAGGTGCCGAATGAGTTGCTTGCCGCATTGCCCTATATAGCCACCATTGTGGTGCTAGTCATGATTTCGCGGAATAAAAAAGTGTTGAAAATGAATTTACCATCTTCTTTAGGTAAAACCTTCGTGCCATAACCGCAACCATTCATCATAAATAGAATAGATTTGAGTATAAATCATGAAAATTTTAACAGCTTCCTATGTCCTCACCATGAATGTGCAGAATGAATGCATTAAAAATGGCGCGATACTGATTGAGGGCGAACAAATAAAAGCAGTGGGTACATTGGCACAGTTAACTCAATGCTATCCACAGGCGCTCATTGAGGATTACCCACAAACAATCCTGATGCCGGGCTTGATCAATACCCATTGTCATTCCGGTTTATTGCGTGGCACGGCAGAAGGATTACCAGTGTGGGATTGGTTACAGCAGTATATTGACCCGATGCACCGGGTACTGACACCAGAGGATGCGAAGATTGCCTCTTATTTGTGTTATGCCGAGGCACTTTACAATATGGCTTGAGCGTACGCTCAATTCAAGATCTCGTTGCAGCAAGTATCGGCGGTCAAAGTGTAGGCGAGATTCTAGAAGGTGACCGACGCTTTGATTTTGTGGTTCGTTTAAGTGATGAGGACCGTAATCTTGCAAGTGTTGCTCAGTTGCCCTTACAGCTTCCAAATGGTGGACAGATTGTATTGGCGGATGTTGCGATGGTGAGTACGATTGAAGGTGTGAATCAGGTCAGTCGTGAAAACGGTAAGCGTCGTATTGTCGTGACGACCAATGTTGACGGGCGTGATTTAGGATCATATGTCGCAGAACTACAAAAGCAAGTGAAAAATTATGAGCTGCCAAGTGGTTACTGGATTGAATATGGTGGGCAATTTGAAAATCTGGCTTCAGCCAGATCACGTATGCAAATAGTGATTCCACTTGCCTTACTGACAATCTTTATTCTACTTATGGTTGTTTTCCATAATGTTAAAGAAAGCCTTCTTGTTTTTACCGGTGTACCTTTTGCGTTGACAGGTGGAGTATTGTTCCTTTGGCTTCGTGATATTCCATTATCGATGTCAGCAGGTATTGGATTTATTGCATTGTCAGGTGTCGCCGTACTGAATGGACTTGTAATGTTGACGTTTATTAAAGAGTTAAGACATCAATACAGTTTAGAGGAAGCCGTGTGGAGAGGGGCGATCTTACGCTTACGCCCTGTGCTGATGACCGCTTGTGTGGCTTCACTTGGTTTTGTACCCATGGCTCTTGCCACAGGAACTGGTGCGGAAGTACAGAGACCCTTGGCAACTGTGGTGATTGGCGGGATTATTTCATCAACTTTGCTTACTTTAGTCCTGTTGCCGATACTGTATCTCTGGATAAATAAGCACCAACAAAACTCTAAACTATTGGTGCAACAGGAATATTAACACTACGAATTAGAGCTTATAAAAGATAGGCATTATAGAAACCTGTTAAATAATTATTTCTATCAGTGCCATCTTTTATTCAAAACTGCTTAAAAACAAGCTGACCCTAAAATATGTCGGCTTGTTGCTACGGGGAGGGTGGCTGAACTATTTATAAGCAATGTTTCATTGGGAACCAACCAGGTTAAATTTAAACAGGCTCCTATCGGGTTGCTGACTTTGATCAATAATTACCAGATTTAATGAATGATTTATTCTGATACATATTTTTATCTGCTTCAATGATGGCAGTTGATAACCCATATGTCGGATTACGCATTGCCATGCCAATTGCAGCACTAATACCAGCTTCTGCGAAAGCCTTTTGAATTCTTGATACAAGTCTTTTAGCATTTTCCAGATTGGTTTCTATGCTGAGTACAGCGAACTCATCACCACCTAAGCGAGCAACAATATCATTGCTACGGACTATATCCTTTAGAGTGAGTGCCATTCTCTGGATTAGATCATCACCCGCCGTATGTCCCAGGCTATCATTTGTAATCTTAAGATCATTAAGATCTATCATTAATACAGCGGTAGGATGCCCATAGCGTTTGCACCGCTCTTCTTCTAATTCAATTAAACGGTCCCAAGCACGACGATTAAAAAGCCCAGTCATTGGGTCAGACAATGCTTCCAATTCAAACCGTTCAGCTCTACGCACATGTTCAGCCGCTTTTAATTCAGCCTGAATCGTATAACTAAGCACTTTGGCTATGAGGTCGAATAGTGGAGTATCTTCAACAAGAATTTTAGATTGAGGTTCAGGATCAATCGCACAGAGGGTACCAAACAGTGAGCCATCTTCTTTTAAAAGAGGTTGACCAATATAAGCTTGAATAGTAACTAGCTGATTTATTGGTGCATTCGCATATATTTGAATATCAGGTGAGTAGGGAACTATACGCGGCGCATTATTTAGTACCATTTGTGAGCAGAAAGAATCAGCCCAATTAAACACTTGCCCAGGCTTAATGTCATAACCATTGTCTTCACTCAACAGTACAATCCAGTCATTACCCTCCGTACGGGTAATCATCCATAACTTAAATCCAAATCGGTGAGATAAAAATTTTAAAATGGCCTGGCCAGCTTCTTCAAAATTCTTGAAATTTGCATTGTGCATAGAGAGAACCTATTTCCGTATAGTCTGATAATTTACTGTTATTCTAACCAACCCTGATATTCACCAATAATTTAATTTACTAAAAATAAAAAAGCTAAAATACTGTTTTGACAAGAGTTCTACATGTTGGCTAGCATTGAATATTCTTAAGATGTTTATAATAGCTTAAATTTAAATTTAGATCTTTTAGGAGGCTCTCTTTTGTGTATTCAGAGGACTCAAGCTTAAGCATATTAGATAAGAAATTGGTTTCAAATTCACGAGGATAATCTTCACATAAAATTATTTTCTTCTTTTCAACTGAGATAATATCTGATTCAAGCTGATTTATATAACCAGCGAGAGTATTTTCTGATTGTTCTATGGACGTAATAATTGGCTTTACCTTATCTTCAGGCTGTGATCCCTGGCAAGCACAACCGGAAAAGGATAGCAGTAAAACAGGTAAAAGGTTCACTTTCATGGTCTATTCTTCTCTATCATTTTAATTAAAGTATAACCATTATTTTTCCAAATAAAACCAAGTGTTTGCATCAGGTATTTTCAACTTATGCTCAAAATAAAGACGCAAATTTCCGGAAATGTTCAATAGCTTTGTTATTAAAGGTCATTTTTTATTTGACCATTAAAACAATGGTGTTATTTTGATGTTACAAAATAAATCAACTCAACCAATTAGAGCATTTAAATTATGAACTTACAGGTTTATCAGGAATATTTACAATATTCTTCGAATACTGCTTCATATTTTTTTAATTGCTAAAGTTGAATATCAACCCTATATATTTAATTTTCACCCCCTACTAAGTCAACTTCTCAAGTCTCAAGCATAATTGAATAGGTTGATGATATTGATCAAATTGATTTCATTTATATTAATTTTCAATCTAATAAAAAATCAAAAAATTGTTCTCCAAGAGAGTTTTATAATTTAAAACCTTGTAACGCTTTAATTATAGGTCTTTCTTTTCGAATTATATAAAATATAGCTGTAGAAGTCGGAGAGCTTCCTAATGACAAAAATTGAGATCTTATTAATTATTGTAGCTGTCATGATTATATCCATGATGATTTACGCCGTAGGACAAACATTCAATTAGGTAAAGCCACTCGAAAGAGTGGTTTTTAATATCGAACATATAATGTATTTGTAATATACTGCTATTCTAATTAACTCAGAATAATCGTATAAAATATATTCTAATGAGATTAAGAATATAACTATGATGACTAAAATAGAAATATTTATATCCATATTGGCGGTGATAGGGATTGCCAGTACTATTTACATGGTTTGCCAACCGGTTAACTGAATTATTTGATCTTGCACGAGATTTTCTAGAGAGAGATTTTTGGTTGTTACGTGTAGTATCAATTTCAGTAGAATTTTGGCCGATCTAACATAATCTTACAAAGTTGTTTTCTCATTCCTTAGTATAAGTTGAAATATAATGTAAAGTTTCCCCCTTATGCAAAGGGGAACATTATGAAAAATCTAGGTTTTTTTCTAGTTATTGCAATGTTATTGGGTTGCACTGAAAAGAGTTTAATGATCCACCCTCAGATTCAAAAGTATCGAATGAACAAAAACTCAGTGCTATAAGAGAAATTGGACTGCCACCACTCTCCTAGACAAATATCGTCTATTCTTTTTGCACAGGGGAAATACACTATTAATAATCCAAGGCTTGGATTACTTACAGCAACTAGCGGTCTTTTCCAATCTGCAAGCACGATCATTAGATTGTCCAATTCCACTTTTACGATTACCAAAACAACTTGTGTAGTGAATGGTGGCGCAGCAATCAATGTCAGACTCCCAACGGTTCGTACAGCCGAGTTTACTTCCGTTGGAAAAACTTTAGGTGAAACGGCATTTAATGTAAATGTGAGCGGTTGTGATGCAAGTGATGTCAACAAGAGTCTTATGGCGCTTTTGACAGACAGCTCTTCATCAGGAAGCAGCAACAATTCAGGGCTATTAAAAAATACAGTAACAAACGGTTCTCCGAATGTGGCGGTACAAATAACAGATAATAATGGAATACCACTTCCAGTTGCGCCTAAAGTAATAGAGAGTTCAAATAGCTTTTTCAGTCTTGGTATAATTGGAGCAGGAGGTACAATTACTAAATCATTTAAAGCTCGTTACTATTCTAATGCTATTCCCGTACCAGTGACTGAAGTAAAGGCTCAAGCCATCATTACGTTTATATATAATTAAATCTTTTATCAGCAATTTGTTGCTTTTAGCTTTTGTCAAAACTTTATAACCAATTCAAATTTTCAATCTTAAGGTCAACATATCATATTTTATAAGTAAAATAGAAATCACTTAAGTTATTGAATTTTTATTTAAGAAAGAAGGATATGAAGTTATTATTAGGTAAACGGTATTTAACTTATGTTTACCTAAAGACCACTTCATAATTTAATTTAATTAAAATTCTATATATTACAAAAATTTATGTGTATTTTTATAATTTTTCCAAAAAATCTACTTCATGAACTTGGCATATTCAAGTTCTTATCTGATTTATGCCTCGCTCAGATAAAATGATGTAAGTAAAAGTCTCTTGATCGTTTTTAAAATTATTTTTAGTGATCAGAAGCCAGCAAATAAAAAAGCTTCTCAATTGAAATCACAAAAATATTTAACTCAAGGTCAGATATACCGACTAAAATTTAAAAAAGATCACAGTTCTACTGTAATCTCTTTTCATGTCTAAATTTTAATTAAGATTGTGATGTTTCAAGCTGAGCAATAGGTTCTACTTTTAACGTTGCTTGACGATTTTCATAAATAACTTTTGCCAACAAAGCAAGGAATGAAATTGCTGCAGGTATTGCCAATAGAAAGAAAATCTGTGCCAGTCCAAGTTCATAACTAAAAATCAAAGAACCATAAAAAGCGCCAAGAATTGCACCTGTACGTCCAATACCATGCATCCATGAAACTCCTACTGCACGGCAGGATGTCGGATAAGTAATGGCGGCAAGTGGTAATAAAGAAGATTGTGCACCAGCCAAAAGAGCACCGATCAGAAAAATTGTTATTCCCAGTAAGAGCACATGAGTATGTACCAAACCTGCGATAATGAAAAATAGAACAGCAATGAGATAAGAATATTTTATCACTTTGGTGGGTTTTACTTTATCCATATACCAGCCCATGATGATGGCGCCGACAACGCCACCAAAAGGAAAAATCGCAGCAATTAAACTAAATTGCTGTGTCGTGAGTCCTGCTGTTTTTAAAATGGTCGGCATCCAGCTGGTTAATAGATAAAAGACCAATAGGCTGGTAAAACAGCACACCCATAAAAAGATCGAATTCCAGCGATAACCAGCCCAAAGTGCTTTAACCGGATTTTCTGTGGTTTCGCATTGAGACTCATCCAAAGATAGTTTAGCAGTAGGGTTTAAACGTTTACCTTCGATCTGACTAAGAATGACACATGCTCGATCATACTGATCACTCTTTACTAAATATTGCACAGATTCAGGCAATTTCATGCATAAAATAACTGCGAGTACAAGAGGAATAATACCGCCAATCATAATGACAATTTCCCAGCCAAAATGATCGAGTAAATAAGCTGAAAGCACCCCACCAAAGGAAATTCCAAGCATAAAGCCACAGCCTGCCAGCCCTGTGAAAAACGCCTTCCGTTTTGTGGGCATATATTCAGATACTAGCGTACTGATATTCGGCATTGCCGCACCCAGACCGAGACCAGTAATAAAACGATACAACATCAGTTCATTTGTGGTGCTGGCAAATCCACATAAAAGGGTAAAAACAGAAAATAGAATACAAGTCGTGACAATTAAACCTTTACGTCCAAATTTATCTGCCAATGGACCTGAAAATAAAGCGCCTAAACACATACCTACCAGTGCCGCACTCATCACTGGCGCAAGCGCAGGCTTACTGATTCCCCAGTCTTCAATGAGCTGAGGTGCAATAAAACCAATAATACCGGTATCTAAACCATCACAAAAAAAGACCAAAAAGCCGAAAGCAAAGACCATCCACTGGAAAGGGGAAAGTTTCTCTCGGTCAATAATATGCTGGGGTTGAATTATTTGCATGCTCACTCCTTCGTTCTACTATTTTTTAATTGATGATGAAAACAAAGCGTGAAAAAAAAGTGCACTTTGTTTATTTAACTTTGATTGAACGAAAGAATAGAAATTTCCACTATCCAAAAAATCGCAGCTATGCATCCATTTTTAGGATTTATAACTATATATATGATTTGAAATAAATTTTCAGCTATAAGCTAGAATCTGTCACGTTAAAAACTTCATGAAAACGGATAAAACGTACAAATTTTATGGATAGTTTTTGGGGGTTTTAACCTACAAGATAAATTCAAGATAGAGGAGATCAGAGAATGACAGGTTCTTATATTGCGATTGAAAACGGGGATAAAAAATTCAATGCTTATCTTGCTGTACCAGAAGCTGGCAAGGGTCCAGGAATTGTTTTATGTCAGGAAATCTTTGGCATCAACAGTGTAATGCGTGAAAAAGCTGATTTCCTTGCGGAAGAAGGTTATACCGTATTGGTTCCAGATTTATTCTGGCGTACTCAGGCAGGCATTGAACTGGGTTATACCGAAGCTGATTTCGCAAAAGCATTTGAGCTTTATCAAGGCTTTGATGAAAATCTTGGTATTGAAGATATTAAAGACACGCTTGCCACCTTAAAAACTTTAGATGTATGTGATGCAGAAGCCGGCTTAGGTGTCGTTGGGTATTGTCTTGGCGGTAAATTAGCGTATCTGGCTGCGTGCCGTTTGCCTGAAGTGGCATGTGCTGTGGGCTATTACGGCGTCGGGATCGAAAATAACCTGGATGAAGCGCGGAATATTCAGGGCAAGCTTGTGTTACATATGGCTGAACTTGACCAATTCTGTTCAGCTGAGGCACGTACCCAAATCACCGATGCATTATCGGCACATAAAAAGAATGTGAAAACGTTCCTTTACCCAAATGTTGATCATGCCTTTGCCCGCCCACATGCTGATCATTACCACAAACCAAGTGCTTTAATTGCTCATGAACGTACAGTCACTGCATTGCGTAAAGCGATTGGTCCTGAGTACGACCTAGAAGCATTGTGGGAAGATCACTGCAAATACGAATTCGAAACCCGTGATGTCCCAGCAACGATGGCGACGATGGTGGCAGAACCCTATGTAAATCATATTCCAACACTGACTGGCGGTGTGGGTTATGCACAGTTATCACGTTTCTACCGTCACCACTTTGTACACAACAACCCACAGGATATGAGCTTAATCTCGATTTCCCGTACTGTAGGTGTTACGCAAGTGGTGGATGAATTCATCATGCGCTTTACTCATGATCAGGAAATCGACTGGCTTATTCCTGGTATCAAACCCACCGGAAAATTTGTCGAAATTCCGATGCTGGGTGTTATTAAATTCCGTGGTCCAAAACTATGTCATGAACATATTTACTGGGATCAGGCGAGTCTATTGGTACAGCTCGGTTTGATTGATCCAACTGGTTTACCAATAGCAGGTGCGATTACTGCACACAAACTTCTTGATGAAACCTTACCGTCTAATGAATTGATGCCAACCTGGCCATCAAGTGAAGGGAAACCAATTGACTGATTTTTCTTAGGGCATTACTGAATGAGTAGATCAGTCGACCTCAGCAAGGCTGATCTGTTCCTTAAAATTCTGGAGTAAATATGAAAAAAACAGAACGTTTCTTGGCAGAAGAAGCAGATAAAAAACAACTTCGCGGTTTATTGGGTCAGTTTGCAACAGGCGTAACTGTGGTGACAACCACTGGCCAAGACGGACGTAAAGTCGGTATGACGGCAAATTCTTTTACATCAGTCTCTTTAGAGCCACCATTAATCTTGTGGAATATTGCAAAAACGGCAACAAATCTAGATGATTTCCGTGAATGTGAGCATTTCGCCATTAATATCTTAAATGAACAGCAAGAGCAAACCGCTAATCATTTCGCCAAATCTGCAGCTGATAAGTTTAATTCTGTTGATCAGGTAGAAGATGTTCTAGGTATTCCTGTGTTATCTGATGCATTAGCAACTTTAGTATGCAAAAACTATCAATGGGTTGAAGCGGGCGATCATTATATTATCCTCGGCCAAATTGAACACTGCAGCATGAATGTCGGAAAACCTTTGTTATTCCATAACGGTAAATACCATCAAGCACAGCTTCATCCTGTCCATTTAGAACAATGTGCTTGATTAACTCTATTCTTATCTAAATCAATTTAATTATTTACAGACATTGCGCTTTGAGCTCAGTGTCAGGGGGAAGTCATGTCTAAACATCCATTTTTAGAAACCAATAAATTCCTGTTAGGCACTTTTGCGAGCAACTGTTCTGGTGGTATGACCATTTCAAAATTGCCTGAAGGTTGGGATGCAAGCTGGGAGAAAAATTTAAAGTTAGCTCAACTCCTTGATGAGGCGGGGATCGACTTTATGCTGCCCATCGCACGTTTTACCGGTTATGGTGGTGAAAAGGATTTCCAGGGGACGGTACTTGAAACCATTACCTGGGCATCGGCACTTTTAGCCTGTACTAAAAATCTTGTTGTATTTGCCACGATTCAGACTGCAGTGAATCATCCTATGGCGGTCGCAAAACAAATTGCCACCATGTCTAAAATTGGTCAGGACCGTGTGGGTTTAAATATTGTCGCAGGCTGGAACAAGCCTGAATATGACGCACTTGGTTTAGAGCTGCCGGATGATCATGAAACACGCTATGGCTATGCGCAAGAATGGTATGACCTGATCAAGAAAGTTTGGGCAAGTGAAGAGCCATTTGACTTCGATGGCAAGTATTTTAAAACCAAAAACAGCTATGGTAAGCCCCGTCCTAATTTTGTACCGCCTATTTTTAATGCAGCAGGCTCAAAAAATGGACGTGACTTTGCTATCAATAATGCAGACTTTTTATTTACACCCGTATCAGACTTGGTCCGTTCTGCTGAAGAAGTCACTGAACTGAAGCAAGCTGGTCTAGAGAGAGGGCGTACTACTAATGTGATGACATTCTCGCATGTCATTTGCCGTCCCACTTTAGAAGAAGCTCAAGCTGAATGGCAACGTCAGCTAGATAATGCGGATATTCCAGCCTTGGATAACCTGATGAACCTCATGTTTGCCCATGCGCAAAGCTTTCCTGCAGAAATCCGTCAGCAATTACGTGACCGTATGGCTGTAGGTCATGGTGGTTTCCCATTGGTCGGGACACCAGAACAGGTGGTACAGAGCATTGAAGCCTTACATCAAGCAGGCTTTAGTGGAACCACTTTATCTTTCCTGGATTATGTCGAAGAATTCCCTTACTTCCGTGACAACGTCCTGCCACTGCTAGAAGCAAAAGGGTTACGTTAATTTTCATCAAGCCAATCGTTATAACGATTGGCTTTTTTTATGCACTGTAAAAAAGGAAATGTTATACATGCAATTTCTGAATATAGCCTTGAAAGGCTTGGGGTTTGGTTTAATCGTTGCAGCAAGTATAAGTACACAGGCGGCAGAGTGGAGTGATACTTCCATTGCACTCAGTTATGGAACAGAGTTTTCAGAACCGTTTAAAAACAATGGGGATGGGAGCGCCTTTGAAATTGATAAGCATATTATTTCATTGGTGCATGTCAGTGGTTATAAATATGGCAGCAATTTCTTTCAGGTTAACCTCCATCAGTCGAATAATGAACCAAATGGCAATGTATCTGGCGAAGGTGCTCAGGAAGCTTATGTGATTTACCGACATACCTTCGACTATGAAAAAATCTTCGGCGTTCTTCAAGACAAACCAGATTTTCTACGGGGAATCGGCTTTATCATCGGTGGTGACTGGAACACTAAAAATGATGATTACGGCTCTAATCGTGAAATGGTTGTTGCAGGTCCAAGTATTATGTTTGATGTGCCAGGGTTCTTGAACTTCAATGTTTTGGGTTATTATGAAAGTAATAAACCAAATGTGATTGATAGTAAATATACCTATGATCCATACCTGGCATTACAACTTTCTTGGGGGCTTCCAATACAAAAAACAGGATTAGAATTTAATGGTATTGCGGTGTGGATGAGTGAAAAAGGAAAAAATGAGTTTGGTGGAGATACCAAGCCTGAAACCTTCATTGATACCTCAATTATGTATGATATTGGCAATGCACTCGGTACCAAAGCACAAACCTTTAAAATAGGTCCAGCTTATCAATACTGGAAAAATAAATACGGGAATGATACAAAAGGTGAGGCAGGTAAGGGTGCAACTGCAAGCGTGCCAATGATTCGGGCAGCTTATCATTTCTAAGAGTACATCTTTGTAATGTAAAAAGAGGTCTCAATTTGACCTCTTTTTAGAAACTTATAAAAAAGAAAATATATTTAAATATATATAATTCCCAAAGTAGAAAATTAAAAGAACTTATCGTCGTGTTAAGAGCACTTGCTGTTGCAGTATTGATTTACGAATGGTATCACTCGGGCTTTCACCAAATTGCTGTTTATATTCAATCGAAAAACGGCCCAAATGATTCACACCCCATTTCATGGCGATACTGGTAATGTTCTTTTTATCCTGTGCCAAGGACAATTCCTGGTAAATACACTTTAAGCGGTAATGGCGAATATAACTGTTAAAGGATACTTTCATACGGTCACGAAAGGCTTTAGAAAGTTTTTGCTTAGATACACCCGAGATCCGCTCAAGATCTTCACTGCAAATATTATGCTGAATATTGTTGTGAATATAGTGTACAGCGCGTTGAAGAAATTCCGGGTTATTGTGGTGATTGTCAGCAAGTAACTGGCTATAATTATGGGGTTGTGACAGTAATAACGACTTCACCAAAATCTTTTCAAAATCATACTTTATTTCATTCATTAAGCAATCAAAATTCATATTCTGTCTGCTATATGAGCCGAAATATTCAAGTAAATTCCACCATGCATTAATTCGCTCATTCTGTACTGACATGATATGGTTGAATTCGATCGGCGCATCTAGAGGTCGTTGAATTAAATCCGAAAGCGTGTTTTCAAGCAATGGTTTAGAGATTGAAATAAAGGATTGTACGCAGTCTCGTTTAATCTCAATTTCAAATTTATCGAATGGAGACACAATGGCCGCATTACCTTGGCTGGCTTCAAAGACACCATGTTCCTGACGAAAAACAGGTTTCCCGATTTTAGGGCGGGTAATGCAATAAAAGTGCATATCTTGCTGATGCTGGGTCTTAAATACGACATCCTTACCATAGATCAAGTCACCTATGATGATGCCACCCATTTGTTCACCTTTAAAACTGAAATTTAAAGGTTCTTCATGTGATAAATCTACTAATTCATGTGGGCCAATGATCTGATTAAGGCATTGATTGGCTGTATCAATCGAGTGCGTAGAAGCATGGATGCTATGCTTTAACAAATGGGCAGCTGCGTTCATCTTAAATACCAAATCAAGTGATTAAAAAAATCTACTTAAGTGATTGCAATTTTCGTTCCAAATATTTGTATTATTTTAATATTTTTAAAATATAAATAGCTGCCAACTCAGGTTTAAGTAGGCAGCTATTTGGTAAATAAAAAATATAAAAAACTTAAATTCTATGCTGCATCCAGTTGACCTGCAGCGGCAATAAATTTCTCACTATAAAAATGACAGTTTTCAATACGATGTTCAGCTAAATGTGATTTCAATGCCTCAACTAATGCAGGGGGACCGCATACATACATATCGAAAGCATTGTTTTTTAATTGATCAGGAGCTAAATGATCCTGTACATAACCTTGTAAACCCTGCCAATTATCAGTTGGCCGGGAAATTACCGGCTGGTAAAGCAGGTTTGGAAATTTTGCCTTATAGGAAGCAATACGTTCTTGTTCACAAAGATGTACCTCATGACGCACCGCATAATATAGATGAATCGCTTGATTACTCGGTAGCATCTGATCGAGCATCGCTAGAAAAGTGGAAAGCCCTGTACCACCTGCAATAAAGTAAAGGGTCTGGTCTGACTCGGATTCTCTTAAATAAAAGCTGCCAAAGGGCACTTCAAGCTCCAAAGACTGTCCAACTTGACAACGTGATTTTAAAAACTGTCCCATTAAACCATCAGGCAGGTAGCGAATTAAAAATTGCAGTTGGTTATTCGCAGTGGGTGCATGAGCAAAAGAATAGGCCCGGTATCCACCTGTTTCAGGAACATAGATCCGGGCATATTGTCCTGCTAAAAACTGAATCGGTTGAGGATGATGACTTGCATCTAATTTTAAAATGACCGTTTCATCAGATGCCCATTCCAATGCAGTCACTGTGGCCTGAACTTTTAATGCCTCACCCGCCTGACAGAAGGTAGAAGCATGATCAAAATAAAACGTAGCATTCGATTTCAGACGTGTCTGGCAGGCCAAGATTTTACGGTCTTTTAAATCCTGTTCAGTCAATGCATCTTCATCGACATAGTCTTGCTCATACTGACCTGAATCACATTGGCCCTGGCAGGTCGCACAAACACCTTCACGGCAATCTAAAGGTAGAGTGATTCCTTGACGCACTGCGGCGTCAAGCAGAAGTTCATGATCTTGCACATCAATGAAAAATGTTTTGCCATCGGCAAAGTTGAGTGCTGCAGAATGTCCCATACTCAGCTCCTTAGACATGATAGAAATCGAGTACAGAATCGATTTTGTCATTCAGTAATAAGATATGTTGACGGCGAATACGGAAATCTCCATTTTCAGTACATCGCAGGGTATAGGTCACTAAACCATAGAAATAGCCTTCTAAACCCTGACGATTATAAAATGTATTCCAATTGGCGGTCACTTGTAACAAACCATCTTCAAGTTCTCGAACTTGAATGTTATTAATACTATGTATTGTACGCGGTAAGGGCATTGCTGAGGCCGCTTTACCGGTACGGATGCGGAACACACGGTCTTCTAGGCCGGTACGGTCTTCATAATAAATATAAGACAAGCCTTGGTTTGGATCTTGGACATATTCATGTTCATTAATCCACTGGGGAATATGGTACTCGCTGTCTTCATCATAAAGATTCAGGTAAGCATCCCAATCATATGCATCACAAAATGCTGCTTTACGATATAAAAACTGGCTGACTGCAAATTGTAATTCCATTGACATGATTTAAACTCCCTCTACAGAACATGATTCTTTGGTGCATGCTTCGCCTGTTGCGACAATTAAATCCTCATCTGTCATTTTTAATGCACATTGGTTTAAACCTTGCAGCATGAGTTGTTTCCAATGACCATGCTGATTGACATACAGTCCCTCATGGGTAAATTCAGTACCAATCAT
Organism: Acinetobacter sp. 197; assembly: GCF_048148385.1. Lineage (NCBI taxonomy): Bacteria > Pseudomonadati > Pseudomonadota > Gammaproteobacteria > Moraxellales > Moraxellaceae > Acinetobacter > Acinetobacter sp. 197. The sequence continues at coordinate 212,401 of NZ_JAYWZK010000004.1, forward strand.
CACCGGATGAATATCTAGGGCTTTGGCATTATGGTTCTGGGTATAGCACCAAGTATGGTGTCCACGAGAGATATCACTCCAACGTTCTAAACGTGCCTGGAAGCCACGTTGTTGTTCACGGAATTCAACCAAATCATCTGGAGTACCGAGTCCTGAGACATTAAAAAAATCTTCAAACTGGCGAATACGATTGCGACGTGCTTCAGCCGATTCACCTTTGACGCCAATACATTGACTAATGACTTCAGTTTTGTTCCAGGCAACAGGACGCACAATACGCAGTTGCGAGCTAATTTGATCCATAAAGAACAGGCTTGGATAGAGATTTAAGTTGCGTAGACGATGCATGGCCCATTCAGCGCGTTTTTCACCATATTTTTCTACCAAGTACGGCATGACGGTACTGTAACCCGGGCGAACTGTCGGGTTGGGCATATCACTGAACAGTACACTATGACCATTTTTAAAGCTAAACCAGCCATCATCAGTCTGTGCATCGCCTGCACCTAATTTACTGTAGTCGAGTGTATCCAGATCATTGCCTTTGGCTGCATTGACTTGCTGACGGTGCTGAACTGTAGAGACATAATTGTAATGTACGGTGCTGACATGATAGCCATCTAAGCCATTTTCATTTTGCAGTTTCCAGTTGCCTGCAAAGGTATAGCTTGATTTACCTGGCAGGACTTCAAGTTCACCGGTAGGGGATTGCTCTACCATTAAATCTAGAAAGACTTTGGCGTCGCCCAGAAAGTCTTCAAGGGTATCGTTGGCTGTGGTGTCCAGGCTTACAAAAATAAAGCCCCGGTAGTTGGCAATACGTCCTTGTTTTAAGCCACGTGTCGATTTATCAAAGTCTGGTGCATATTCACCAGGTGCTTTGACTTTCACCAAACGACCATCTGATTTATAACACCATGCGTGGAAGGGACAGGTAAAGGTAGATTGATTGCCTTTTGCTACACGGGTCAGGGTTGCACCACGGTGTTCACAGGCATTCACTAAGGCATGTAATTCACCTTTGCCATCACGGCTGACAATAATCGGTTGACGGCCAATTTGTACGGTGACAAAGTCATGATTGTTGGGAATTTCACTTTCATGGCAGGCATAAATCCAGACTTTCTCAAAAATATGCTGCATTTCCAGTTCAAAAAGGTCATGTTCAGTGAACATGTCACGCGCAATACGAAACACGCCATCTTGAGGACGGAAATCGACACAACTTTCGACAAAATTTTGCCACTCAATATTGGTTTTTGAGCTCATTTTACCCCTCCATTCAATCAATTGCTTTTTCTCGATTGAACAGGGATACGCCACTTCACTCTATCCGATTTCTTCTAATCTTTATCCAATTTCCAAGTCATTCACTTAAATTCTAGTATTTATAAAAATGCTCATTCATTTATCCATAAAATGGATAATCTTAGGCAAAAATATGGATTTTTAAAATTCTATATATAGACTATACCTTATCGATATGTTTTTAAAATTCAATAAGTTGATATGTATATTTATTACATGATGAGGATATAAAATGACAAAACGAATTTTAGGAAATACAGGCTTAGAAATTGTACCGGTTGTATTTGGTGGTAACGTATTTGGTTGGACCATAGATCAACAGCAAAGCTTTAAGGTACTTGATGCTTTTATAGATCATGGTTTTAATGCGATTGATACTGCAGATTTTTATTCGATCTGGGCAGCAGGCAATCAAGGTGGTGAGTCTGAAAGCATTATAGGAGAATGGCTAAAACAAAAACCAGGGAAACGCGATGATATAGTCCTTTTTACTAAAGTCGGTCTGGATATGGGGATTTCAGGACATCAAGGCTTATCTAAACGCTGGATTATGCAAGCGGTGGAAGATTCACTTAAGCGTCTGAATACTGACTACATTGATTTATATTTTGCCCATTGGCCAGATGAAAATACACCTTATGAAGAAACCTTAGCTGCTTTTGACCAGCTCAAACAGCAAGGGAAAATTCGTGCTTATGGAACCTCTAATTTAGATGCGACCCAATTAAAGCAATCGATCGATGCCGCAAAACAGATTAATGTGCCGCATTATCAAGTACTCCAACCGGAATATAATCTCTATGACCGCCAAGGTTTTGAAGAGCAGCTCAAACCGATTTGTCTTGAACATGAGATTGGTGTAGTAAGCTATTACAGTCTTGCGAGCAGTTTCCTCTCCGGTAAATACCGTAATTTAGAACAGATCAAAAGTAGTAAACGTGCAGACAGTTTAGGCAAATATTTTACAGCGCGAGGTGAACGTATTTTAAATGCGCTTGATATTGTCGCTGAACAGCATCAGGTCCAACCTGCAGATGTTGCTTTGGCTTGGATTTTAACTCGAGAAGGGATTACCGCACCGATTGCCAGTGCAACGACTGTAGAGCAAATAGAAAGTTTTAGTAAAGCACTTAGATTAAACCTAACAGCCGATGATCTCGGAATACTTGAAGTAGATTCACAGTCAATGGAATAAACTCAGTCGACGCATAACCTAAAGCTAAAAATGAAATGTCTGTCAAAAGCTCTAATTTCATTTTTAGCTTCAATTTCTGTTGAAAATTTCAAAATTAATTTTTATGGACAACTATTTATGGGAATTGAAATAACGTAAGAGGAAAGTAAATATGAACTTATTGTATGGTGTACTTCTTTAACTTATGTTTACCTAAGGTCTAGTTCATAAAATAATCATCAATATTTTTATTTAAATATCAGTAAATTATATATCTTTAATAACAAATTTTATAATCACTGGTTCATGAACCATTATTTAGATTATCTATCTTATATTTTTTTAATAATAATAAATTACTTTAAATAATAAACACTTATTTTATTTTTCATCGTTAATTTTCATAAATAAATCACATCTTGGTATTTCCATTTCTTTAGAACATTAATTATTGTTTGCTCAAGTTGTTATAACAAGTTGATTAAACATGTCTGATCTTACCAGCAAAAATAGCCAGCAGCCTTTGTATGAACAAGTGAAAGAACAATTGCAGAGCAAAATTCAACAGGGTGAATATCCTCCGCTAAGTCAATTGCCTTCAGAAAACGAGCTTTCAGAATTATTCAGTGTAAGCCGTATCACAGTGCGTCAAGCTTTACATAAGTTGTCACAAGAAGGGCTGGTATTCAAAGTTCATGGCAAAGGTACTTTTGTGAGTAAGCCAAAGGCATACCAAAACATTACTCAATTACAGGGTTTTGCTGAAGCCATGTCTCACACAGGACATCAAATTTTAAATGAAGTGCTTTCTGTAAAATTCATTGAAGCCCCTATACAAGTCGCATCTAAACTGAAAATTTCTGTACGTAGTCAAGTTGTAGAAATTAAACGAGTTCGTTTACTCAATAATGAACCTGTGTCATTTGAATTGACTTATTTACCTGCAACGGTAGGTGAACAATTAGTAGAGAAAGAAGTGGATTTACGCAGTACTGATATTTTTAGTGCGATTGAGCGTGACTTATCTATTCCACTTGGTTATGCCGATTTAAATATTGATGCCATTCAAGCTGATGATGAGCTTGCACAACTACTTGCGGTAGATGTGAACACACCTATTTTACGTGTTGAACGTTTAACGCACGATGTAAAAAACCAACCTATTGATTATGAATACCTGTATTTCTCAGGTGAAAGTTTCCAGTACCAATTACGCATTTTCCGTTAATGCAGCTAGAAAAAAGCAAAAGGAATCTTATGGATACCAAATATTTAGAGTATGACATTGTAGTGATCGGTGGCGGCACCGCAGGTCCAATGGCAGCAATTAAAGCGAAACAAGCGAATCCCAATTTAAGTGTTTTACTGATTGAAAAAGCTAATGTGAAACGCAGTGGTGCTATTTCTATGGGGATGGATGGTCTAAACAATGCAGTCATCCCAGGATATGCCACACCCGAGCAATACACCAAAGAAATCACGATTGCCAATGATGGCATTGTGAATCAAAACACCATCTATGCTTACGCAAAACATAGTTTTACCACGATTCAGCAATTAGATCAGTGGGGCATCAAGTTCGAAAAAGATGAGACGGGCGAATTTGCGGTAAAGAAAGTTCATCATATGGGTGCTTACGTATTACCGATGCCTGAAGGGCATGATGTAAAGAAAGTCCTGTATCGCCAAATGAAACGTGTCCAAGTCAAAATTAATAATCGCATCGTGACCACCAAATTATTGAAAAATGAGCAGGGTGCGATCAATGGCGTACTTGGCTTTGACTGTAGAACGGGAGAGTTCTATGTCATTAAAACCAAAGCTACAATTTTATGTTGTGGTGCAGCAGGACGTTTAGGTTTACCGTCTTCTGGTTACCTCATGGGAACTTATGAGAATCCAACCAATGCAGGTGATGGCTATGCCATGGCGTACCATGCTGGCGCAGAGTTATCGAACTTAGAATGCTTCCAAATCAACCCGTTAATTAAAGATTATAACGGTCCAGCATGTGCCTATGTAACAGGCCCCTTAGGTGGTTATACGGCAAACAGTAAAGGTGAACGATTCATTGAGTGTGACTACTGGAGTGGTCAGATGATGTGGGAGTTTTATCAAGAATTACAGAGTGGTCATGGTCCTGTATTCTTGAAAATGGATCATTTAGCTGAAGAAACGATTCAAACAATTGAAGAAATTCTACATACGAATGAACGTCCAAGTCGCGGTCGTTTCCATGAAGGACGTGACACAGATTACCGCAAAGATATGGTGGAAATGCATATCTCAGAAATTGGTTTCTGTAGTGGACATAGTGCTTCTGGTGTTTGGGTCAATGAGAAAGCAGAGACTTCTGTAAAAGGCTTATACAGCGCTGGTGATATGGCTGCGGTTCCTCATAACTATATGTTGGGCGCATTTACCTATGGTTGGTTCGCTGGTGAGAATGCCGCAGAATATGTTACAGATATTGATTCGGGTGAGCTGAATCAGGCAGACATTGAGGCTGAAAAAGCACGAATTTATGCACCACTAGAAGTAAAAGAAGGTTTACCAGCAGATCAAGTCGAATACAAATTACGTCGATTTGTGAATGACTATCTACAACCCCCTAAAACACGACAAAAAATAGAAATTGGCTTACGTCGTTTTGAAGAAATCAAACACGATATCGCGCAGATTAAAGCCAACAACCCACATGAACTTATGCGAGCAGCTGAAGTCTCCTTCATTCGTGACTGTGCTGAAATGGCTGCACGCGCTTCATTATTCCGAACTGAAAGTCGTTGGGGGCTGTATCACTATCGTGCTGATTTTCCAGCAACAAATAATAGCGATTGGTTCTGCCATACGCATCTTAAAAAAGATGAAAACGACAACATGGTTAGCTTTAAAAAACCAGTTGAACCTTATGTTGTGCCAATCGAGGCACAAGAAAAAGATTCTTATAACCAATTACGTATTCAAAAAGATCAACCTTTGAAAGCAGCCGAAGCAATCTAAGGCAGGTCGCTAAATCAATGCTTTTGACAGATGAATCAGGAAAAAATATGGCCCTAATATTTAAAGAAGTTCAACACCGCACCGTTGCACCCGTTTTAGTCGATGAAGATAAATGTATTGCAGACAAAGGTTGTACCGTATGTGTAGATGTTTGCCCAATGGATTTGTTGGCAATTGATCCAGTTACCCAGAAAGCCTTTATGCAATTTGATGAATGTTGGTATTGCATGCCGTGTGAAAAAGACTGTCCAACAGATGCAATCCACGTAAATATTCCGTATTTATTAAAATAGAGAGAAAAATGTCTACATTCGCAGCTAAAAAAATATTATTAAGTAGCATGGTGGTACTAGGTACAGTTGGGCTTATAGGCTGTACGAGTAAAGAGCAGAGCAGCATTGATGCACCAGTGAGTAAGGTTCGAATTGCGATTGGAACACAAGATACGACAATTAACTGTGCGACAGGCGGTTTATTGGTTAGAGAGTTAGGTTTGTTAGAGAAACACCTTCCTAAAGAGGGTGATTATAAAAATGTTAAATATGATATCCAATGGAAAAACTTTACATCTGGTGCGCCCTTAACGAGCGAAATGGTTGCAGACCGCTTAGATATAGGGGTCATGGCAGAATTTCCAGCGGTCAATAATTTAGTCACTTTTCAAGAAGCAGGCAAAGCCAGTATTTTCTTGGCGCCGCTTTCTGGTAGTACCACAGGCAGTGGTAATGCTATTGTGGTTCCAAATCAATCTCATGTGACGTCATTTGCTGAATTAAAAGGTAAAACGATTTCAGTACCGTTCGCATCAACGGCTCATGGTTTATTGCTTCGTGCCGTAAAAGCACAAGGCTGGGAGCCAAATAAAGACGTACAGATTATTGCTCAGGCACCTGAAGTTGCTGGACCTGCTTTAAAGAGTAATAAGATTGATGCACATGCGGATTTTGTTCCATTTGGTGAACTCTTTGCCTACCAGGGAGTTGCTAAGAAAATTTACGATGGTTCTCAAGCCAAAGGAGCAACATTTCATGGCGTCTTAGCCAATCAGCAATATGCTGAACAGCATCCTGAAGTGATAAAAGCCTACTTAAAAGCGACGATAGAAGCCGATCAACTGGTACAAAAAGAACCTGAAAAATACAGCGAAGTCATCGCTGAGAAAACGGGTATTCCAGCTGAGGTTATTTATTTATTCCATGGACCGCTCGGCTTACAAACGCGTGACTTAACGTGGAAAACTGAATACAAGCAGGCAACACAAGTCGCTGTCGATACACTGCAATATCTGGGTAAAAATAACGGAAACGTTGATATCAACACGTTTATTCAAGACAAATATATCAAAGATGCTTTTGCAGCATCTGACTTAGATTACAGCCAAGCATTAAATAATTATGGCAAATCTCCATTAGTGTCCAAAGATGCACTTACAGGTGAAGAGATTAAAACCTTTCATCGCGTGACTCAAATTTGGGTCAAAGGTGAAGAAAAGGTACGTCATTATGAAACTCCAGAACACGCATTTAAGGATTTAAAAGCGATTGAATCAGCAGGTAAATCTGTGCGTGTGGTTTATAACCAAGATGCGCTAAATGATATCAAGTTGTTATCCAATTTAGCTTGGTTTGCAACCAACCGTGCTGGTGAAATTCATGCATTTTTACTGAAAGGTGATGCAACTCAGTGGGCTAAATCTCAAGGTGGCAAAGTCTACGATTTTAACGCTGTCAAACAGCTCGTGAACTAAAAAACGTTATATAGCGATTAGCCAACAATGAGGGATATCGGTGTGAATAGCATTGCCGAACAAAATTTTAAACGTGTGAATGCGCATACAACGATGCGTTGGCTCACAGAGCGCCATCAGAAGCTGAATCAGCTTCTGATGGGCACAGTTGCGATCTTGCTGAGTTTAGTTGTATGGCAAATTTTGGCAATGAATAAAATTAATTTAGGTGTGGTTAATTTTAGTCATGTGCCAACGCCATTAGCAGTTGTTGATGCCATCCTACGATTTTTACAATTACCCACAGCATGGGCTCATGTGAGCTCAAGTATTTTTAGGGTGCTCGTAGGTTTTTTATTGGCTTCAGGTGTAGGTGTTTTACTTGGCTTATTCATTGGTCAATTTAAGAGCATTGCAGCATTCTTAATGCCACCTTTAGAAGTGTTGAGACCAATTCCTGCTGTGGCATGGATTCCATTAGCCATCTTGGTTTTTCCTTCTTCAGAAGCATCCATGATTTACATTACGTTTATTGGCGCATTATTTCCAATATTACTGAATACCATTCATGGTGTAGATGCGATTGATCCACGTTTAATTGCATCTGCAAAAAGTTTAGGTGCAACCAACTTAGCCATTATTCGTGAAGTCATCATTCCAGGTGCTTTACCTAACGTCATTACGGGTTTATCCATTGGGATGGGCACCTGTTGGTTCTGTCTTGTTACAGCTGAAATGATTTCAGGACAACATGGCATTGGTTATTTTACTTGGGAATCTTTTACCCTACAAAACTATAGCAGCATCGTTGTAGGTATGCTGTTGATTGGTGCTTTAGGTATGTTCAGTAGCTTTATTGTGCGCAGATTAGGACATAAATTTACGCCTTGGTATCAAATGAGGAAATCTTAATGCAAGGTGAAATAACAATACGTGATTTATGCCTGCATTTAGGTAAAGGCGAACAACGTTTTCAAGCATTGGATCATGTCAATATTCATATTCCACCAGGAGAGTTTATCTGTTTGCTTGGACCTTCAGGCTGCGGTAAATCCACTTTATTAGGTGCTTTAGCAGGCCATCTAGGTTATTCGTCAGGTGATTTATTAGTTGATCATGAAGTCGTGCATCAACCGCATCCGGATCGAGGGCTTGTTTTTCAACACCACACATTATTTCCGTGGAAAAGTATTATCGAAAACATTGCATTTGGCTTAAAAATGAAAGGCATACCTACTAAGGAACGTCTAGAAAAAGCTAAGCAAATGATTGATTTGGTCGGCCTTACAGGGTTTGAGCAAAAATTTCCTGCTGAACTTTCTGGTGGGATGCAACAACGTGTCGAAATTGCACGTGTCTTGATTAATGAGCCTAAAGTTCTCCTTATGGATGAGCCATTTGGAGCATTAGATGCGCAAACGCGTGTCCATATGCAGCAACTCCTTTTGGAAATTTGGCAGAACATCAAAACTACAGTGCTCTTTATTACCCACGATATTGATGAAGCACTCTATTTATCAGACCGTGTTTTGATTATGAGTCATCGACCTGGACGAATTATTGAAGAAATCCCATTAAGTTTCCCACGTCCACGAGATATTGAAATCGTGACCACGCCTGAATTTGTGGAGCTGAAAAAATACTGTATGCAGGCGCTTAAACATGATGACTTAAGCAATTTAAAACGCTTGAATCCCCTAGGTCTCCCGAAAAAAGCTGTTACAGAAGGTTAAATCATTCATGAATCCCAATTACCCACAACTAGAAATACTTGATGAAGATGATTTAGATTTACTTGATCAGCTGAATCAAGATGATGAAAAAATTCGTTTTATTACATTGATGAATATTGCAGATGAAGAGCGGGAAGAGTTATTGCCTTGGCTCTATCATGCTTTGTCACATGACCCTGCTGAAATTGTACGAGAAGAAGCGGCTAAGCGTTTAGAGGGGTGGGAAGATGAAACCAGTCTTCTCGCGCTAGCACATGCACTTTCTGATGAGTCAAAGAAAGTGATTGAGGCAGCCACACAAAGTTTAAGTGAAGTCAAAAATCCTCAGGCGGCAACTGTACTCGCACCATTTCTTAATGAGGATGCCGTTGAAGTAAAAGTCGCTATTTTACGCGCTCTGAAACCCTTACGTGTGGTCAGTTTATTTGAAAAAATTCTGTCAAATATACATCATGAAAATGTACTCGTACGACGTGAAGCAGTCAGCACTTTGAGCTGGTTACAGTTAGAATCCGCTTTAGATAGTTTGGCGCATATTGCCAAACAGGAAAGTGATTTAGAAACACGTAGAATTGCTACCGGGGGCTTAGCATATAGTAAGCAGCCTACACAAAATATTATTGACGCATTACAGCATGGTTTATCTGCTGATGACTGGCAATTGCGTATTGAAGCAGCATTGACCGTTGGTAAATTAAAATTAATTGCGCTTGAAGATCAACTCATCCAGTTAATGTCTGATTCGTATTGGCAAGTACGAATACCAGCCGTGCGTAGTTTGGGTTTATTAAAATCTGTTAAAGCTATTGATGGATTAGCGGATAATTTTTTTTATGAAATTAGTAATTTACGTAAAGAAGTTGCACTGGCTTTAGGAGAAATTGGTGGCCAAGAAGCAGAAATTTTACTAAAAGCTCATGAATTAGATCCAGATCCCGAAGTTCGTAAAGCCATCCGTATTAGCTTAAATCAAATTCGAGAATGCCATGCAAGCAGTTAAGCCTGAACTTAAAGTTGATGTGCAATCACAGGCTATAGACTTTATTTGGCCTGATTATCAAGCACGTTTTTCTTACCAACGATTACGTGAAATCTGCCCATGTGCATTCTGTCGTTCAAAGCGTATTAAAAATATAGCCCTGACTCATGATCAACATGTATTTGTGACAGAATTAAATCATCAAGGTTATGGTATTCAAATCTGTTTCAGTGATGGGCATGATAAAGGTATTTTTCCTTGGGAATATTTAAAAAATATTCCGTGAAATTTTGGAAGATGAAAGTTAATCTTTAATTTTCATCTTCTACTTATACTAAATTATTAGATAGTTAAGAAAAATAATTATTTTAAATCATAATACTAAATATTAATAATATAAAAAAATCATTAGATTAAACTTATGAAATCACAAGATTTATATAGAAAAAAGTATGCAATAAAATATAGGAAATTACTACCCTATAGAAACCTAGTAATAAAAATAAGAAAGATAATATCTATGCTACTATTAAATATATTTTATATATTTTCCTTAACCCTCTATTACTTAGAATCACAAAAAATAAATATAGATAAGTATTTTAATTTATTTATAATATTTTTTATTATAATAGGGCTCATCTTTTTCTTTAAAATGGATCACTTTTTTGCAAAAAAGTTAGCTTTTAAAAGTAAAAAATTATTCATAAAAACAATAATTTATAAATAAGGGCCAATAAATTCATATTTATTTAAACTCCCAAAGGTGATGGGGAAAAATTAAAGAGGATAAGTTTAGAGAACTTATCTCAAGACTATTAAGATTAGTAAAAGATATTGCATTACATATTGTTTAGATATGAATCTTCAAAACTTGAGGAAACAGAGTTTTTATTTCAAAATTAGCTTTAATTTTTGGTGATTTCACTTTTACCTTTATTTTTGCTGAAAATTTCAAAATTAACTTTTATGGACAACTATTTATGGGAAGTTATTAAAGTCTATAAACAGTTTCAGCATTATAAGGACTTGACAGTCCAAAGGGGTAATCATTAGTCTATATCAATATTAATGAACTTAAAGTATCATGTACTCAATTTAACTTATGTTTATCTAAAGTCTAGTTCATAATTTAATTTCTATTAATCTAATAATAAATTTAATTACTTAAGCCAATATAAAGTATAGATTAGAAAAATTTCGGTTCATGAACCTAGTAAAAATTGCGACTTCATAGCTTGAAAAGATAGACCCTATGGGCTTTGTTAATCATAGCTATTTTGAGCGCTTCTTTTTTAGTAAAAGAATCTCGAAATGAAGAACCTTGCTGCTAAAATCTATTTGAAAACCAACTTCTTCTCATATCAGCAAGCATTAATCAATTCAGAAAACATCTCTATTTATTTTATTAATGGTCAAAGGTAAAAGTACTTGAATTGAGGTTTTACCGGGCTGTGAATCAATTTTAAACTCGCCACCCAAACGATGAATGCGCGCCTGCATGCTTTGCAGTCCAACATGCAGTCCAGCTTCTACTGTTTTGGGATTAAAGCCAATACCATTGTCTAAAATACACATCATCAGTTTATTATTCTCTGTCTCCGTCAAAGATATGTTAACTTCTGATGCTTGGCTGTGTTTGACAATATTGGTGAGAGCCTCTTCTAGAACTCTTGTTAATGTAAGGCATTGCAGAGATATAGGGATATTTTTCCATGTTTTTTCAAAGTTCCAGTGTGAACGGATATCTATTTCCTCGAAGAGTTGGATAAATCTATAGCGAATAGGCGCTCCCCATTCCATAGGATTAGAAGGGACTTTGCAGGAGAAGCTGGAACCTGAGTCAACAATTTGTCGTAAATCACTGCGCAGCATTTTTAATATAGATAGCACTTGTGGTTTAGTGATTTTATCATTTTGTTCCATTGTGATGATTGAGCGGACAATAGAGCCACCTAAGCCATCATGCAAATCATGAGATAAATGAATGCGTTCTTGCAGCCGAGCATTTTCGATCGAAAGCTTATGCTGCTGCCCTAATGACGCCGTCAACTCCTGCTTGGCTTGAGTTACATTTTCCGCAAGTGTTTTATTAAAGCGTTCAATTTGTCGTGCATTTCGGGCTAAACGCATAGCTAAAATAGCGCCAAGCGCCATGGTGGTAAAAGGCCCAGTATAAGGTGAAAGCGGGCGCCCCTCCATAGTGAACATAAAATGCGCATCATTAAAAGCTATGGGTAAGTAGATTAAATACAATACGGCTAGTAAATAAGTTTCTGGAGAATTTGATTTATAAGCAATAAAAGGATAGGTAATACATTTTAATAAAAAGATGACAACAGCAACTGAAAAGAAAAATTGTATTACTGTACTGACTTGATTGGTTGGTGCCAAAGTAATACAAACAGTAGCCACAGCTAAGAAGATAAAGAGTAATTTTTGGATACGTGGAAATGACTTATTTGCAAAGTACCAAGCACCTAAACAGCCCGTGACTGTATAAATACAGAAGATAATATTCTGTAAACGGTCAATGTTGATAAAGGAAAGAAAATAAATCGGGTCGGTATATAAAAAGCAAAAACTGTAAATAACCCATCCTAAGCCGGTCACTGCAAACCATAAGAATGCTTTTTCTTTGCGGTTGGCCAGCCATGCCAAAAGATAAAACACTCCCACTACAATGTTGACCATCGTATTGAATTCAGGAAGTGTTCTTTTTTCTAAAAGCCATTTTTTGTACAGACTGTATGTGCTTGGATAATTGCCTAAAGCAACATGGCCTAAACCGGATTTTTGCGTAATACTTCCATATACTTGTATCCATAAGGTATTTTGACCTTGCTTTAAGCTAGATGTGGGCAAATTCCATATACGGGGCATATACTGGCTGCGGGATGCTGGCTCTTTTAGGTATAAGTCTTGCCATAGCAAATCGTCATTTAAAAAGATTTTCCCGCTTTGTGTGATTCCCTCTATAGCAAAACTAAGCGGTGGATTGGACATATTAGTGTCACAGGTGTAGCTAAAGTGAATCTTATACCAAGCTATACCATGAAACTCGGGCCAACGTTTTTCCCAGCGATCCGGTAATTTTTCAAGGTTAACCCAGCCTTGAACAGGGCGCTGCATTTCCTGATTTACGTTGCCCTGAGCTGCCATTATGCTCTGTATTATTGTTTGACATACATCTTTGGGATGTTGAATAGTTGAAGCAGCAAATGCCGTATTGAACAATCCTATACATAAAATGAAACAAGTGAAGACTGCCATGATAAAAGCGTCATGATTTAGCTTAAATGAAGTTTGAGCAAATCCCAGAGCCATTACACTTGCTTCCCCATTCATTTATTTTAAAAGTTGGATAAATTTGATATTTAGTCAGAATGAATAAAATATAAAAATCAAAGACTAATTTTGTAAAGTATATTTTTTTTGAACAAAAATATATAGATAAATTTCATGATATTTCAAAGAAAATATTGGATACTCACTGGAGCGGTTTTGATGAGGCATGCCAACTTTGAATAATAACTTCTTATTCAAAGATTTTGATACACAGTGTTTTGATGATTAATTTGCGCATGGTATTCAAGCTAGGGTGGGGTGATGCGCAGTATTCCGAAAGACATTGAAGCGCATATTTTCAGAACTATATCCGCTTGGCGGTGGCGCACAATGCGTAAATCACCCAATATGCCTGTACACCTAATCACAGCAGATCAAAGCCATTTTTATAAGCAAGGCTTACCTGATGTAGCAAACAGGTTAAGCTTGATTTTAAATGAAATAATTTTGCAAATGGAAGGATTATTTTTAAGTCGGAGAACGGGAATCCAAATATACCTATGAATCCCTATGCCTCTATTATGCAAATTATAGAACCTAGTATGATTGTATCTGCGTATGAATGACGCGTTACAGCAGGATTAAACAATAGATCTTGGATTGTTGAACAATCCAAATCATTTTATAAGTCAGTAAAAAGGAGCTGATTGACAGCTCCTTTTTTTGTACTTTATTGGCAAGTTAAAACGACTATTTCATCCTTAGCTATATCAGGCTCTAAGGTAAACTGACTTGAGCAAGTCTGATTAGACGTTTGTACTTTAATAGAATAGCTTTGTGGGTTTAGACCGTAAACAGTCACTAAGTTTTGACTGTTAATTGGATATTTACCCTGTGCAATTCCTTCAATGTTTACCATGCTTCCGCTTTCAAGCGGCTGCTGATTTTGATCAATAAATTTAAAGGTAATGTTGTGGCTTGCAATTTTTCCCATTGGGAAATCAATGATATATCCACGCTGGTTGATTGGCATAATCGAGCGAGAAGAGTGAGTGAAACTGTTTTCAATGCTGATCTGACTGTCATCAAAAACCACACTATTTTCAGTATAGCCATATAGGTTATAGCTGAAAATTTCACCATTTTTATTAGTCTTTCCAATAAATGAACCATTACTGTAAATATCGACATTTGGGCTATTTTCAACACGAACCAGTGCAAAGCTATCCGAGATATATTTGCTCAAATCTAAGCGCTTGCCTAGCCACACCAATGAACCCATATAATTGGCACTGTAATATTTTTGGTCATCTGTTTGCAAGTATTGCATATTAAGATCGCCGACATTCGTTTTCATAGTTGCAGATGCATTGCCTGAATAAACATCATGCCAGCGGCTTGTGCCGATGCTGTAGTCAAAACCTGTATTTTCGTAACTGTATTTATTGAACTGTACGCTGGTTTCATCATCATCATGCTGATTTAGCGTGATGGAATGCTTGCGGTCATCGAAGTTGTAGCTAAGCATGAAATCAACACTGGCACGGTCATTGCTTTTAGCATCATAGGAGATGCCCAAGCTGCCAAATAGGTTTTGTGTCAATGTACGGCTGGTTCTTAAATTGAACAGCTGTTGATCTTTTGAATTTGACTCATCACGGTATTTTCGTTCAATGTAGCTGAGCGAAAGATTGTTCAGATAGGGAATCTGATTTTTAGATACATAGATTTGGTTTTCCCACTGAGGAAGATAGCTGTTATCACTGTACTCTTCTAAACCTAGCATACGAAAGCCTGAACTATAATACTGCGCGCGCAGGCCAACACTGTAATTTTGTGTATTGCGCTTAAACTCAGTATTGACCGTATAGCCCTCTAAACCTGCTTCATCTGCATGGCTGTAGGCAGAGTTGACTTCCAGTAATCCCAGCTTATAGAGATATTGGCTCCACATCAGTCCGGCGCTTTCCAGTTTTTTACTGTAGTCTGCTGTTGCACCTAAAGTTGTTGACTCTGTTATGCCTCTGCGGATATAGCCGCTGCCAAACCAGTCGCGATAATCATTGTCGTCATAAGCATAGTTATAGCGCAGTTTACCAGCGGAAATATTATAATCTGTCAGCCCCGGACGCAGCAGCCGTTGATCGACAAAAACCGAGATATTTTGCACTGTAGTATTGCCCAAAATATCTTTGACAATAATTTGAGCATCGCCTAAACCTGAAAAACCAATATTGCTGTCAATATTGTATTGGCCAGGGTTTACTTTGGCATTATAGGCCTGTGAACCGTTAATCAATAAATCTACAGTCGATTGTGTTAAGGCACTACCTTGAACAGATGGGGTATTCCAGTAGGTAAAATTGGGGCGTCTACTAAAGTTAGTGCCGAAGCTTAGACCACCAAAATAGAAAGATTGATTTAGTCCAGTATAGTTGCTGACATTATCACCCAATTTTAAGGTGGTCATTTGCTCAGGAAACTCAAAACTTAAGGAGGTGTTTAAACGACTGCTTTTTTGAAAATTGGTTTGCTGATCATTATAGTTTTTACGGAACATGTGGCTGCTGTTAAACAGCGCATTTTTCCAAAATAAATTCAGGTCAGTTGAAGCATTGGCTTGCTTACTGTAATCACCATCCTGAAAATACACATTATAGTTAATAAAACCTCCCAAATTAGGCAAGTCAGGTAAATACCGCTGCTGTGAGGAGAGCTTTTGCTTGAGCATATATTGCGCAGGAATATTCAGTTTAAATAGTTGCTTCTGTGTATCAATTTCACTGCTGAAGCCAGCATTTTCAATTAAACAATATTGAATATTATCTTGTTTTAACATACTCAATTGAGCGGTATTGACAAAGCCTTGCTGAAGAATGCTGCATTCAATATAACGCTGCTTGTTCATATTGAGAATGAATGTCTCTTGCTGAAGATCTACACCATTGATCCAAAGTCCTAAAATAGCATTTTCCGCTTTAGGCGTATTCGCAAGTGAATGTTGTTCAGGCAAGTCTGGTGCAGCTTCAGGAGTTACTGTTCCCACAGAGATCGATTGAGCAAGGCTATGCTGTGAATGAAGGCTACAGCAGATTAAAATTAAGACAGAAGGGGATTTGACGATATTGCGTACTGTTTTCGTTTGAATTTTCATTATTCTTGCTCCGCAATGTCAAATTTTAACGATTTTGCATCTGCGGTGTCTAAAATCAGCTTGAGTCCGGGCTGTGGTTTAAAAGCTGGAATATTCAGCTGCACCTGTTGATGTGCCAAAACATATTTCATTTCATTAGATTTGAAAATGCTGTTTCCAGACGAGTCTTGCAGCGTAAAGCCTATGATTTGGAAATGTCCAGTGCCTAAATTTTTGGCATTAATAAAAGATTGGTTATTTGTTTTTTTTGCCAAATGGAATGACATATCCGGCTTAAAATCTTTGCCTGCAAACATCGGTATATTAAAACCATAGGCATATTTAATGCCGTTTGATTTTTTTGCATCTGGCAATGGCGAAATTTTAATCCTCCAAGCTTCTTCATTTTGCAAGTTCATTTCTGAAATCGACTGTTTAAAGCCCATACGAATCATTTGTTTACTGTTGGGCTCTAGTACAAATGAAGCAGGGTTAATTACGAGCTGATTATCTGGTGTCAGAACATCATTACCATTTTCATCCTGAGTCCATTTATAAACATTGACTTCGTAATTCTTGGGTGCTTCGTCCGCAGAAGAATGAAGGTTGATAGTTGTTGTACGCTGGCGATTTTCCCCATTGATTTGCATTTTAACTGGGTAAATTGTGACATTGGCATAGGCAGTTGCCGTCATCAGGCCAGCGATGCTGGCTAAAAAGCACAAGTATTTTAATGATGAATGAGACATAAAGGTTCCCCAAAACCATGCAGTATTTTATTTGCAAATCAGCAGTAAAGATGGCTTTTAATAGCGTGTAAACTATGCCGCAATGCTGTTGCGTCAAGCCAAAAGATCAGAGCCTTAACTCAAGGCTTTAAGGAATAAATATGAGGCATGTATGCGGTTGACGATCCTACGCATACACGCCTGTAGGATCAGTAGCTGATTTCTACCATGACAGCATCTGTATAGATTCCTGCAATATAATCTTCAATTGCAATAGCTGTAGGTGTTTTTGCAGATAGAGTATAGCTATCGGTTCTGGTTGTTGCAGATGGCGCAACAGTTACAGGGACGCCACTATTGACATTTACCGCATTCGGGCCGCCAGTCAGTGTGATGTTATAAGGAATATTTAGCGTTGGGTTAGCAGTACTGATCACTGCAGACTGGTTTACCCCTTTTGAGTTTGCAGATTGCGCTTTGATTGAATAAGGGACATTGCATTTCACGTCAATGCTTTGATTTACTGCGGTACCCTCATGCGGCAGAGCTTTGTTAATGGATGTACCGTTACCTGATAGTGTACATACTGTAGGTATGGTAAGGGTGTAGTTGACCGTTACGCTTTGTGACGCAGCATGCGCCGCAAAAGCCCCCATGCTTAATAAGAGTAGACTGGATAATTTGAGCAATGAATTCATTGTTAAATCTCTAAGTTAAAAAAAATATATATTTTCAAATATTGAATATATGAATAATTCTAAAATTTAATAATTCATTCAGAAATAACTATAATTAGGTATTCTGAATATCAATATGATTGATTAGCTAAAATTCGTTAGCATTAAAAATCAGTGATGTCTTATACGTTCCTGCTGGGTATTTAGACAAATCTCCAAAGTCTGCCAGAGAAAATTGTGTATACATTGTCAAATTTTTAGTGGTGACAGATGAAGAAAAGAAACGGTCAAAATTAATTGAAGCAGGAGCAGCAGATTGGCTTGCTCCTACGATTGGATTAGTATTATCCCATTCACCGCCAATTCTAGCGTAGAAAGGTACTGGGATGGATGTGCTGGCTTGATTGTTTAAATAGAAAGCACCATTATTCCCTATAGTATTTGTCCATTGAAAGCTAGGCCTAACTCGGTTGATGCAATTCTTAAAATATACATTTGTTCTTACTGATGAAGTTGCTAAGTTTAAATTCACAGTGCTTGCATCAGCTGTAATAGTACAGTTCGCAGCAAAGGCTGTATGAGACCAGACAACAAAACTTAAAATACCACTAAGTACTAAAAAAATATTCATTTGAGAGTATTCCTTAATCTTTTAATCCAATCATAGTTATTATTATTTTTTGTTATATACCTAATTTTAAGTATTGTAAGCAGTTTTATCTCAGGCATATTTCAAATTAAATGATTGAATAAGAGCTCAGTATTATGAAGGATGTTAAAATAGCATCAATGTTACTTGCAAGTGGTCTTGGTCTTTTATCCACTTATGCCTATACAGCACCCAATTGGGGGGAAAATACGTGTAAAAATGATGACCGGTCATGTTATAGCCTGCCTGATACATTGAACGCGCCAGCAGATATTGATCAAGGCCGCGTAGTATTTGCATTTAGTGATTCTGGCTGTTTAGCTTCATCGCCATTTTATAAAAATAGAACCGATCAGTTCATTAAAAAAAATGCAGGTATTAGCAGTACAACTAATTTCTTTAAGGATTATAAAAATGTATGTCAATTAAAAAATCAATTAGATCATTCTTATATACTTTATAATGAAGTCCAATCAAAAAATTCTAAATATAAAGCTCGAATTTTCGGTTTATATACAGTGCATGATATGGGTGTATTCGGTCATATTCATGATTGGGAACATGCAGTGTTGTGGATGGAAAATGATAAACCAGTTTATTTAACAGTCAGCCGTCATGATGAAACACGGTATAAAAAAATTGATAAAGCACCGCATTTAGCAGATATGCCAAATGTATTTGCAGTTAAATACATTTCAAACTTAGGTACACACAGCATGGGCTTTGCTGGTGCAGATAAAAACCATATTGTCAAAAATACAAATCCTACACCAAACAATCAATGGTTTGGTTTTAAGAATTCACAGTTAGCAGATATTCGTGAGCTAAATAGAATTTATACCAAGAATAAAAATAATCTAGATCCAAAATATTCAAATTTTTATGATTATTTTGCTCAGCAAAAATTCGATAAGGCAGTACCGCGTGTTAATGATTTGCAATGGATACAATGTGCAAGACCTAAAGGTTTAGTGAACGCAAATGTCGATTTTATAAAAAACTCTAAAAAATGTACGATGAAAAATGTTGAGGAATAAATGAAATCGTTTGAATTTAACTTTCGCTGCGCACATTAGTTCGTATTTAATTCCGTCATTGAAGATGTTTAAAGTCTGCTTTAAAAGGCGGACTTTTTAAATATATAACGGATGCATTAAATGAACTGATATCTTTGAATTTTGTTAAGTGGTTCACTTTTTTGTAATAATTGTATATGATTGAAATAAATTATATAAAAATCCCAAATTTTAGGGATAGCAATTCTATGGCTAAAGGAAGAGAATCTATGTAAATCAAATGGATGGTAAAATGTTTAATTTCAGTACGCCATTGCTCAAGCCAATACTGGTTTTAGAAGATGATCCTACTCACCAATTGAGGATTTCTAAAGTCTTACAGACTTTTGGTTATAAAGAAAAAGATATCTTCTATTCTCAAACCATAGATTTTGCTGTAAATATTTGCAGTAAAAATTCCATACAATTTATGCTGGTAGATTTAAATTTACCGGATGGCAATGGCATCGATTTTATTATGCACATTCGTGCAAAAAGTACAAATACTGTACCTATTATGGTTCTTTCCGAATGGAATACTTTAGATGTTATTTATAAAGCTTTAAATGTAGGTGCAACAGGTTATGTCTTAAAAGAAACAGATGATTTTGAATTGATGTTTGCCATACGAACAATGCTGAAAGGTGGTGCTATTATCGACCCACATATCGCAAAAAAAATTCTAAGTAAATTTAAAAAATCATTGGGTGATTTTCCGATGAGCCATGAGCATGTTCATACCAATTTATCACAAAGAGAAATAGAAATATTGACTTGCATCTCCAATGGATCGAGCAGCTATGAAATTGGCTTGGAGCTTAATATTTCAAAATACACTGTAGATGTACATATTAAAAAAATTTATCAAAAGCTGGAAGTGAACTCCCGTACTAAGGCAATTTATGCAGCTAAACAAATAGGTTTAATTAATTAAATCTAAAAGTGGTCAGCAAATTTAGATTCATCAAAGAATTTTTACTTCATCCAAATAGGCTGAAATTAAAGCCCTGGTTGTAGTAAACAAGATCACCATCTATTGTTATAAATTTAAATTGACCGTTTAATAGATCTCTTTCATAAATCAAAAAATGGTCTTCTTTTTGATTAATATTTGTACTCCAGATTTCTTGGCATTCGTGCATAATCTGCGGATGAAATACATCGATTCAAACAAGCTTTCTGATCCTCAGTTCAAGCGATACACGGGCATCTCATGGTCAACCTTCTATTGGATGGTTGACCAATTAAAAATACATGTCCCTGCTAAAGGCAGGCCGCCCAAGTTAAGCCTGGAGGATCAGGTTCTGTTCTGTCTGAGCTATTGGCGGGAATACCGAACCTTATTTCACGTTGCTACGAGTTACGGGGTTTCAGAGCCCACAGCCTCAAGAATTGTACACCATGTTGAAGACTGCCTGATTCACTCCAATCTGTTTAATTTACCGAAGAGTTTACCCGAAGGTGAAGGCATCGACTGGAATGTTGTGATCGTGGATGCCACAGAAATTCCAATCCAAAGGCCTAAAAAAACAGAAAAAAAGCTATAGCGGCAAGAAAAAGACCCATACCTTCAAAGTACAGGCCATGATTCACTTATTTGGCAGTCTGAAAACCTTCAAAATCCTTGCTGAGCGTTATCGAAATAGAGGCAAAAGACTCGGTTTGAGATTCAATTTAATTGCTGGAATCGGCTTTGTTGCACAAACCTATCATTAAAGGCTTATTCAGCAATATAATTTCCGAATGAATACGCTGGTTGTCCTGAATAAAGGCATACCTCACTTGGACTGGCTTGCGAAGTACACCGCGGCTTTTTTTAATATGTCTCTTTCTTCCGTGACTCTTTGAAGTTCTTTTTTTAGCTTTGCCAATTCCGCAAGTGGATCGCCAGATTCTGTGATTTTAGGTTCCTGAGGAGCATAACGCTTGATCCAGGTATAAAGACTATGCGTGGTTGTTACCTAAACGTTCCGCTACATCAGTGACAGAATATCCTCGTTCAGTAATTAATTTTATAGCTTCGTCTTTAAATTCTGGGGTATATCGTTGTCCACTCATAATGTTTTCTCCTGTGCAAAAAGAATAGACGATATTTGTCTAGGAGAGTGGTGGCAGTCCAAATATCTTTTTAACACTGGCATAACTTAAAGCAGAGTAGGGAGGTTTTAAAGATGTAAATAAGATTTGTGAAGGAATTTCTTTTCGTATTTCATTTATATAAATTTGAAGAATTCTATAGTCTCGTTCCTGTAGTTTTATTACTCGGTACGAATATTCATTTTTGATTTTTGGCTTTTTTAATCGTTCATCGAACTCATCATCTGTATTTGTAATAATTAAACTAAAATTATGATTCTGAATTGATTTTTTAATAGAATTGGTTGTTAGTAGCATAAGCTCACCAATTCTGAGACCATAATTAAGCATGAGATGTATGATCAGAAAATTTCTGAGTTGCACACTTTGAGATCTAAAAGGATTTAATTCATTGTATCTAATAGAGTTGCTCGGTGAAATAACTGAATACAATCCTTTAATCATTTCCTGATTCATACTCTTAAAATTATGATTTATCTCACTTTTAATTGTTTTATTGGCTTTTGAAAAGTTATTTATAAATTTTTTCTTAATAGTCATATATTTATTCAAGTTTTCTTTAATTTTTTGAATTTCCTTCAACGTTAGTTGTGGCTGTGTTTGGATGCTTAAGTATTCATCAATCAAAAAGTTGTAAAACTTTAGAAAGGATCTAATTCTATGGCCAATTGTTGTGTAATTGGTATGGTCTGTATTTCTTAGCTGAATAAGATTGCTATCAAATTTTTTATTGTTTTCTAAATAGACAATGAAATTATCAATTTCAACTTGGATGATCTCAAAATTATAGGATGTAGAGTAAAACGACTCACAAAAGGACGTGGCAAACTTTTCAAACCAAAATTCATACCAGAATTTTATTGCGATTAAATCTGCATGCTGCGTAGAGATACTTTGAAATCTAAGAAATTTCATGGTGTACAGCATAGGGTACAAACATGGACAAGATGAATCCAGATCAAATAAAAGAATAATTTGATTTTCGTTTGAGACTTTCTTTTCCAAATGAATTGTTTTTAAAGCAAACATATTAAAGTTTATGAAGTATTCTTAAGGCCAACATATCATATTTTACGGTTGAAGTAGAAATTAGTTAAGTTGTTGAATTTTAGTTAAAGAAAGAAGAATATGAAGTTATTGTTAGGTGTATCGGATTTAACATAATATACATTATACGAAATGCAACTGTTAGAACCCATTTAAAGTGTCTATATTCTCACCAATAAAAATGTCTGGTTTATGATGATTTTTATCACCATGGA
>NZ_JAYWZK010000005.1:0-210932 GCF_048148385.1 Acinetobacter sp. 197
TGGTCTGATTCGTCTTAAAAATTACTATTATGCCTTTGCTTTAACAGACTTTTTTGTTTTTTTGTCGTGTGCAGAGATGAATTTTATATCATGCAAACAAAAATCGAGCCGATTATTGTAACGCAAAAAGGCTGATGACCCAAGAGCCATCAGCCAATTTTTGGAGCCGATTATAAAAAAACCGGCTCCTTTAAGAAATTACTTAAGAGTAACTGTAGCACCAGCTTCTTCAAGTTTTTTCTTAAGCTCTTCGCCTTCTTCTTTAGAAACGCCTTCTTTAAGAACTGTAGGTGCGCCTTCAACCATGTCTTTAGCTTCTTTCAAGCCAAGACCAGTAGCTTCACGAACTGCTTTAATTACAGCAACTTTGTTACCACCAAAAGAAGTCAACTCAACGTTGAATTCTGATTGTTCTTCAGCAGCAGCAGCAGCGCCAGGAGCAGCAGCAACAGCAACAGCAGCAGCAGATACGTTGAATTTCTCTTCGAAAGCAGAGATTAGTTCAACAAGTTCAAGAACAGTTTTTTCTGCAACTGCGTTTAGGATTTCTTCGTTAGTTAAAGCCATGAGAATAACTCCAAATGGAAATTGAATGGTGTGGAAATAAATTTAAGCTTATGCAGCTTCTGACTCGTTTTTCTCTTTGAGCGCAGTAATAAGGCGACCCAATTTCGAAATAGGAGCTTGAAGAACGTTTGCAAGCATAGTAAGCGCTTTTTCTTGGTTCGGAAGGTTCGCGATTACGCTAACTTCAGCACCTTCGTAAACTTTGCCATCAAATGCAGCAGCTTTAAGTTCGAATGCTTTGTTAGTTTTTGCGAATTCTTCGAACAAGCGTGCAGCTGCACCCATGTCGTCTTCAGAAGTCGAGAAAGCTAAGATTGTTGGGCCAACAAGGCTGTCGTTCAAGATATTGAATTGAGTATCTTGAAGAGCGCGTTTAGCCAAAGTATTACGCACGATACGTGTGTGAACACCTAGTTTACGAGCTTCAACACGAAGAGCAGTCAATTGCTCAACAGTTAAACCTTGGTAGTCAGCAACAACAGCAGCAAATGCAGTAGAAGCAACTTCAGTTACTTCAGCTACGATCTGTTTTTTGCCTTCGATAAGAAGAGCCATTGTAAAACCTCCTAATGGTGATTTATGTACTTACGCGAAGTACACTCCCAATTCGCGAGACCATCACTGGACTCACACGCGGAGGATGAACAAATCACACCACCGCGTCTACGCAGGCTGAGCTATTAAGAGCGAAGCATAAAACTCCCCTCGCCTGCGGTCTTTGACGCTGATAAATTTTCATTTATCAATTCAAAGTTTGCCTAAATTATCCCCTCTCCTTATAGGAGAGGGCTAGGGAGAGGTTTAACCCTCTTCCCGACCTTCTCCCAGAGGGAGAAGGAGACATCTTCAGGGCTTTAAAATTCTGTAATAAGTCGAGACTTACTTAGATACGTTTGCTACATCAACGATCAAACCAGGACCCATAGTTGAGCTCAAAGTGATCTTTTGAATGTATACGCCTTTAGAAGTAGCAGGCTTTAACTTTTTCAAGTCAGCCACAAGTGCTTCAACGTTTTGACGAACAGCTTCAGCAGTAAAACCTACTTGACCGATCGCAGCGTGGATGATACCCGCTTTGTCTACACGGTAACGTGCTTGACCAGCTTTTGCATTTTTAACTGCAGTTGCTACGTCAGGAGTTACAGTACCCACTTTAGGGTTTGGCATTAAGCCACGTGGACCAAGGATTGTACCAAGTTTACCTACAACGCGCATTGCATCTGGAGCAGCAATTACAACATCAAAGTCAAGGTTACCCGCTTGGATGCTTTCAGCAAGATCGTCGAAACCAACAACATCTGCGCCTTCAGCTTTAGCAGCTTCAGCAGCAGCGCCTTGAGCGAATACAGCTACACGTACAGTTTTACCAGTACCTGCAGGAAGTGTAGTCGCGCCACGAACAACTTGGTCAGATTTACGAGGATCAACACCCAGATTTACCGCGATGTCTAGAGACTCTTTGAATTTAGGAGCTGGAAGGCTCTCTAAAACTGCAACAGCTTCTTCTAGTGTGTAAACTTTGTGCGCTTCTACAGCAGACGCAATCGCTTTTTGACGTTTAGTTAATTTAGCCATGTCTTAAAGCTCCACTTCCAAGCCCATAGAACGTGCAGAACCAGCAATGGTACGCACACGCGCGTCTAAGTCAGCACCAGTTAAATCTGGTTCTTTAGTAGTCGCGATCTCTTCTAACTGAGCACGAGTCAACTTACCAACTTTAGTTTTGTTAGGTACAGCTGAACCCTTTTGAATACCAGCAGCTTTCTTAAGAAGAATAGCAGCAGGTGGAGTTTTCATGATGAATGTGAACGACTTGTCGTTGTACACAGTGATCACGACTGGAATTGGCAGACCAGCTTCAAGTTTTTGTGTAGCAGCATTGAATTCTTTACAGAATGCCATGATGTTCACACCACGTTGACCTAGTGCAGGACCAATCGGTGGAGATGGATTCGCTTTACCAGCTGGAACTTGCAGCTTGATATAGCCGTCAATCTTCTTAGCCATTTCAAATTACCTCTGGGTGCAAACGCCGGTGAAGGCTCCCCAATGATTTCAAGTAACGATACCGTTACAACAACAATGCCTGACTTATAAATAAGCCAGGCGTTTTCAACCCATACAAATTAGACTGATTTTTCGACTTGGCGAAATTCCAATTCAACTTGAGTTGGTCGGTTAAATACATTAATTGTCAGCGTTAAGCGTGACTTTTCGTACTGAACCTCTTCCACCACACCTTTAAAGTCTGTGAATGGACCGTCAATAACGAGTAATTCTTCGCCTGGTTCAAACATCGTCTTAGGACGAGGTGCTTCACCAGTATTGCGTACACGCGCAAGAATCGCATCTGCTTCTTTTTGCGTAATCGGTGCCGGTTTTTCAGCCGTCCCACCAATAAAGCCTAAAACTTTTGGACATTCTTTAACAATGTGCCAAGTATCATCGTTCATTTCCATTTCGACTAGAACATAGCCAGGAAAGAACTTACGCTCTGATTTACGCTTTTTGCCATCCTTCATTTCCACCACTTCTTCGGTAGGAACCAGGACTTCACCAAAGCTATCGGCTACAGCGCTACGCTGGATTCGATCATTAAGCGAACGCATCACTTGTTTTTCATAGCCTGAATAGGCATGAATAATGTACCAACGTTTCATAGCTCTCTTACCCGATAATAAACTTGATTAACCAGCCTAAAATATAATCAAAACACCACAGTAATATAGATGCAATGACAACAACGACAAGGACATGCCAAGATGTGGTCATGGTCTCTTGTTTAGTAGGCCAGGTCACTCGACGTAACTCGATTCGCGCGTCTTTCAGCAAGCGAATAAAGCCTTTGCCTTGATGGGTGGCGTATAATAAACCGAATGCCGCAACGATACAAGCCAAAATCACCCCAACGCGCACCCAAATATCATTTGCGGGTGCCCAGTACGCTGGTAAATATTGGTTTACCATCATTGCACCCACCAATAAAATCAAGGCGATAACCCATAGAATTATGTCTAATGGAGAACCAGAATTTACATCTACTGCAGGATTATTTCTTTGAGGAATTGCCGCTTCGCCTAATGCGTCGCGTGATTTTTCATTCGACATTTTTGTACTCGTCGTAGGTTTCGCGACTTATTATATGACCAATTTTGCCGACATCAAGCGTCTTTTTAAAAACTTGGCAGGTCAGGAGGGACTCGAACCCCCAACATTCGGTTTTGGAGACCGACGCTCTACCAATTGAACTACTGACCTGCAAAACAACAAGTTGGAGCCTAAACCCCAACTCGCCTGTCTTATTCTATGATTATGCAGTTACTTTAGCAACTACACCAGCACCAACTGTACGACCGCCTTCACGGATCGCAAAACGTAGACCTGGGTCCATTGCGATCGGGTGAATTAGCTCTACTGACATCTCAACGTTGTCACCAGGCATAACCATTTCCACGCCTTCTTTAAGCGAGATCGCACCAGTTACGTCCGTAGTACGGAAGTAGAACTGTGGACGGTAGCCGTTAAGGAATGGAGTGTGACGACCACCTTCTTCTTTAGAAAGTACGTATACTTCCGCATCGAATTTAGTATGTGGCTTGATCGCACCTGGTTTAGTCAATACTTGACCACGCTGTACATCTTCACGCTTAGTACCACGAAGAAGAACACCACAGTTCTCGCCCGCACGACCTTCGTCTAGAAGTTTACGGAACATTTCAACGCCAGTAACAGTCGTTGTTTGTGTATCACGGATACCAACGATTTCAACTGATTCGCCTACTTTAACGATACCAGTCTCTACACGGCCAGTTACTACTGTACCACGACCAGAGATTGAGAATACGTCTTCAATCGGCATAAGGAACGGAAGGTCAATTGCACGCTCTGGCTCTGGGATGTAAGAGTCAAGAGCTTCAACAAGCGCAACTACCGCTGGCTCGCCGTATTGGCTGTCATCACCGTTAAGTGCAAGAAGAGCAGAACCACGGATCACTGGAGTGTCATCACCGGGGAAGTCATAAGTAGAAAGAAGTTCACGAACTTCCATTTCAACCAGCTCAAGAAGCTCTTCGTCGTCTACAAGGTCGCATTTGTTCAAGAATACAACGATGTAAGGTACGCCTACCTGACGAGAAAGAAGGATGTGTTCACGAGTTTGTGGCATTGGACCATCAGTCGCAGCACATACAAGGATCGCGCCGTCCATCTGAGCAGCACCAGTAATCATGTTTTTAACATAATCGGCGTGGCCCGGGCAGTCTACGTGAGCGTAGTGACGAGTTGGAGAATCGTATTCTACGTGAGAAGTATTGATGGTAATACCACGTGCTTTTTCTTCTGGTGCAGAGTCAATTGCAGCGTAGTCTTTCGCTTCGCCACCGAATTTCTTCGCACATACAGTTGCAATCGCAGCTGTTAAAGTTGTTTTACCATGGTCAACGTGACCAATTGTGCCCACGTTAACGTGTGGCTTATTACGTTCAAACTTAGCCTTAGCCATGTTAATCTTCCTCGTTTACGTCGAACACAATTCTGAGTAAAACCCAGCTCCGACATATCGTTTAAAAAAACCGAACATCAAATACTTGAAAAGCAGACTAAATAGCCTGCTTTTTGGAATTTCTTTGCAACTAGAGTTGCTAAACTGTAATCTGGAGCTCTTATCGAGATTTGAACTCGAGACCTCTCCCTTACCAAGGGAGTGCTCTACCACTGAGCTATAAGAGCAAATATTAGTACTTCAATGGAGCGGGAGACGAGGGTCGAACTCGCGACATGTAGCTTGGAAGGCTACCGCTCTACCAACTGAGCTACTCCCGCACGATGTTGGTACAAACCACTTATTGAAGTCTTAAAATTGGTGGTGAGGGAAGGATTCGAACCTTCGAAACTTTCGTAGCGGAGTTACAGTCCGCCCCCTTTGACCGCTCGGGAACCTCACCATTTTTTACACTTACATCAGTGCTGTTCTTTACTTTACACTACCAAACTTCTAAGATGGTGCCGGCACACGGATTCGAACTGTGGACCTACTGATTACAAGTCAGTTGCTCTACCAACTGAGCTATGCCGGCGTTTCTTAGTGTTTCGTACGTTTCGTATCGGAACGGTGTGCAGTTTAGCAAAACTCAGAAACCATGCAAGTGTTTTTTTCAAAAAAAACCTCAAAAACTCATAAAATCAAACCATTTGATGATAATTCAACCGCTTTGATCACTGCGCGAGCTTTTATTTGGGTTTCATTCCACTCAGATTCAGGATTTGAGTCGGCAACCAGCCCTGCTCCGGCCTGTACATAGACTTTATTTTCGCGAATGACACAGGTACGAATCGCAATCGACATGTCCATTTCGCCATGCCAGCCTAAATAACCAACAGCACCACCAAAAATTCCACGTTTCACCGGCTCAACTTCGTCAATAATTTCCATGGCACGGATTTTTGGTGCGCCAGAAAGCGTACCTGCGGGGAATGTTGCTTTAAAAACATCCAGGGCGTCGACATCATCACGTACTTCACCCTGGACATTGGAGACAATATGCATGACATGTGAATAACGCTCGATCACCATTTGATCAGTCACCTGCACTTTGCCAATTTTTGCGATGCGTCCCACGTCATTACGTCCCAAGTCAATCAGCATGACATGTTCGGCAATTTCTTTTTCATCGGATAATAAGTCTTGCTCAAGCGCCAGATCTTCTTCTTTGGTTTTGCCGCGTGGACGGGTACCTGCAAGCGGTCGTACGGTGGCAATTCCATTTTCCAGACGGGACAGAATTTCCGGTGAAGAACCGACAATATGGAATGGCGTGTTGTTTTCCAAGGTCTGCCCTTGCACCAGGAACAAATACGGTGATGGATTGAGATGACGCAGCGCACGATACACTTGTAGCGGATCACCATCGAAATCAGAGACCATCCGGTGACCAGGAACGACCTGCATCACATCTCCAGCACGAATGTACTCTTTAACTTTTTCTACCGAGGCAATGAAGTTGTCATGCCCAGTAAGTGACTCAAAATGCGGCGGGGTATGTTTTTCTGCTTTCAGGCTAACCGGCGTTGCCAGAATATGCTCCAAGTCATCGAGCTGCTGCTGTGCCTTCTGATATGCTCCAGAATCAGCAGCATCGGCATGCACAATCAGAAACAGGGTATCTTTCAAGTTATCAAACACGATGACAGTTTTAGACAGCATCATCCAGATATCGGGTAATCCGACCGGATCAGCTTCCGGGACATTTTTTAACTTCGGCTCAATATAGCGCACGGCATCATAGCCAAAGTAACCTACCAACCCGCCAGTAAAACTCGGCAAGTCCGGCAATTCTGCCTGGGTAGGCACCTTAAATTGCGCCTGAAAGTCACGAATATATTGAAATGGATCAGCACAGTGCTGTTTTTCAATTGAAGCATCTGCATGCTGTACCGTCAGTTCGCCGGCATTGCAGGAAAATACGGTAGATTCACCTAGTCCAATAATCGAATAGCGTGCCCAGTTCTCCCCGCCTTCTACGGATTCAAATAAATAAGCCTGCTGATGCTGCTTAAGGCGTGCAAAAATAGAAAGTGGTGTATCGGTATCTGCCAGACGCTGACGATAAACAGGAATGAGATTATAGCCTTGTGCAGCAAGTTGCTGGAATTGTGCTTGAGTGGTCATGCGGTTTTTCTCTTTAAATTAGGGTTACTCAGTATGTAAATAGAATTGAACTGAGCGACGCCATCGAAAAACCTTACAACTATTCATTTTCTTTCCTTAGTACGCGTATTAGGCAAGTAATTCTCTAAGATCATCCACAATCTGCTGCGGCTGACAATCTGCAATATTTTCACCATGATTATAGCCATAGCTGACCACAACACAATCAATCCCGGCGCGGCGTGCGGCTTCGACATCATTGGAAGAATCGCCAATCAGCAACACCTGTTCGTTGCTTACGCCATAATGTTCGACACAGTGCAGCAACTGGCGTGGGTGCGGCTTACGTTCAGTAAAACGGTCGCCACCAATGGTATCGGCAAAATAATGGGCCATATCCAAGGTATCCAGAATACTACGAGCAGGAAGTTCAGGCTTGTTAGTGACACAAATCAGGATTTTACCTTGGGCTTTGGCCCAATCCAGAAATTTCAGGACTCCTGGAAAAGGAACGGTATCTACACAGGGATCAACATTGTAGATATCCAGAAAGGTACTTAAGAGTTCCTGATGCTGTGCCGGCGTAACTTCGCCCACCAGATGCTGGAGTACACTTTCACAGAATATCGAGGTGCCCTTGCCCACCCAGGTCCGTACCTGTTCTTCGGTCACCAGCGGCAATTGCAGCACGTTCAGGCTCATATTCATGGCGCGATACAGATCATGAGCTGAATCCACCAGCGTACCATCCAGATCGAACAAGATCAGTTCACGCTTTTCTAATTGTGCAATAGACATCCCGATCCTCTTTTATAATGTGCGCAGCCACAAAAAAGGCATGCGCTATGCATGCCTTGATTGTAACCAATCATCAGCTTATTTGAACAACAACCAAGCCATAATTGCCAAAATAATCAGCACAATCACTGAAATCAAACCAACAGATACATTTTTCTGGGTTTCTTTTTCCTGTTCTACACGTGATACAGGCTGCTCAACCGGAACTGGCGCTGGCTCAGGTTTTACTGCACTAATATCTACGTTTTCTGGAATAGGTGCCGGTTTTGGAATACCAACACTGGTTGGCATACCGTCACGGGTCAACTGTACTGAAGCATCACGCTGTTTCAGTTCCGGCATTCCCTGATCATTCATTTTCTGGGCAGGTGTAGGTTCCGCCACTTCAACCTGATCCACAACTTTTTCTGCTGTTGCTTCAATTTCTGCTGGAACCTCTACCGCAGCCACAGGTGCCAGTACCGAAAATTTCAAGCTGGCGAACTGAACAATGTCATCCTGCTTTAATAAGGTTGCCTGTTCAATCTGTACATCATTAACAAAAGTACCGTTGGATGAACCCAAATCCTGTACCCAGAGCGCACCATCTTTCAGTAAAAATGCCGCATGTTTGCGGGAGATTTCCGCAGCCTGCAATACGATATCTGCTGCCTGATGACGTCCTACCACCATGTCACGGTCAATGCTAATTTCCTGTCCTGTTAAGTCGCCTGTAATTGCGTGTATTTTCCAAGTCATGAAAGTTACTTCTCTGTTCTCTTTGACATTATCATAACATGCTGTCTACAAATGAGAATGTCTTAGCTTTTTGGTCTAAGTGTAGTTGTTGTAACGGTATTTTTACTTTTTTCCACCTGCTGGACGGGCTGTACTACTTGACGCTGAATCACAGGCTCAATCGCAACCGGCGTGACGATCACATCAGCTGGCTGCACCTGAACAGGAGCTGTCGGCACAGTTTGATAGGTTGAATTTTGTAGTGGCGTTTTGGATACTGGAATTCGCTGCTGATACACATCTTCAACACTTTCTGGCAATTTGGCAAAGTTTCCATTTGAGTCTAATGCAAGTTGCAGACTATATAACTGGCTATAGCGTTGCTGGGTCAGTCTGTGCACTGCATTTTTATCGCCCACGATAGTTGGATGGATAAAGATCAGCAGGTTACGCTTCTGGTTAGATTGACCTTCCGAACGGAACAAACGTCCAATTCCGGGAATCGCACCCAGACCAGGTACGGCCTGACGGCCATAGCGGGTATTGTCCGAAATCAGCCCGCCAAGAACAATCGTTTGTCCATGTTCAGCCAGAATCGAGGTTTTAATTGCACGCTTGCTCGTCACCAGATCCTGTGCCTGTCCTTTACTACTCTTGACATCAGACACTTCCTGTTCGACTTCCAGACGTACCGTGCCATCTTCACCAATATGCGGAACTACCTTTAAAGTGACACCGACATCTTTACGTTCAATAGTGGTATAAGGATTGACCACACCGCCAACCCCTGTGGACACTGAGCCGGTGACAAAAGGTACGTTTTCACCCACCACAATATAGGCTTCTTCATTGTCCATGGTCACAATGGAAGGTGTAGATAACAGATTAGACTTGGTACTTTCTTTCAAGGCCTGAATAATCGCTCCATACAGACGGCGCGAACCATCACTGCCTTCACGATAATCACCCAGTACCAGTGAACTGCCCGCTCCGATTGAACTTAATGCACCCGCACCGCCACCCGTCAGATAACCGGCCGCAATATTTTTCAGGCTAGTCCCAAAATTATCAAAATTAACCAGGCCAACACCACTGCTGATATCGCCCAAAGCCCACTGTACCCCAAGCTGATCGGCATCGGTGCCTTCAATTTCAATAATGGCCGCTTCAATCAATACCTGTTGACGGCGGATATCGAGCTGATTAATCGCCGATTCAATTTCCCGCATCAGTTGTGGATCGGCTTTCACCACCAGAGAATTTTGGGTCGCATCAGCAATAATACTTACCCCATTGGCATTAAAGCTGCTAATCCCACCCTGTTCATTATTCATGCCTGAATTCAGCTGAATCCCTGAAGAAGAAGTGGGGTTTCCCGTATTATTCCCGCTATTGCTATTATTTAAATCACTGCTGGAGCTGAGTAAAGACGAGCTTGATGAGGTCGTACCCGAATTTGAATTACTGCTCACCGCCTGTCCGGTCACCAGTCCCTGCAAGATTTCTGCAAGATTCTTGGAACTGGCATATTTCAGACGAAAAACCTTTAAGCCGCCTAAACGGTCTGCAGCCGGGACATCCAGGGTTTCAATAATCTGCCGCACCCGCTTGCGCGTGGTGGGATCGCCCTTGATGATGATCCGGTTGGTGCGTATATCGGCAATCACCCGTACCCGTGAGCCCTGGACATCCTTGGCCGCACCAGTTGACGTCATGGACTCAATCAGACTAATCATCTCTTCTGCCTGACTGGACTGCAAAGTCACCGCTTCAATATCATTCTGGCCTGTACCATCCAGATTCCGGACTATAGTTTCCAGCTGGTAAATATTGCTGGCGCGGTCCGATACAATCAGGGCATTGGTACCCGGTACTGCAGCCAGATGGGCAAATTGCGGCATCAGGGGACGCAGTGCAGGAATCAGGTCATTCGGATTGGTATTTTCTAGCCAGAGCACCCGAGTCACAATCTGGTCACCCCGGGCACGGCTTCGGGGATCGTAGGGAATACCTGAGTTTTTAACATTACTGTCCGGAATCAGCTTGATGGTATTGCCGGAAGGAATCGCCACTATGCCATTGACATTCAACACGCCTAAAAACAGGTCATAGACTTCATTTTTATTCAGTGCTTTATTGGAAATGACCGTCACATTGCCACGCACCCGCGGATCGACTGCGAAGTTCTTGCCAGTAATATCTGCCACTTCATTAATGAATGCAGCCAGGTCAGCATCCCGAAGGTTGATTTTCCAGGTTTGCGCATAAGCTGCCGTACTGACTACAGCCATCAGTGGTGTCGCCACACAGAAGGCCCACGCTGATCGATTATTATTAAATAAAGCCATAAACTTATGTGTTTCCTAACCCTATATGTGATGACACATCACTTAAAATCTTGTTGTATGGTCATCACCTGATCACCACGTTTTATTTCGAGTTTAGCCTGACCTTCGCGTCGGGCCTGTTCCAGCAATTGTGCTTCTGTCTGTCCCTGGCTTAAAGTTTGGCCATTCAGAGACAATATCCGGTCTCCAGGTCTCAAGCCCAGCCGATTACGCAGTGCGGCCGGTGTGCGGGCCGTCACCTCATACCCGCCTTCCGATGATGCATTTACCCCCATATTCTGTAAATACTGTTCGCGGTTTTCCTGCATCTGCTGGATTGCCCGACCAATTTCATTCTGGGGGGAAACAGTATTTTCCTGTCCTGCACCGCCGCCACCCGGAGGACTCATAGCAGGAGCTGCTTGAGCTTCAGGTATGACGGGCTGATTCAGGCCATTTTCCAGCCCTTTAAAGAAAACCTCCTGCGTCGCTCCGCCAGAACGGCGCAGTACTACCCGATCCCAGTACACCTCAGCCAGTTCCAAGCCACTGTTGCCCAGCTGATCTCCTACCCGGTACAGCTCCGCCTGATCATTGATCTTGATGACCGCAGACGAGTTATAACGTGGATTAGCGACCACCACACCTTGTAAAATGATATTCGCGACTTCCACCACGACTACACTTTGCACACTTTCCTGAAACAGAGAAAATGTACCGATATTCGGTATTTGCGGCTGTTGTGAGCCCAGCTCGACCCGCTCCAGCTGCATCGCCTGTGGAGGAGCCACCAGCAGCCAGAACAGTGCAGCCAGTTTCCAGCACAAATACAGGATCAGCAGCAGTAAAACCACAGGTGCAGCACGATTTACCTGTTTAAGGTCAATATTTTTTAAAGCTTCAAGTGAAACTGCCATCAGTTAATGCCTCCCATAAGAGGCTGACGGGTACTAATCACAAAAGTATCCAGTCCTGCTTTACCCTGATAGGATGGGGCATTCAATAAAAAGCGCTGGGTGAGCTGGATATCCAGCATCATGCCGGGATCAAGCTTGATATTCAGCATACGTTGCTCACGGCTATCGCGGACATCGAGTAGCAACTGTCCATTTTCCTCGGTCAATGTGCCGGTCAACGCGGGGATGTTTATGCGCTCCTGGCGCTGGGCAAAGGTATAAATCAGCTCGCCACCCGCCCATTGCATTTGTCCGGCCACCTGACTAAAACCCTGCTGTGGCTTATATTTAAAATCCAGATCTTTAAATTGGATTGCAGTGCTTGGCCATTGCCAGTCCGCAATTTTTTTTAAGGTTTCAGCAGCAACCTGCCCTTCAAGATTTTTCACAATAAAAGATTTATTCAGACCATAGGCCATGATCCCGGAAAGCTGAGTATTGCCACTATGTATATCCACATGTGCCCCAACTCGCAGCAACAGTAAATCCAGAGGCCGCACTTTCCAGTTCAGACTGCCCCGAAGATTACCTTTTTTCCAGTCCGCACTTCCTTGCCAGATATTTCCGTTTACATTATGCAAAGTCTGGTTATTTTTATAAAATTTTGAAATTAACCAGGCTGCTGGCACTTGTAATACCACAAAAACAAAAAATGCAACAAGAGCAAGGATCAACCATCTTAAAGTTTTCGGTTTATTGCTCATCCCCACCACGACCAATCACTCAAGTCCAAATCCTCATTTATAATTTTTTCCTTATACCTACACATTATGCACACTTTTCTCCTAACGCCAATTCATAGATATAAAAAAACCAAGCAGGGATGCTTGGTTTAATTATCATAGTCTGTCTGTATGACAGACTAATGACGAAATCAGATAGGAGCTTAGATCAGGAAATCGTCCAGCTTTGCACCTTTTTCCAGTTCTGCCACCAACCAGCGTGGTTGTTTACCACGGCCAGTCCAGGTGTCATCCGGATTGGTTTTGCTACGATAACGTGGTTCAACCGACTTGCGTGACGATTTCTTACGTTTAGATGCACCAAATTCCAGCAACTGCTCAACAGTCATACCAACTTTCTCGGCAACTGCCAAGATTTGCTGATAAGCATCTTCAATTTCCTGATCTTTTTTTAAAGCAATAAGTGATTCTGCTTCTGCTTGTAAACGTTTTAACTCTTCTACTGATAAATGAGTAATATCTGGCATAAGGCTCTCCGAAAAATAATATTATTCGTTTTGTTAAATAATAACCCCATCATATTTATATTAAATAAAACATTCAATATAAAATCTTGAGGCAACAACAATAAAGTTTAAAAAAAATTACAAATCAAAATAATTCATTCATTTTTAGATTTTATGTTGAACAGTTAATTCAATTGCTTTGATCTTTTCACGAATATAATCTGGAATTGGAGTTTTCTGCATGGTTATTTTATCTACGCAAACAATCACTGCTTCAGAAGTAGCAACAATACCCTGCTGTTTTTCACTCCATAATAGATATTGCATTCTGACTGCACTATTTCGGATTTCTTCAATACGCGCTGCAATTTTCAAATGATCAGGAAAAACCACGGGGCTTAAATAACGGCACTGATTTGAAGCGACTACTGTAATTACTGATTCATTGTTTAAATCCAATAAATTCAAATATACCAGGCGGGCACTTTCGACATAGCGGTAATACATGGCATTATTGACATGCCCCAAGGCATCCATATCACCCCATGCTATAGTTTGCTCATAAATGACTGGATATTGGTCTAATTCCGACATTATTATTTTCAAGTCTTAATTTCTATAAAGTTTACATTGGATTCAAATACTGCATTCAGCTGCTGCAGTAAGTCCTCCCGATCCTGCAAGGCAGCTTTAATTCTTAAATAACTCATACGAATATCATCGGGATATAAGTCGAGTAGTTGCTGGGCTTGATCTGTATAGCCTGTCGCTTGCAGTACATGCCACTTTGCAAAGCTTAAAATCGGCAATGCCGGATATTTCGCCTCCCAGTACGAAATCTGCTGTGCAATCGCATTATAATCCGGATTTTGCCGTAATAACTGTTGCTGGAACCACAAATAAAAAACATCCTGATTAAACTGCTGCTCCATCAAATGAATTGCAAGCACCTCATGCTCAGCACTCATTTCCGGCATTCTGAATAATAACTTCAACCATAATAATTTTATTGAATAGTCACGATCAAATATTTGCGGTTTTAAATCTAAATAACGTTGCTGTAAATAAAATAAATCTTCCTGTGTGGCTTGATCATAGGCCAGCAATAATTGTTCAAGCCATATTTTTTTTACTTTCTGGTCTAAATGTCCGTATTGGGTCGAGCGTAAATATAACCAGGGAAACTGTATGGCAAATACCCCCCATAACGCAACAAGACGCTGTTCATAGGCTGATTTAACCTGAATTAACCAAGGTGATAATTCATGCTGATTTAAAAACTCTAAATGGGTGAGTGCTTGTTCACCTTGTTGTTGTGATAAATAAATTTCAATCCGCTGCAATTCTGCCAATTCAAATGCCATTGGGCTGGACTGATTCAATGCAGTTAATGCCTCATTATACTGCTGCTGCCCCCAAGATAAACGTGCATCTATAATATGCTTGAGTAAGCCCGATTTACTAAAAGACTGCTGAATAAAATCCCGCTGATCCTGTGCAGCATTTAATAACCAGATAACTGCCAGTTGTTCATAAGGATGTAAGCGGGAAAAACTAAATACTGTTTCCGTCTTACGCTGTTCACGATTGCGATATTGCTTGATGGCATACCAGATGCACTGTATCAGAAAACTTACGCTCACCAGGGATGCGGCCAAAAACCAGACCGTGGTCTGCAGCTGCCATTCACGCCAATATAGATAGACATAGCCAGCCCCATGTCCATAACTGAGGATACTTAGCCCAGCAATGCCAAGTAAGCATATAAATAAATAGGCCTGCAGAATCTGTTTCATAAGCAATTAGCCCACTAGGGTGCGTGTGTTCAATAATGGAATCGGAGTGATCGGTGTCGCCTTGATCTGTTTCAGCTGCTGAATCCATTGCTGGCTCTGCGCATCTGGTAATTGCTCCAAGACCTCAATCACCGCATTCAGTGCCTGCTGAAAAGCGACAGATTGATCTTGCTGCAAGGCACTCTGTGCAATAAGCAAACGTAGCTGGGCTTCTTTAAGCACCAGATGCCGTTGCATCAAGACTGTACTTGGCTGATCTGCAGATTCGATCTGAATCCAGCGCTGCCAGAAAGAACGTTGAGACACTGGCGGTTGACGATATGGCTTCTGAATTTCCTTTTCAATTTCAGCATCCATCTTCACCAAAACTTCTTTTAATTTGCCTTGCTGCACCAATCGGTTATTCACGAATTTTTTCAGCATGTCTTTATCTTTTGCAATCACTTGCTGCAAACTGCTCACCAAAGCGGGCGCCAGAACATAATCATCCAACTCATTGGATAACTGATTTAATTTTTCAATGGCGGTGGCATATTGTTGCTGTTGCAATGCAAATTCGATCAGGTCCAGATGTTGCTGTACCAAGGCAATATCATTCTGCATTTCAGCCGCTATCGGCTCCCCTGCGGGTGCTTTTGCTGCAGTGACTCCAGTCTTTTCCTGCTGAGCAGAAATCTGGCGCTTTAAAGCCACGAACTGATCATTAAGCATGGCATTTTGCTGCTGTAACTGACCAATACTCTGCTGCAATTCAGTCTGTGCTGTATTCAGAACATGCAGGTCATAGCTAAGCTTGACGAGCCACGACAAACTTAAGATGAACAATACAATGAATAGTTTCTTCATGCGTTCCCTAATATCAGCCCCATTTTCTGCAAGATTGTGTTTGCGTCTAAATCATCGATTTGTACGAATTGAAAACTTGCCTGATGCTGCTGTTGATATTCCCCAAGAATAGCGGCCAAACGTGGCCCCAAAACCAAATAACAGGCTCGCTGTATAAACTCCGCATCCTTTTGCAGGAGTGTCAGCCAGTTTAACCAGCTCGCTTCACTGGTGATCAGCACCGCAAAATGCTGCTGTGCCTCAAGCAATCCCAGGTTCTCTGCCAGAGTTTTTGCCGCCGTTTCAGGACATTGCCGCCGGTACAAAATAAAGTTTAAAACTTTAATATTGCTGGCACGTAAATGATCCATCATAAATTGACGGCCACCCTCTCCGCGCCAGAAAGCCACACTCGAGCCAACAGCCAGCTGTTTCAGCACCGGCAATTGCAACATACCTTCCGAGGTTTCAACTTCTGGTACATCACTGTGAATACCGTATCTCGCTAGTGCGTCTTCAGTGGCCTTACCCACCGCAACCCAATGTACCTGCCCCAGAGCCGATAACTCAACGCCCGCCTGTTGCAAATATTGCATGCCAATTTTGGCCGCCGTCGGGCTGACTACCACAATAATCTGTACCTGTTCCAGCTGCTGATACAAGTGCAACAGCTCATCGGAATAAGGCATGGCATGCAGCTCGAGCAGAGGCAACTCTAAAACAGCAACCTGTGCTGCCTGTAACTGCTGGGTCAAGCCTATAGCACGGTCACTGGGACGGGTATTAATCAATAACATCAGTTTGAATAAAGTGTTTTGAGCAACTCGCCAGCACCTTGATCAAGCAAGTCTTTTGCCAGCTGTATCCCCAATTGTTCGGCATCCGCAATTTTCCCAGTCTGCTGTGCTCGAAGCAAAACTGCTCCATCGATACTGCCTACACGACCTTCGATTGAAATCACACCCTCTTTGAGCGTGGCATAACCTGCAATCGGCACCTGACATCCGCCTTCCAGATAGGCATTAAAGGCACGTTCGGCACGTACGCAAGCATCTGTATCTGCATGCAGGAGTGGCTGAATCAAGTCCAGCACTGCCTGATCATGAGTACGACATTCCAGGCCCAGCGCACCTTGACCCACGGCCGGTAGACTGATTTCAGGAGTCAGGGTATGACGAATACGTTCTGCCAGACCTAAACGTTTTAAACCGGCACTGGCCAGAATAATCGCATCATAATGGCCTGCATCCAGTTTGGACAAACGCGTGCCGACATTGCCGCGCAGATCGATAATGTCCAGATCTGGACGCTGTTTTAAAATCTGGGTTTTACGGCGCAAACTTGAGGTTCCCACTTTAGCTCCGTGTGGTAATTCATCAAAGCTGGCATAAGTATTTGACACAAAAGCATCCAGTGGATCTTCACGTTCACAGATCACTGCCAGACTTAAGCCTTGCGGCAAAGCCATAGGAACATCTTTCATGGAATGTACGGCGAGATCTGCACGACCATCCAGTAAGGCGGCTTCTAATTCTTTTACAAACAGTCCTTTTCCACCAATTTTGGCCAGTGGCGTATCGAGAATTTTATCGCCCTGTGTAACAAAAGTGACTAACTCGACCTGCAAACCAGCGTGCAAATCTTGTAGGCGCGCACGGATATGTTCCGCTTGCCAAAGCGCAAGTGGACTTTGTCGAGTTGCAATTTTTAGGGTCTTCATAAATTTCAATAGCAGTTAATGAGAACAATAGTCTAAACTTAACCTGCTCACTTGAAAATGCAAGTGAATTTATACAAGTTTCAACTGAATGCTCTCACTTGCCCCCTGCTAAAGCTTTTGAATCCGGTCTCTTAAGAACGGTAAATGTCGCCGGCTCACTGCTAAACGGTCGTCCAGTTCACGACAACGTACCTGATACTGACCTGAACTCACCACTTCCAGACCATCCAGATAATGCACCGAGATCAAGGCATTACGATGAATCCGGATAAACTGGTCCCCAAACTCCTGCTCTAGCTCCTTTAAGGTTTCATCAATCAGTACACTGCCATTTTTATGACGTACAGTGACATATTTCTGATCTGCCAGAAAATAATAGATATTTTCAACTGGCACCAATTCCACACCACGATAGGTCTTTGCCGCAATCTGCTGGCGGCTGATATTGATTTCTTCCATATTTTCTTTTTGTTTTAGTTGGCTCATTTGAGCTTGGGTAAGTTTAGTTAAGTGCTCTAAAACCTGTGCCAATTCCTGTTGCATCACCGGTTTAAGCAAATAGCCTTCGGCATTTGATTTAAATGCATCCAGCGCATGTTGGTCATAAGCCGTACAAAAGACAATGGCCGGCATTGGATCCAGTTGACGCAAATGTTGCGCACAAGCCAGTCCATTCATTTCAGGCATTTGAATATCTAATAAAATGACATCGGGTTCGTATTGGTGAGCCAGATCAATCGCCTCACGACCATGGCTTGCTGTCGCCACCACATCATGCCCCAGCTGAGAGACCAACCGTGATAAACGCTCGACGGCCAGAGGCTCATCATCACAAA
The DNA here is from genome assembly GCF_048148385.1 of Acinetobacter sp. 197. Taxonomy (NCBI): domain Bacteria; kingdom Pseudomonadati; phylum Pseudomonadota; class Gammaproteobacteria; order Moraxellales; family Moraxellaceae; genus Acinetobacter; species Acinetobacter sp. 197. The sequence goes on from NZ_JAYWZK010000005.1 coordinate 18,378, forward strand.
TCAGGATGTCCATTTCTCCTCCTTCCCCAGTTAACATTATCAAATCAATGATAAAGCCAACTGCGATTTCTTTGATTTATTTTTATTTATATTGATATCGCACTACCGTCGTAAACATCCCTTCGCCGGCAAAGGTCTGAAAAGTCACACTGGATCCGTAATAAGCTTGCAGACGCTGTCTGACATTTTCTATTGCAATACCATGTCCCTTTTTTAAAGTTTTATTATCCTGTGCATAAGGGTTGGTTATGATGATATTAATTTGATTTTGCAATATTTCAACCAATATGCTTATGGTACTCTTTGTGAGAATTTTTTCAACTCCATGGAAAATACTATTTTCTAGCAAGGGTTGTAAAGTTAATAATGGAATTTGAACTTGTGAGTATAAGTCTTTGTTTTCTAACTTCCATTCTACCTGTAAGCGCTCACCTAGACGGATCTGCTCAATCTCCAGATAACGCTGGCACAAATCAATTTCCTCCTGCAGGCTGACCAGTTTTAACTCCTGAAAACTGGCGCGAAACAGCCGTGACAAATTCAACAGCATGTGCTCGGCTTTATCCGGATCAATACTGATCAGACTGAGCACACTGTTCATGCTATTAAACAAAAAATGCGGCTGAATCCGCGCCTGCATGGCCTGAATCCGGGCATTCAGCTCGCTATGTTGCTGCTGCTCCCATTGCTCACGCAAATAAAGATAGCGAAAACAGAAAGTTCCCAGCAAAATCCCCAGACTTAAATGTAACCCGACCTGATCCAGCGCAATCGCCAGGTTTAAATCCTGAAAATTAAAATTCTGCCCAAAATGTATCAAAATATTCAGATTCACCGTAGTGAGCAGTACAATTGCCTGTAACAGTAAAAATCCGGAAATTAACGCCAGCTTAATGCCCATACGCTGAAAGGCTTGATGGAACAATTCTACCAATGCTGCAAAACATAACAGCACCCAGTTGATATACAGGATATATTGCAGCAGGTGCATTCCATTCAAAGCCTGCCAAGACTGTGCTTCTGCGAGTGCTAAAATCATGGCCAGAATATTGCCGCCAACAAAGAGTTCCAGCAAATAGTGCAAATTGCCGATCTGGCTAAAAAAATAGGAATTTTGCGTTTGTTCGTTCATCGATGCGAAAGATTGAGCAGATGTGACTTCGGCAATGGGCTTTGAATTTGTTATACTCTTTTTCGTTCTACTGCTTTTAATCTGATTGAGCCGACATGACCACATCTTCTAATTCCTCTAATCCATCACACGCCCAGACTTCGGGTATGTGGGGCGGTCGTTTCTCTGAAGCGACTGATGCTTTTGTTGCTGAATTTACAGCATCTGTTCAATTTGACCAACGTTTTTATAAACAAGATATTGCAGGCTCGATTGCGCATGCAACCATGCTGGCAAAAGTAGGCGTACTGACCGATCAAGAACGCGATGACATTATTGAAGGTCTGACTGCAATTCAAGCCGATATTGAAGCAGGCAAATTCGAATGGCGCATTGATTTAGAAGATGTACACATGAACATTGAGTCACGCCTGACTCAGCGTATCGGTATTACTGGTAAAAAATTGCATACTGGTCGTAGCCGTAATGACCAGGTAGCAACAGATATCCGTCTTTATGTGCGTGATGAAATTGATGCGATCTTAGAATTACTGAAAAAATTACAAAAAGGTATTTTAAGCCTGGCAGCTAAAAACACCGACACCATCATGCCAGGGTTTACTCATTTGCAAACTGCACAGCCAGTAACTTTTGGCCATCATCTCATGGCCTGGTTTGAAATGCTGGTACGTGATTCAGAGCGTCTGATTGATTGCCGTAAGCGTGTCAACCGTATGCCGCTTGGTTCTGCTGCACTTGCGGGAACGACTTATCCAATCGACCGTGCTTATACTGCTGAACTGCTAGGTTTTGAAGCGGTTGCTGAAAATTCTTTAGATGCAGTATCGGATCGTGACTTTGCAATTGAATTTAATGCTGCTGCATCTTTAATCATGATGCACTTGTCACGTATGTCTGAAGAACTGATTCTATGGACTTCGGCGCAGTTCAAATTCGTCAACATTCCAGATCGCTTCTGTACTGGCTCTTCCATCATGCCGCAGAAGAAAAACCCGGATGTACCTGAACTGGTACGTGGTAAAACCGGTCGTGTCTATGGCGATTTGATGAGCCTGCTAACTTTAATGAAAGGCCAGCCGCTAGCCTATAACAAAGACAACCAGGAAGATAAAGAACCATTGTTTGATGCCATTGATACCGTTCGCGGTTCACTCATGGCATTTGCCGACATGATTCCTGCGCTGGTTCCAAACATTACCGAAATGCGCGAAGCAGCATTACGTGGTTTCTCAACTGCGACTGATCTGGCTGATTATCTCGTGAAAAACGGCGTGGCTTTCCGTGATGCACACGAGATTGTAGGTAAAGCGGTTGCACTCGGCGTTCAGGAAGGTAAAGATCTCTCTGAACTTAGCCTTGAACAACTGCAACAGTTCTCTGACCTGATTCAGGCAGACGTATTTGAAAAAGCCCTAACCCTTGAAGCTTCGGTGAATGCCCGTAATCACATTGGTGGTACTGCACCTGCTCAGGTGGAAGCTGCGATTGCACGTGCTTACACTCGCCTAGAAAACCTTTACGCTTAAGGAAGACCGATATGTCTCGACAAGTATTTTGCCGTAAGTATCAACAAGAAATGGAAGGCTTAGACTTTGCACCCTTTCCGGGGCCAAAGGGTCAGGAACTGTTTGATAACGTGTCGAAACAGGCTTGGCAAGAATGGCTAAAACACCAGACCACGCTGATTAATGAAAAGCGTTTAAATGTGTTTGAACCTGATGCGAAAAAGTTTCTTGAAGAACAGCGTGAAAAGTTCTTTAACAATGATGAATCATTGGAAAAAGCCGAAGGTCTGAAGCCTGAGGCGTGATTTAGCGGAGCACTGCTCCGCCACGCCGCAAGACAAGTAGCTATGCTGTGCGTAGGCTTTAATTTAAAAGAATCCCTCATCTTTGGGGGATTCTTTTTTATATGTTGCTTTAAAAATTACGCAAGACAAGCGCTGAAAGCGCGCGTAGGCGTTAATCAAAAAAGAGTCTCTTTTGAGACTCTTTTTTATTCTTAACATGGCCTTTTTTTCTATAAACCAGGCGAAGTGCGCAGTATTAACAGTTAAAAAATCCTGTTACAGGCTTTTTTCTCTTGATCTCCAGACTACTCCGCTCCCCACAATATCAACCTTCAAAATGTATGTAGGCTTTACGCTGGAAAGATTATCTTTTCAGACTTTTCCTTATTCTAGAAGCTTTGCACTGGCATGAACTGGAATATTAAGAACAGATTAATAAAAGCACACTAAAGAAGTTATTCCTTTAGTACTGAATTTTGCTTATCCCTCTTATCTGCTTTGTAATGATGGGCCAAGAACTGAATTAGCCAAAAGCATTTTTACCTACTCTATCTGCTTAAGATAGTCAGCCACTATCCTGCTGAAAAACATTCAGATTTGTATCAAAATTAGAAATTGTAAATTCAATATACAGAGCAATCACAAAACACAACAATCTGCTACAAGAAGTCATATGATTTTGAAAAACTGGCTCTCTATAATAAGTCCTAAGAAGATGAGACATCTTTGAATAACTATAATAATAAGTAATAAATACCCCGATTTAATCCCAGTTCTTCCCCCAAAGGCTGGGTATTTTTTTGCCTGTGATTTATCCATTTTTTAATGATCCAAGCCCATAAAAAAAGCCCCTTTTCCAGGAGCTTTTTTATTTGGGTTATTTCAATTAAGGTTGTTTCAGATATGGCCAAGCCGCTTTCAGATAAATAAACATTGACCATAAAGTGAGGACAACTGCTGTATATAGCAAGGCATATGCTAGTATTTCCAGCGGTGGCCAGTTCAGCAGGAATACGGTAATGGCGATCATCTGGAAAGCTGTTTTGTATTTTCCAACGGTTGAAACCGCAACATTGGTCCGTGCACCCAATTCTGCCATCCACTCACGCAAGGCTGAAACAGTAATTTCACGGGAAATAATTACAATCGCAGCAAAAGCCATCGACATGGAAGGCTGCCATTGCACCAGTACAATCAGTGCAGCCGCCACCATTAATTTATCTGCAACCGGATCGAGAAACCGCCCAAAAGCGGAAGTCTGGTTTAATGTACGTGCCAGATAGCCATCAAACCAGTCCGTGACCGCAGCCACCACAAAGATCGTGGTTAAAATAATATGCCGCGTCATATCGGGGTTATGAGCATCAAAGCCCATTGCAGGTGGCCAGTAAGCCACCAATAAAAATACCGGAATAAGAGCGATACGCGCCAAGGTCAAGATATTTGGAATATTCAGGATACGACCTGTAGTCATAGACACCGCCAATTGTTCCCCTCATGTACGATGAAAATGCACACTTTTTTAGAGGTTTGATCCATCATTAATAGGCTTCACTTTATACGAATTGACCGAAAGTGTCACTAGGCAAACACCGTCACTGTTTGTCTTGCCATCGCAATCAGGCGATTTTCGGTATCCCACAGACAAGCATGTTCTGTCGCATAACCATCTGCAGCATGATCAGTAAATACTTTATATTTAAACCAATCATGCAATTGGTGTTGCACCGGATGCACATACGTCACGGTCCAGGTCAAGCTACTTGCAGGTGCCATTTTTTTAAACATCGGTAACACCCCGGGTGGCCAGATATCAAAAATAGCCATCAGGTCTGCGACCAGAAATTCACGGTTACGATGCTTTTCGGGATGAAAACGGCACCAGCCGCTAAAGTCTGGACGAGGGCTGCCACTACAGGGCAGATTGACATCCGCCCAGGCAATTTCAAAATGGTTATAACAGTCTGGCATGCCATAACCCGCAGGAATCTGAAACAACTGCTCTGGCGCAGCAAAGTCAGGAGCTTGGGCTTGTTGCTGCACCTGAATGGCGGAATCCCGGGAAATTCCAAAACTGGCAACCAGAATACTTTGCACGGCATCATCCTGCCATAAACGTACTTCAATAGTCGTCACAGATTTACCCTGCCGCAGGATTTCAGCCGTCAACCGTACTTTGGCTTGCTGAATCGGGCCGACAAAGGTCACGCTACAACTCAGCAGATGCTTGGCAGGATCATTGATCTGTGTAACCGCTTTTTGCATCATCATCGCGGCAGCCAGACCACCATACAGGGTACGGCCCTGTAACCATCCCTGTGGAAATTCCACCCATTCCTGTTCGGCAATTTGTGCATAAAGTGCATGCAAAGACATGTTGGTCCCTCAGTAAGTCTTGATGCTTAGTATATTGGGCAAAATTCATCAGGTTGTGAATGTCACGTGACCCAAGCGTCAATGCGCACTTTGGCCCTTGCATTTAAGTCACGCGTCATTCATGCAGTACTTTATAAATCATTCTGGCCATGACTGAACCCAGTCCCGGCACCATTTGCAGATCTTTTTCTGAGGCTTTCAGCACCCCTTGAATTCCGCCAAAATGAGTCAGCAGGTCACGACGGCGTTTTGGTCCCAGCCCCGGAATGACTTCCAACACTGATGAACCCCGTTTCTTGTCACGTTTGGCACGGTGCTTGGTAATCGCAAAACGGTGTGCTTCATCACGCACCTGCTGAATCAGATGCAGCGCCTTATGATCCTCCGGTAATTGAATTTTACTGCCATCGGTAAAGTGCAGGGTTTCCAGACCGGGCTTACGTCCCTCACCTTTGGACACACCAACCATAAAAGCATCCAGTCCCAGTTCCTGCATAACTTCCATCGCCATGTGCAATTGCCCCTTGCCACCATCAATCAGCAGCAAGTCTGGCAACAGGGCTTTTTTATAACGACGGGTCAGCGCCTGACGCATGGCAGCATAATCATCGCCCGCCTGAATATCCTGAATGGAAAACTGGCGATAATCGCGCTTGCGCGCGCCACCACTATCAAAGACCACACAGGACGCCACGGTATCTTCGCCCATGGTATGTGAAATATCGAAGCACTCGATCCGGTCTACAGGACGGCCGACCACCTGCTCCAGCTGATGAAAACGCTCATTTAATTCTATATGATTGGCTAGCTTGCCCTGAATCGCGTGCTGTACATTCATCTGCGCCAGTTCCAGCCATTCGGCCCGGGTTTCGCGGACTTTAGACTTGATCTGGATTTTCTTGCCAAAATGCTGCGACAGTGCTGCTTCCAGTTCCTTACGATCAGCCACTTCCAGATTGACAATCAGTTCAGCCGGGATTTCATCTGCCACCTGAAAATAAAAATTGGCAATAAAATCGGCCAGCATTTGCCCCAGGTCATCACTAAGCATATCCGGGAAATAACTTTTCCCACCCAGCATTTTACCGTTGCGCACATGCATGATCTGCACACAGGTCACTCCGGCCTGATAAGCAATCGACAGGATATCGGCTTCGCCTTTGAGCTTATAAATCGCCTGCTGTGACTGTACCTCTCTTAACAGCGCCATCCGGTCCCGATAGAACACCGCTTTTTCAAATTCCAGCGCTTCAGCGGCCGCTTCCATTTTTGCGATCAGTTCCTGATTCAGCTCCTTGGTATCACCCTGCAAAAAGCGGATCGAGTTATCGACATCTGCCTTATAGTCTTCCGGAGAAATAAATCCGACACAGGGCGCAGAGCAGCGTTTGATCTGGTATTGCAGACATGGCCGGGTCCGGTTGGCAAAAAAACTGTTTTCACAGGAACGCACATTGAACAGTTTTTGCAGCACCACCAGAGTATCCCGTGCCGTATAAGCACTCGGATAAGGTCCAAAAAACTTGCCCACCTGGTGCTTGCCCTTGCCACGTCCACTGGCTAAACGCGGATAGGGTTTATCTGCCGAAACAAAAATATAGACATAAGATTTGTCATCACGCAGCATGATGTTATACGGTGGATGATGCAGCTTGATCAGGTTCTGTTCCAGCAACAAGGCTTCAGTTTCAGAACGTACCACCAGGGTCTGGATATCATAAATCCGTGCCACCAAGGCCTGGGTTTTGGGATGATCCAGCGTTTTGACAAAATAGCTGGAGACCCGGTTTTTCAGGTTTTTGGCTTTACCCACATACAATAATTCGCCGTCTTTGCCATACATCCGGTAGACCCCGGGCAGGCTGGTCATATTCGCCAGGATTTTTTCAATATGGGGGCGTGCGTTTTCGTTCACCTAAAGCCTATTTTTCACCTACAATCTGCAGATATATGTGATGATTGTTGCGTCATTTTCAAGCAAAAACACAAAATTCCCCTGAAGCTGCCACCTAATCTTAAAGTTCCTGTCGGGTTATCCCCCCAATCTATAATCCTCACGACATAAACTGATTGTTAAAAGCTATAAATTTCAACCTTTAACTTTGTTATGCTCAAAAAGTCTAGTTTTGAGATGATTCGCATGACCATGCAGCAATCGGACATTCATATTGTTCAACCCTCCACTTCCACCCATCACCTGTCTGAACGTGATCGTCTGATTGGCAAACCGCGTTTTCATTTCGAGCCAAATAATGTAATGCAGCTGCTACGTGAACGGATTATTGGGCAGGATGCAGCCCTGAATGAAATTGAAAAAATGCTGCATGTGGTCAAGGCAGATTTTTCCAGTCCGGATCGCCCTTTGTCGGTGACCTTGATGCTGGGCCCTACTGGCGTCGGTAAAACTGAAACCGTACGTCTGATTGCCGAAGCGATCTATGGCCGCCCGGATGCCTTTTGCCGGATTGATATGAATACTCTGGCACAGGAACATTATGCAGCGGCTTTGACCGGTGCACCGCCGGGTTATGTCGGCTCCAAGGAAGGTCACAGCCTGTTTGATGAAACTGCGATTGCCGGCAGTCATACCCGGCCCGGCATCATGCTGTTTGATGAACTGGAAAAAGCCAGTAACGAAGTGATTCGCGGCTTGATGAACGTGCTGGATACTGGCCGGCTGACCTTGACAGCGGGCACTAAAACTATCGATTTTCGCAACTGCATGGTCTTTATGACCAGCAATGTCGGTGCACAGGCAGCGCAGCAATATCTGGACAAACTCAGTTACCTGCCACAGAAAATGCAGGCCTTGTGTTTAAAACGGGTGCCCACCCAGCGCATCATTGAAAAAGTCATGCAGCGTAAATTTGATCCCGAGTTTCTGAACCGGATTGACCGCAGTCTACATTATCAGGCGGTACAGCATGATGCCCTGCCACGTCTGGTCGAAATTGAACTGGATAAACTGAACAAGCGCTTGCAACATCAGCAACGCAGCGTGCATTTAAGCGCTTCAGCCAAAGCCTATTTCTATCAGGGTCATGATATCCGTTACGGCGCCCGGCATTTGGGCCGCAAGATGCGTACCGAACTGGAGCCAATTCTGGCGCTGTCTTTTTTAAACCAGCCCGAGCAATTGAGCCTGCACCTGGACTGTATTAAGGCACAGCTTGTGGTTGTACCTGAGCAGGCAAAAGCTTAACTAAGGTAGACTCTCTCTCCGTTTTTATTTGGTTGGAGGGCCTGCATAAAAGTAGTCTGATTTTTGGGTGAAACCAATATAAATTTCTGCACGCCCGCATCCGTATAGTCAATCCGTAGACGCTTTAAGGACAAGGCTGGTGCAATAATAGAGTGCTCGGTGGGCTGAATGGATTGGATTGCACTTAACGGAATCTTCCAGCTTAACCACAGGCTTTTTATGGTCAATACCCCATTGTCCACCAAATAGCGCGTACTCCACAGCGGCCACCACAGGATAATAATAGTCAGAATATACACAGCGGTATGCAGCGGATACTGCTGCATGGTCCCTTTGGCCTGCATGGTCAACAGCAGTTGCAGCAGCAGGCCACTCATACAAATCACAAAAGCCAGCAACCACCAGTCTTTTTTAGAACGAAACACGTGCATCGATATCCCCCATATCCAGGTGCAGGATCATCATAAACAATTTCGGCACAGATGACAGGGCCTGGATCTGGAAGGATGAAAATTATTTCAATCCAGATATCGTTTGAGCCGTGATCTTCCTGGCTACTTTCAGCAAATTCCTGTAACCGGAAATGAGATACGGCAGTTTTATTTGTGCCGATAGAAAAATCTCGACCACTACCTGAAAGCCCTGCAATCAGCCAGATTCGGCGAGAAAAATCCTGTGCTCAAGACTGAAATTGACTAAATTGACGCAGCTTAGCGAGATGCTTGCCTTGAAAATCAGGCATTCTGCTCCATATCAGTCAGGCTGATCAATGAAAAATAATGAATTGAAACAGAATCTTTGGTTCATCGGGCTATAAGAAACTGAAAGGAAAAATTATAACCGGTCGGATCAAGCCGGCAGAAATTGATGACCATTGCGTCACGGCTTGATACAACTTGTTATGTTCTTTTTGGATATAGTTATCGTAAGATTAGCGAAGTCAAAAAGTGCGCGGGACATGCGCACTTGCTTCACAACATCAACTTAGAAGTCCTCCAAAATAAAGGAGATCAGGGCATGATCCACGCTGGCAATGCCATTACCGTCCAAATGCTTGAGGACGGGATTGCAGAATTCCGCTTTGACTTACAAGGTGAGTCCGTTAACAAATTCAACCGTGCAACGATTGAAGATTTCAAGGCTGCGATTGACGCAGTTTCCGCAGCAGACATTCAGGGTTTAATCGTTACTTCAGGTAAATCTACATTTATTGTAGGTGCTGATATCACTGAATTCGGCGACAACTTTGCTCAGGGTGAACAAGCGATTGTTGACTGGGCAATGCCAGTACATGAAATTTTTAACAGCTTCGAAGACCTCGACATTCCTAAAGTGGCGGCCATTAACGGCATGGCACTGGGTGGCGGTTTCGAAATGTGCCTGGTATGTGACTACCGTGTCATGTCAGAACAAGCGCAAGTAGGCCTGCCTGAAATCAAGCTGGGTATCTTCCCGGGCTTCGGTGGTACAGTACGTTTAAGCCGTCTGATCGGTATCGATAACGCGGTAGAATGGATGGCAATGGCCAATCCTAAAAAACCTGCTGCTGCGCTGAAAGATGGTGCAGTCGATGCAGTGGTTGCTGCAGACAAATTGAAAGATGCTGCGATTGACCTGGTGAAACAGGCGATTCATGGCCGTTTAGACTGGCAGAACAAGCGTCAGGAAAAACTTGATCCGGTTAGACTGAGTCCGATCGAACAGATGATGGCGTTTAATTCATCTAAAGGTATGGTGCTGGCCAAAGCCAACCCGGCTCAATATCCTGCGCCAAAATTACTACTGGATTCATTACAAGCAGGTGCTAGCCTGCATCGTGATGACGCGCTAAAAGCTGAAGCTGAAGGTTTTGCTAAAGCCGCAGTCACACCACAGGCAGGTGCATTAATCGGTTTGTTCCTGAACGACCAGGTGGTGAAGAAAACTTCCAAGAAATATGAACAAGGTGCACATCCCGTGAACCAGGCGGCCGTTCTCGGCGCAGGTATCATGGGTGGCGGTATTGCTTACCAGGCAGCAAGCAAAGGCACGCCGATCATCATGAAAGACATCGGTAACCCGCAACTTGCCTTGGGTATGTCTGAAGCGAACAAACTGCTGACCAAGCAGGTTGAACGTAAGAAGATGAAGCCTGCTCAAATGGGTGAAACTCTTGCGCGCATCCGTCCAACTTTAAGCTATGACGAGTTTAAAGAAGTGGACATCGTGATCGAAGCCGTGACTGAAAATCCAAAAGTCAAAGGTATCGTACTGAAAGAAACTGAAGCAAAAGTTCGTGAAAACACGATCATTGCATCTAATACTTCTACGATTTCAATCACGCGTCTGGCTGAAAACCTGGAACGTCCTGAAAACTTCGTCGGTATGCACTTCTTTAACCCAGTACACATGATGCCACTGGTTGAAGTGATTCGCGGTGCGAAGACTTCTGACGAAGCGATTGCAACGACTGTGGTGCTTGCTCAGAAAATGGGTAAAACACCAATCGTGGTCAATGACTGCCCGGGCTTCCTGGTGAACCGCGTACTGTTCCCTTACTTCGGTGCATTTGACCTGTTACTTAAAGATGGTGCTGACTTCCAGCAAATCGACAAAGTCATGGAAAAATTCGGCTGGCCAATGGGTCCTGCCTACTTGATGGACGTTGTCGGTATCGACACGGGCGTGCATGGTGCAGAAGTCATGGCTGAAGGCTTCCCGGATCGCATGAAACCTGATTACAAAGGTTCGATCCAGGTGATGTATGAAAACAACCGTCTTGGTCAGAAGAACGACGTTGGTTTCTACAAGTATGAACTTGACCGTAAAGGCAAAAAAGCCAAAGTGGTTGATCCAACTGCATATGAGCTTGTGGCATCTGTTGCAACTGCGGAAAAACGTGAGTTTGACGCTCAGGAAATCATTGACCGTATGATGCTGGCTTTCTGTAATGAAACTGTTCGCTGCCTGGAAGACAATATCGTGGCAACACCTGCTGAAGCAGATATGGCAATGATCATGGGTGTTGGTTTCCCTCCATTCCGTGGTGGTCCATGCCGTTACATCGATCAAACCGGTGTAGCTGAGTATGTGGCACTTTGCAATAAATATGCACACCTTGGTAAAGCTTATGAAGCGCCAGAAATGTTGCGTGAAATGGCTGCTAACAACAAAAAATTCTACGGTTAAGGAGCAACGTGAATGGCTACTTTAAATCCACGTGACGTTGTCATCGTTGATGGCGTGCGTTCAGCAATGGGTAAATCCAAAAACGGCATGTTCCGCAATGTACGTGCCGACTCAATGTCTGCTGAGCTTGTCCGTGCCCTGTTGGTACGTAACGAATTCGACCCGAATGAAGTTGAAGACGTCATCTGGGGCTGTGTGAACCAAACCCTAGAACAAGGTATGAATATTGCCCGTAATATCGCATTACTGGCAGACTTGCCGAAGACTGTTGCAGGTCAAACGGTAAACCGTCTTTGTGGTTCGTCTATGCAGGCGATTCACACTGCGGCTGCGCAAATTGCGACGAACCAGGGTGATATCTTCATCATCGGTGGTGTTGAGCACATGGGCCATGTTGGCATGATGCACGGTATCGACCTGAACCCTGAAGCGTCTAAGCATTATGCTAAGGCGTCGAACATGATGGGTCTGACTGCTGAAATGTTGGGTCGTATGAACGGCATTACCCGTGAAGAACAGGATGCGTTTGGTGTGGAATCTCACCGCCGTGCCTGGGCTGCGACTGAAAATGGTCTGTTCGAGAACGAGATTGTTGGTATTGAAGGTCACAATGCAGATGGCTACAAAATGCTGTGTGATATCGATGAAGTGATCCGTCCGGATGCCAATATCGAAACCTTCCGTGCTTTACGCCCAGTCTTTGATCCGAAAGGCGGTACAGTGACTGCAGCAACCTCTTCAGCCTTGTCTGACGGTGCATCTGCCATGTTGCTTATGTCTGCTGAACGCGCTCAAGCTTTAGGTCTTAAACCACGTGCTGTGATTCGCTCTATGGCAGTTGCAGGCTGTGATGCTGCGATCATGGGTTATGGTCCGGTTCCCGCAACACACAAAGCACTTAAACGTGCTGGTCTTAAAATTGAAGACATGCAAACGGTTGAGTTAAACGAAGCATTTGCGGCACAAGGCTTGTCTGTTCTTAAAGGTTTAGGTCTGTATGACAAGCAAGACATCGTAAACTTAAACGGTGGCGCGATTGCATTGGGTCACCCATTGGGTTGTTCTGGTGCGCGTATCACAACAACGTTGTTAAACGTAATGGAACAACAAGATACGCAAATCGGTCTTGCGACGATGTGTATCGGCCTTGGCCAAGGTATTGCAACAGTGATCGAACGTGTTTAATTTTTAAATACCTCGATAAAAGAAACCCCGCTTAGTGCGGGGTTTTTTATTAAAAGAAATTCTAAATTATCAGTGCTATAAGCTAGCTATGATTTCTAATTGGTTTTATAAAAATAACTTAAGCCGTATGAATGATTTCGGAGGCCACCGAAATGTACCTGAACCAACTTATCAAGTTCTTTTGAACTTGTACCTTTCTAAGCAATGTTATCCCTTTGTAATTTCAGTTGAATAATCAACCAATAAAATCCTATTTATGAATCACTTAAATTTTATATATGTATGATCAAGCCTCTTTTTTCCTATTTCCTTAAAAGGATTTATATGAACATGCTTAAAACAATGATCGCGACTGCAATCTTAGCGACTTCTGCATCTGCAATGGCAACTGAAGCTCAAGTTACACCAGCAACTGTTGTAACTAAAACAACCCAAACTGTTGCTAAAGAAACTGCTGCACCTGTACAAGCAAAAGTTGAAGCTGCTCAAGCGACTGTTGCTGCAACTCAACAAGCGGCTGAAACTAAAGCTGAAGCAGTAAAAACAGAAGCGACAACTCAAGTAGAAACAGCTCAAGCTACAGCAGAACAACACGTTGAAGCTGCGCAAACTGAAGCAGTAGAAACCAAAGACGCTGCTGCTGAAAAAGCAGAAGTAAAAGCTGAGAAAAAAGGCTGGTTCTCTTGGTTTAAAAAAGCGGCTTAGTATTTTTTTAAGCATAAAAAAGATGTCAGCCTGACATCTTTTTTTGTTTTGGATGATTTAATTCAGGAATTTAAAAAAATCCTCAATCTTCTATTCAACCTTCTGCGCTAGCATGGTGGCAAAGTGCTGTTTAATCCGATGACCCTGTTCATCCACCCGATGCAGTTCGCCAACATTCTCATTGTATTTGATCAGCTTCCACCCTTCGTACAGCTCGCTTAACTGACCCGGTTTAAAACTAAATGGAAAGTCTGGCTGTACCGGAATATCGTCTGTATCCATGGCACAGACAATCAGATTATAACCACCCGGAACTGTCGCCTGCTGCATTTGTGCAATCAGCGGCGGAATGGTTTTTGCCTCAAGGAACATCATCACTACAGTACAGTAGATAAAGTCATATTGGCCTGTAATACTGGTATCCGTGTTGAGATCGCGACGCTGCGCCTGAATATGCTCAATCTGCTCCGTCTGCACAATTTGTCTTAAGGTTTGCAAACTGTTTTCATTGACATCCCAGGCATCTACTTTAAAGCCGTTCTGGCTTAAATAAAGCGCATTACGTCCTGTACCACAGCCGATATCCAGGGCACGACCACCCTTTAAATAGGGCATGGCGGCCAATACTTCAGAATGGGTAGGATTCAAATGATATTTCTTGCTGAAATAATCATCAGGCCGGCAATAAAAACGCAGCTGGCATTCGGCATCCTCACTGGCAGAGACAATTTTGTGCCATACCTCAGGCTCAATAAATGGCGGTTGCTGCTCTGGAGTAAACACATGCTCGGATTGCACCTCGCCAGATTGGTCCAGCATGGCAAAATGTACCTTACCTTTTAAGACGGTCAGTTTTGCCCAGGTGCCTGCTTTGGTATTGTGCTTATTTTTGAAACCCTGAGGAATACTCTGCTGTGTCCAGACCGGAAACTCCTTATAACATTTCAGTTCTTGCATGATTGACTTCCCTCCACTTAGCCCATATGCCACCTTTTATTGTTTAAGCAGCGGCTGTTACTTTCGAGCATAGACTGTTGATGCCGGAATTAAAATCATGCTTATGTACGCTGTGTCCATACAATAGCAAGATGAGGACTATCCAGAAAATAAAAAAAGCTGCCTGGATTTGACAGCTTCAATTCAGTAACCCGTATTGAGCAGTGGATGACAGTAATCTGGCCGACCATCCAAGACAGGTCATAACTTGTTTTCTACTGCTTTCTGGTTAGCGCTCGCGACTTGTTGCATCTGCTTGTTCAGGTCCAGAATTTCCTTGTACAGCGCATTAAACTCTTTCACCGCTTTATCGTCATAGAACATAAACATGTTATTTTTCTTTTGCCATTTATACTTTTTTAAGACTGCAAATAAAGCATCTGCCTTGGCTAAATTCTGTTTTTCGATTTCGAAAATGACATGTGCATTACTATTTTGCTGACTATCTTTCAGATTCTGGGTTAGTTGCTGGCGATAACGGTTTTTAATATCCAGTTGCTGTGCCTTGTCGATCAGCTCAGCATCACGTTGCTGGATTTTCTGCTGATAGCTGTCCATAATTTGATGGACTTGCTTAAGCATGGCTTCAGTTTCTTTATAATCTTGGGTCTGGTCCTTGGCCAAGCGGTTAATATCCAGAAAATTCTGCCAGTTGGCCGCTTTTAGATCCCGTAGATACTGATTACGTTCCTCGGCACTGTCACGCAATTGCCCCAGCATGAATTCAGCCATAATGGCATAGTCGCCCTCCAGACGGTCATCTTCCAGCTCGATCTGAATCGGTTTAGACCAGTCCTGTGCCTGCTGTGCAATACTTTCAGTTTTTTCTTCTAGTACGGTTTCATATTCCAGCAGCTCGGCCTGATGTTTTTGCTGGACAGAATGCTGATAAAACAGCCCAATAAAAATTGCCAGTGTCACAGCAGCTAAAATCATAAAAACACGCGGCATGTACACGCTCCAGTTCTATCCATCAGATCTTGTAGATTCCTATCCACTATGCTTATTTTTTAGACACAATTCAAGATGTTCAATTTTTCCAGCAATACTTACCTATGAAGATATAACACCGATCTGGCAGGAAATTTATTTCAACTTCCTGCTTGTTTTTGATCTTTAGTTGCTGCTACACAAGCCCGCAACTAGTAAAGTCCAATGCCGGGCACGGCTTACCTGGAAGGAGATGGCAGTGAAAGATTAAGCTGGTTCCGGTAGGAATTAAACTGCTCACGGGCAATCTGGACGGTGGTGGCATCGCGGTTAATACCAAAAGGTTGCAACACCACATACAGCCCATTTCGTGGATCTGAAGACAATAAGCCCTGTGCTACAGCCAGCACATATTCCTGGAAGATCACAGGCAGGCTGTCCAGATCTGGAGGAGCAGGTGCACGCATGACATCAATATTTGCGACAAAATCAGCATCGACGCTATAAGACTGGATATCACGTTCAATTTCCATCAGACGCATTTGCAAGGCCTGTTGTTGAGCTGCATCTTCCTGGTAAGGCACAACTTCAATCACCGCACGCAGTTCAGGTTCTGCCATTACGGTAAGCGTAGGCAGTATCACGGAATCAGATTCACCCGTAGAGCCAGCATGACCTAATAACGGTAAAGTCAAAGTCATACAGGTGGCTATCAGGCTTCGTATTATGGGTTTCAGGAGATTCATCATATTCACCCTCGTTTGGAAAAGGGAAAGCATCTGACTGAAAGCTTACAAATAATACCAGTGCCTATTGTTAAGTTTGATAAACGGTAAATGACAAATAAAAACAGCTTAAACTAAAAAAGGAAGCAATTAAAAAGATTGAAAAATTAGGAAAAATCTTGATATGACTTTAGTCCGGACAAAAAAAATCCCCAAACATGGTTTGAGGATTTTTTTGAATATGGTGGCGAGACCCAGGATCGAACTGGGGACACACGGATTTTCAATCCGTTGCTCTACCTACTGAGCTATCACGCCGATGCGGTGTATTAAGCCGTATCTGGCTTCATTAGTCAATCAAAATTATGAAAAAAATATTTGAGTGCCTGATTTTTGGCCTAAAAAAAATCCCTGATGGGATCAGGGATTGAAAACTTTTAAATCGTTTTAAAATATGGTGGCGAGACCCAGGATCGAACTGGGGACACACGGATTTTCAATCCGTTGCTCTACCTACTGAGCTATCACGCCGATGTCGCGTATTAAACAGTCTCCATTATAAATCGTCAAGAGCGGAGAGAATAATTTTCATCAAATGTTTACTTTTCCATCAACTCGGGTCAATTTGAGTCACAATTCAAACAGTTTTTACCAAAGACCTTAGCAATTCAAACAGATCTAGACGCTTGCTTACATAAAAAAGCAGCCTTAAGGCTGCTTTTGACTGCGCTATCTTTATATCTTTTCCAGATTGGCCAGACAACGATGAATGGCCCCACAGCCCGGTACAAAATTTTTCACGCCTTTATCTTCTTCCATGCGACAGACTTCACTGACCAGCCTTTCTGCCACACCACGACCACGGTTGGCCGGATGTACCACGATATTTTCCAGAATCCGGCTTTCGCCCTGCCCGGTGCACCAGATTGCCCCAATAATTTTGCTATTAAATTCTGCGCTATAAACTGAGGTATACTGTGCAAGGTTTTGCTCTAGTTGTTCCATGGCATCTGACCCGTCGCTAAATTCCGGGCTCGTGTCATACAGTCGCTCAAGCTGGCTGCGCACTTCGTCATTTTCTAAAGAAGTATAAGCATGTACGGTGATAGGCATTGATAAACCCTCCTGAGCAATCTAATATGCGGTGACTTCGTCACGGCGAAAATATTTTCTACATCAATCATTTTGACGTATTTGAGGAACGTGTCTATGACAGATCGTATCAGTGAAGTGGTAAGAAATACCAACGAAACCAAAATTCGAGTTCGTTTGAATCTCGACGGTACTGGTCAAGGCACCTTAAACACGGGTATTCCCTTTTTAGATCATATGATTGATCAAATCAAGCGGCATGGCCTGTTTGATATTGATATTCATTGTGAGGGCGATCTGGAAATTGACGACCATCATACTGTAGAAGACTGCGGTATTACGCTGGGTCAGGCTTTCGCGCAAGCGCTGGGTGATAAAAAAGGTTTGAAACGCTATGGCCATTTCTATGCGCCACTTGATGAATCTTTAAGCCGTGTCGTGGTCGATCTGTCGGGTCGTCCGGGCCTATTTATGGATATTCCATTTACCCGTGCCATGATCGGCCGTTTTGATGTAGACCTGTTCTCTGAATTCTTCCAGGGCTTTGTGAACCACTCGCTGATGACCGTGCATATCGACAACCTGAAGGGCAAAAACAGCCATCACCAGATCGAAAGCGTATTTAAAGCATTTGCGCGTGCACTGCGTATGGCCTGTGAAGTCGATCCACGTGCTGCCAATACGGTAGCTTCAACCAAAGGTACGCTGTAATGACCCGTATTGCCCTTCTTGATTATGGCATGGGAAATTTGCACTCTGCGGCAAAAGCATTAGAACATGTCGGTGCCACGGTTGATGTGACCAATGATCCAAAACTGATTGCACAAGCAGACAAGATTGTCTTTCCGGGCGTAGGCGCGATGCGTGACTGCATGCAAGGTATGCACGAAGCCGGGATTGATGAAGTGGTACGCAACGCCGTATTTAACAAGCCGGTACTGGCCATTTGTGTGGGTATGCAAGCCTTGATGCAACATTCCGAAGAGAATGGCGGTGCAGAGGCACTGGGTATTTTTGAAGGCGCAGTCAAGCATTTTCCGGAAATGGCGGGCTTAAAAGTGCCGCATATGGGCTGGAACCAGGTGCATCAGGCTGATCCTGACCATCCGATGTGGAACAATATCGAACAGGACGCGCGTTTTTACTTTGTGCACAGTTACTATGTAGAACCACAAGATTCAGACCTGGTGGCAGCGACTTGTACCTATGGCATCGAGTTCTGTACCGCAATTCATAAAGAAAACCTGTTTGCGACCCAGTTCCATCCGGAAAAGAGCCATACCGCCGGTTTACAGTTATTGAAAAACTTTGTGGATTGGAAGATCTAATCTCAGGATTTTTAAAGTTTCTAAAAAGCTCGCATCTGCGGGCTTTTTTATTCATTTAGATTAGTTCACTGCTAGAATTCTGACTATTTTTTAGCCATTAAAATTGTTATGATTTTGAAGTAACTCTTTATATTTAAAAATAATTAAACTCAGGGGAAATACAATAATGAATCCACACTATCCAAGCAATGAATCAGCTTTAAGCCCAAATGGTCGTTTTGGCCGCTTGTCTTATCTCGGCTGGAACATGCTAATGACCTTTTCGCTCCTGATCATCATTGGGATGATTGCAGCTTTTTCACCTGGCCTATTTATGGATAGCTCTACCTTGGCAGGCTCATCCATGGTTTCAACTGTTCTCATCGGACTCGCTTACTTGGTCATGCTATATTTTAGTTTTGTTTTTACTATTCGCCGTCTACATGACCGTAATCACACAGGATGGTTATCCTTACTTGTCCTCATTCCGCTGGTCAATCTGATTTTTATCCTTTACTTAATTTTTGCTAAAGGGGATGACCGTCCCAACCAATATGGCCCTCGACGTAGCACCCGAACATGGGAAAAGGTTTTAGGCTGGCTCTATTTTTTAATTTTCCCTTTAGCTATTCTGGCTGCAATTGCGCTTCCGGCATATCAAGACTATGTGACTCAGGCTCAACAGGCGCAGATGGAACAGAGTAGCTATCACACTGATTAATCCTTGTTAAATTTTGCATAAAGCCCATTCTTCATGGGCTTTATTTTTGCCTAGAACAGCAAAAGTGATTAAGCTGAATGCATTCATTTAATGATTGAAGCTTATGCAACAGCTGCTGGATACTTTACCAAGCAAGGAACAAATTCAGACTTTTCTTGTATTTAAAAATCTTCCAATGCAACAGATTCAGGTGATTAATCGTCTGGAACAGTGTCATGCCCTTGAACAGGAGCTAAAAAGCTGTGCCGTCCTGGGTTTCGATTCTGAATCCAAGCCCACCTTTAAAGTCGGTGAAGTCTCTACCGGGCCACATCTGATTCAGCTAGCGACTTTGCACAAAGCCTATTTATTTCAAATGAATGATTCGATCTGGGATTTTCTTAAACCGATCTTTGCCAGTCGAGACCAGATCAAGGTCGGTTTTGGCCTGAAAAATGATGCGCATCTGTTCCGTAAAAAAGGCATTGAACTCAACAGTGTGGTCGAACTGTCCAAATGTTTTAAAGCTTTTGGTTTAAACAATCCGGTCGGATTAAAAAATGCCATGGCTTTGCTATTTCAAGTAAATTTTCCTAAATCCAAACGGATTAGTACCTCGAACTGGGCCAGCAAGAAGCTCAGCCCGGCACAAATTGATTATGCAGCAGCAGATGCCTATGCGCCCGTGCTGGTATTTGAAGAATTGTTGCAGCGAGGTCTTTTACCCAAAGAGATTCCCAATACGTCACTGAAATTGAGAATCCGCCCCTCATCGACGGCTTAAGCACTTGAGCCACGTATTGCGTCTGGCATGACAAGGATGACTCCAATATTGCTTGATATACGAATGAAAGCCGGGATGAGTAAAGTCGAAAACGTAGTTTCAACAGCAATGTCTTTTTACCGTTTTGATTAACGCTCAGTTCGATACGCGACCCACTATAAAGATCTGATCTCCATTCACTCGCAGACTCATTAACGCCATTAAAATAAATTACCTAACTCCTACCTGTCTGCGTACAGGTTTTCTTTATTCATACCGTTTAAGAGTTAGAAATTTCGACTTTATTTGCTAAGATGAAGCCACTGAAATTCATTCTAAAGATTGAGCAAGGAGCGAAAGCATGCTGATCATTCCTGCAATTGACCTGAAAGATGGCAAATGTGTCCGTTTAAAACAAGGTCGTATGGAAGACGATACCGTATTTTCAGACGATCCGGTCGCAACAGCACAGCATTGGGTAAATGAAGGCGCTCGCCGCTTGCATCTGGTAGATTTAAACGGTGCTTTCGCAGGTACGCCAATCCATAAGCCAGTGGTTGAAGCCATTGTCAAATCCCAGCCTGACTTGCCGATCCAGATTGGCGGCGGTATTCGTTCTCTGGAAACCATCGAGCATTATCTTCAAGCAGGCGTGTCTTTTGTGATTATTGGCACTAAAGCAGTTCAGAATCCTGAATTTGTTGAAGAAGCATGTCAAAAATTTGCCGGCCACATTATTGTGGGTATTGATGCCATGAATGGCATGGTGGCAACAGATGGCTGGGCCAATGTGACTGATGTCAAAGCTACTGACCTGGCGAAACGTTTTGCCGATGCTGGCGTGTCGAGCATTGTCTATACGGATATCGCGCGTGATGGCATGATGCAGGGTGTAAACATTGAACAGACCGTAAACCTGGCACAATATTCAGGCCTGCCTGTGATTGCTTCAGGTGGCGTGACCAATCTGGATGACGTACGTAACCTGAAAGACCAACCGGGTATTTTAGGCGCAATTACCGGTCGTGCAATTTACGAAGGTACCTTAAGTTTACGTGAAGCACAGTTATTGCTAGATGAGCAACAGGCGCTATAATTAAGCCTGCTGTAAAAGAGGTCTTCGGACCTCTTTTTTATTTTTTAATTTTCTGATCTCCTCGCATGTTTACAATCATTTCCGCCTCCCGCTCAGCCTCCCTGACAGCCAAATTACCGCAGTTTGCCTTAATCCTGATTACTTTAATCTGGGGTGGCAGTTTTATTACTGTGCAATACGGGCTGAATTTTAGCAGCCCGATGATATTTGTCGGTCTGCGTTTTGCTGCAGCAGCGCTTGCAATTACCCTGATTTCATTGAAATCCCTAAAAGGCATGAACCTGAAAGAGGTGTTCGCCGGCGCGGTGATTGGATTCATGATCGCCATTGGTTATGGCACCCAGACTGTGGGTTTACAGACCATTAGCAGCAGTGAATCGGCTTTTTTAACCGCCTTGTATGTGCCGCTGGTCCCGATCCTGCTCTGGCTGCTGTTTCGCAAAAAACCACAGATGATGACCTGGATCGGAGCGCTATTTGCCTTTATCGGTCTGGTATTTTTGACAGGCAATGGCTTTGCTGCAATTCAGCTCAGTTTCGGGCAAACCCTGACGTTGCTTGGTTCGATTGCAATTGCACTGGAGATTATTTTCATCAGCCATTTTGCTGAACGGGTCAATGTACGCCGGGTTACAGTGCTGCAACTGATTTTTGCATCATTGTTCTGTTTTATGATCGCACCCGTTTTAGGTGAATCTCAGCTACCCGAATTTCACTGGCATCTGGCAGGAATTTTAGTCGGTTTAGGCATTGCCAGTGCCTTGATTCAACTGGTGATGAACTGGGCGCAGCGCATGGTCAATCCTTCGCAGGCAGCGATTATCTATGCCGGCGAACCGGTATGGGCAGCCCTGTTTGGCCGTCTGGCCGGAGAACGTCTACCTGCGCTCGCGCTAGTCGGTGGATTGATGGTGGTGCTTGGCGTGATTGTCAGTGAATGGAAACCAAAGTTTTTAAGAAAAGAACCAACAGAAGAATTAAAGCAAGATCTTTCTTAATTCCACTAAATCCCCCTTAAAAGGGGGATTTTTTCTCTGGGGAAATACGGCTAAAATTATTTGTTATACATCGGCTTGTTGTCATTTAAACGCATGATACCGCGGATCGCCCGATAGACAATCCAGATCCAGGAAACAAAAATGACAATCAAACAGAAAGCGGAAGCACCAAAGGTTACGCCGGCAAATAGATCGGGATCTTCATGAGTAAAGAACAGGAACAGGAAGGGAACAAAAGCAATAATATTCCAGAACAGATACCACCAGAAACTGCGGATCTGCCAGGTAAAGTGGCTTTCAAAGATGGAACCACGTACATCGCGCCGTTTTACATAGTTAATGATGAGGGCCACGACAGCCAGCAGGCCAGCACTAAAAATGGCCACGATATATAAAATGTATAATGCAAAAGTCAGTGTGCGGTTTGGGTCTTTATCAATGGAATAGTTCACATCCCCTCCTCGTATTTTCCCCTAGATATTTAAGCTATTGAATGGGGAAATCAGCCATAGAATCAAAATGATGTTAAAGCCTATGGTACAAAAATATATCTGCCGGAACGGTTGTTTTTGTGTTTTATGGCGTAATTTCTGCTGTGCCAGCCAGGCTGCCGGCCAGCCGCCCAAGAAGGCCACCAGATGCAAGGTATTTTCCGGAATACGGCGATTACCCAGCTGTGCTGCTTCCTTGTCTTGTGCGTAGAGCCAGTAGCTCAGTGCATTCATCAGGCTGACCAGCAATAAGACCAGTCCACTGAGTAAACCCGCCAGCGTCAGAACGACCAGAAACAGAAGATAACCCACACAGGCAATTTGCATGGGTTGTAATTTCTGTGTCTGCTGCGGCTTGGACGGCTTGAGTTTGGCTTGCAGACCTTTGCTTTGCGATGCTTTAAGGTACATCACCTGCTGCGCGCGATAACGTCCACGTTCATCCAGAACGACCAGATAATCCAGCGCACAGCCCACGATTGGCCGTGGGCCAGGCTTGGCAAAATCCTTGATATGCAGAAATACGCGATCTTTGGCGGGGTCACTGGGCTGAATGAAACCATACCCCTGTTCATCAAACCATTCCACTAAGCGTCCCTGATCGCGCATATCCCCTATCCTTTTTAATCTGATTGTTTAAGCAGTGACGAATTTTAAGCGTTCAATCAGCATATTACGCATTTCGTCCGGATTTTTTTGCAAAATATCTTCGCCATTCCGACCCAGTGCTGCATTACGCTGTGCCACCTGCAGACGCATCATCCAGAAACGCCCAGCCGCCATGGCCAGATAAAGTTCCAGACAGGATTTTTCATCCTCAGTTAAGGGACGAACGGTTTCATACGCTTTTAAAAAGGCATTGGCCTTTTCTTTATTAAGGACCACGTCAGGATATTCAGTACAGAAATCATTTAACGTAATCGCGATGTCAAACAGGAATTCATCTTGATTCAACTCATAAAAATCCAGAATACCATTCAGCTGATCGCCTTCAAATAAAGTATTGTCACGGAACAGATCTGAATGAATAAAACCGCGTGGACGGTCCGGATATACCGCCGTTAAAGCCTCATATAAACCTAACAGTTTACCCAGCAAGACTTTATCTGCCGGATTCAAGCTTGGTTTGATCTCTTGAGACACTGCCAGCCAATATGCATGATCACGTACGAAATTACGTTGCAGTTTAAAGTCTTGTAACGCCACGTGCATTTTCGCCTGAGCCACTGCAATCGCTTCAACTTGTCCGATGGTAGAGGGCATCGGATGTTCACCCATCAGGCGCGGTGCAATTTGTGCCGGTTTATCTTTAATACTGTGAATCGCTTTGCCTGAATGCGATAAAGGCACCGGAACAGCCAACCCAGCCTGCCCCAGATGTTCCAGAACCGGAACCAGTTCGCCTGCTGCCTGTTCATCCATATCTTCAAATACGGTCAGCACATATTGCTGGTCTTCGCAGACTAAAAAATAGTTGGTATTTTGAATACCGCCTTGAATGGGAATCAGATCAATCGCCTTT
Source organism: Acinetobacter sp. 197 (assembly GCF_048148385.1). NCBI lineage: Bacteria > Pseudomonadati > Pseudomonadota > Gammaproteobacteria > Moraxellales > Moraxellaceae > Acinetobacter > Acinetobacter sp. 197. The sequence continues at coordinate 42,555 of NZ_JAYWZK010000005.1, forward strand.
AAACCATAAGGCGCTGCAAAATCCTGAACTTCCTTTAAAGTCAAAGTGGTATAAACCGACATAGAAAACCTGCGAAAAAACTTACATAATTTTGCTAGAATACCGTTTCCATCTGCCAAGGTGTAGCGCTTGCGTGGGTGAGTTTCATAATCGGCTGTAATAATTGGAAAAATTTATGCTAGCTAAACGTATTATTCCTTGTCTGGACGTGGATAACGGCCGTGTGGTCAAGGGTGTCCAGTTCCTTGATATTCGTGATGCGGGTGACCCGGTCGAAGTGGCGCGCCGTTATAATGAACAAGGTGCCGATGAAATTACTTTCCTTGATATTACCGCTACACATCATGGACGCGACACGACTTACCGTACCGTGGAACGTATGGCCGAATCTGTATTCGTGCCTCTGACTGTCGGTGGCGGTGTACGTAAAGTTGAAGATATCCGTTTACTGCTCAATGCCGGTGCAGACAAAGTCAGTATTAACTCGGCAGCGATTTATAATCCCGAGTTTGTGCAGGAAGCCTCTCAACGCTTTGGCTCACAATGTATCGTGGTGGCGATCGATGCCAAAAAAACCGGTGATCATAAATGGGAAATTTTCACCCACGGTGGCCGTAAGGAAACCGGGATTGATGCGATTGAATGGGCAGTGAAAATGGCCAGTTACGGCGCAGGCGAATTGCTGATTACTTCGATGGATGCCGATGGCACCAAAGCCGGTTACGATATTGCCCTGATGCGTGCGATTAATGACCGCGTCACGGTACCGACTATTGCTTCTGGCGGTGTGGGTAATTTACAGCATTTGGCGGACGGCATTATTCATGGTGGTGCCGATGCGGTACTGGCAGCTTCAATTTTCCATTTTGGTCAACACACCATTCCGGAAGCCAAAGCCTATATGGCAGCCCAAGGGATTGAAATGCGCCTTTAAGCCGTTTTAGATGATGATTTGATTAAAGAGTGTTTTTATAAACACTCTTTTTTTATGCCTTAAATAAAACAACACAGCAAATACGGGACAAAAAAAAGGAGTCTTACGACTCCTTATAAAACCAAGATAAGACTACAGCACTTGGTATTCAAAATAACTCATTACACCCAGAAACATTATCAGTATGAGGCTTTGCTCACCGACAGGAGCAAATATAAGTGAAATCCGCAGGACAATATTGACAATACAATCGTATTTTATTGACAAATCACGACAAAGCCCTGTTTTACTCCATAACCTGTGTATTTAACTGCTTCATTACCGTATTTTTTGCAGTATTTTTCGTCATTTTAGTGGAAGCATCGGCCGATTTAACCGGAAAATATTGTTCTGCCCAGCGGTTCAGTTTTTTCGAGATCGGTGCAGGCAAGCTCAAACCTAAAGGATTCTGTTCCTGCAAATCTGCCGAGGAAACCACCCGGGTACCGAGCAGATAATCAAACCAGGGCTTGGTGACGCACCAGTTCGCATCCTGATTACTATTCATATGATGATCATAATGCCAGGGCAATTTCTTTTTGGCCCATTCCGGTTCCAGATGAGCCCGGCGATGTAAATAATAATAGTTGCCTGCACTATATAGGGTAGCCAGTGTCATGCCTTTGGAAAAAGGATAAAAACTGAGTCCAAAAACAGTTGCGACCACTGCAAGTGAAGCTATTTCATTACGGGTACGCCAGTTATCCAGTCCTTCTACATAACCGAAATCGGAAAATTCCGTTTTGCGCACAACCCGGTGATGTTCCCAATGGGAGCGCATACTTTCCGGCACCGGACTATAGCGGCTCTGTCCCGGCCGGTGAACACCATGCAATACATACTTATGCGCAAACCATTCAAATCCATTTGCAACGACGAGTCCTGCCAGAAAACCTTTCCACATAATCTTTTACCTCTTGGTCTATTTTGAATATAGGCTAAATAAAGGACTAGATATTGACCAAAATATTCAATATGATTGACAAAATACGACAAAATAAAAGAATTAAAAATGCTGGTTCTAAAAGACTACGTAGGCTCGGTATACGGGGGTTTAGGACATTTGCTTTTGGACTATTATCAGTTGAAACAGCTTGAGGTCCCTAAGAAATTATTGGCCATTCAAAACCTCGAATGCTTCGATTTCGTCCTGTGGCGTGAGCTGTTAACAACACTTGATCAACAGCTGCAACGACCTGCTCTGGGTCTGGAAATAGCCCAACTGGTAGAAGTCAAACATCTCGGGATCATTGGCTATCTGACCCTCTCAAGTGAAACCTTGGGGGAGGCGTTCATGCGCTATCATGATTATCATCGCCTGATCTATGATGGCGGTCCACTCCAGCTGCAGTGGGAAGGTGATTATGTGTCGATTGGCTGGGCCGAAGTCCCTTTTAATTTGAATACCCAATTGACCGATGAAATCGCCATTGCACTGATGACCGAGTTCATTAAGACCATTGTTCAGGATCCGCGTGGTGTACAGTTATATGAAGTACATTTTCAGCATCCAATGCCCAAAAAAATTTCCCTTTATGAACAGCATTTCCGCTGTAAGGTCCGTTTTTCCCAAGCTAAAAATCAGGTATTGGTACATGTAAGTGAACTTTCCATGCCACTGAAACAGGGCGACCAGACCTTGCAGAAACTGTTGATGCAACAGGCCAACGCACTGTTAGAAAAATTCCCGCACTCCACCCTGATTGATCAGCAACTGCAACAGGCGATTCTGATTGGCCTGCAAAAAAACCTGTTCCAGATTGAGCATATTGCCGAGCAGATGAATTTTTCAGTGCGTCAGTTACAGCGCCATTTGCAGAAACAGGGCAAAACCTACCAGCAACGGATGCAGGAAATCCGCTGCATGATGGCCATGCAATACCTGAAAGATCCACACTTGAGCTTGCAAGAAACCGCAATGTTACTCGGTTATTCTGAACAGAGTGCCTTTCAGCGGGCATTCAAGCAGTGGACCAAGCTGACGCCACAACAATGGCGATTAGAAAGCATCTCAATGTCGTGAACCCTGACAGGCACGAATAAAGACAGCAGCAATCTGCTCTCCCTATTGCAGCTTACTGATATAAAATTTAAAAAAAGCAAATAAAAACAATAAAGGAATACACTATGGATAAATATATTGCAGAATTGATCGGTACGTTCTGGCTGGTCTTCGGTGGTTGCGGCAGCGCGATATTAGCAGCGGCTTTTCCGGAACTGGGAATTGGTTTCGCTGGCGTCGCCTTGGCATTTGGTTTAACCGTACTCACCGGGGCTTATGCCCTCGGTCATATCTCGGGAGCACACTTTAATCCTGCGATCAGTGTGGGCTTATGGGCAGGTGGACGTTTTGAAGCTAAACAGCTGCTTCCCTATATCGTCTCACAGGTGATTGGTGCAATTCTGGCCGCTTGGTTACTGTATGTGATTGTACAAGGTCAGCTAGGATTTACCGGTACCGGTGCTTTTGCCAGCAATGGTTTTGCTGAACTCTCGCCCGCCCATTATTCTATGGGGTCGGCATTAATCATCGAGATTATACTGACTGCAATCTTTCTGATTGTAATTATGGGCGTTACTGATCGTCGTGCACCTGTTGGCTTTGCGCCAATTGCCATCGGTCTTGCCCTGACCCTGATTCACCTTATCAGTATTCCCGTGACCAATACTTCGGTCAATCCTGCGCGTAGTACAGGTGTAGCACTTTTTGCACAGACTGCAGCATTGAGTCAATTGTGGTTATTCTGGGTTGCCCCGATAGTTGGCGGCATTATTGGCGCATTGATTTACAAGACCCTGCTGGAAAAGAAAAACTAGTGCTTGCAGGGATAGAGATATAAAAATCTCTATCTAATTTATAAGTTCATTTTCTGCATGTTTCCCTTAGAACGTGCAGAAAAACAGAGCTGCACGTTTTATAAAAATGGATTTTCAATTTCATCCAGGTCATTACGCTGAATTTTTTCTGGCAGGTCAGGTGTGTTCTCGAGCTGCTGCACGACATCATCGATAAAAGCCTGCAAGGCTTTGGCCACTTTCAGCCCCTGCTGATCCTTGGTGATCTGCAAGTTACCATACAGGCTGACGCAGTCCAGATCATTTTCCAAAGTCAGATCATGAATGGCATGGGATTCGTTGCCATTTTCAAATGCTTTAAACATATCCTTTTCACCTGTCTTTGTTATTTTCTAATCAAGCTGTGATATCGATGCTACCTGAATTCCGGTTTTTTCAGCAAACTTATTTCAACAGCTGCAAAATATATTGCAATAAGGCATCAATCAGCTGTTTCACGATAGTCTCTTGCGTTGCGCTATCCATCGCACTGCCAGCTGCAGGTGAGGTCGAGCCGCTTGAGGCAAATTTGAACTGGCGTTGCAGCGCCTGCAGGTTTTCTTTGGAAACGTCTTCGGCACACTGGCTTTCCGCATCCCAGTTCGAATATTCAATTTTCTGGTTGGCTTTTACTGCCTTGGCTGTCAATGGCAGGCGATAAGTATTGCGCTTCTGCTCTTCAGTGAGCTGCGGGAACAGGTTAATTCCCAACTGTTCTTCCAGATAACAGACACTGACTATACGTACTTTGAGTGAATTATCATTCGGAGCATAGTAGGCACCAATGGCACCGGTTTTCGGCATATAAACTGCTTTATAGACCGCAGTCGGCACGATTACACCATTGCCGATGGTTTTGAGTTTTTTCCCTGCAAATACCGGACCGGTGATGACATAGACATCCTGCTTTTGCTTGGTCACAATCGCACGGGTAGCCTCTTCCAGCTCACGCCAGACCTGCTGATTGTTCTTAGGCGCCTGCGGCACCATATTGGCCAAGGAAAAACTGTCAAACTGTGCCGCTTTAGTCGGCATGTCAGCATTGGGTGCCATATGCCCCCGGTCATAGCCCGACCCGCGATAATCCGCCAATGTGGCACGATGTTTCGCACTAACCCGCTCTTCTTCATGAAAACTGTCTTCACGAGGAATTTTCTTGCTTAAGCGTGCCGGCGTTAAAGCTTCTGCCACCCAGAGCGGGGTCTTGGATACTCCGGAATACTCTACATTAAAGCCATTAAAACACAGTGAATAACTGTCTTTTTTCAGGCTCTCTCTCATCAGGTAAGGGGGTACATCACGGTAAAACTGGTTCAGGCAGGCAGAATCGGTAGAGGATGACAGTGATACCCATTGACTGATTTTTTCTTGACCAAAAGCGATGGCGAAGCTGCTCGAAGCCACTACACCCAGAATGACTTTAATACTATTATCATTTAAAAACTGAAAAAATGAATTTTTGGATTTACGCTGCTTCTTGGCCATTCTTACACGTACTTTTTAGATCAACACCGACTTTAATTGAGCTTAACAAGCTGTATAAGCGAAGTATATCTTGGCTCCACTATTCGTTTACTAAATAAACAATAACTGTGTATAAACCGCATTCGTTGTAACAAACTGTCTGGTTTTTATTTCTTTTTAAATGAATTTTCACGGTGTTTACGTAGCTTTGTTTGGCCTCATAGACTGAGTATGTAAAGCTAAGCGCCTATCCAATTCGTACAATTATTAGTAATGGTGTTAATTATGAATTCCAAATTCTCTAAAATATTAAGTTTAGGATTATTTACAAGTGTGATGAGCGTAGGGGCATTTGCCGAACCCACCATTCAATCGGGTGAAACACTTGAAAGCCTCTCTAAAGCTAAAATCAGTACAAAAGTGAATGGCCAGGAAGGCTCTTTAGAAAGTTTGGTAAATTCGGGCCAGATCCGCCTAGTTGACCCGCGTACAGTGGCACCACAGCCCGCAATGCCAAATACACCCGCCCCAATGTCTAATGATCCAGCAATGACTCAGGCACCAAATTCAGGTACTGTTCCTCAACCAGCTATGGTAGAACCTGGCATGAATGAGGCAGGTGTAGAGGCAAACATGTCTATGGCTGCGCCTCAACCACAACCAGCACAGGAAGAACAGCAAGCCGCTGTGATTGAAGCAGAGGTAAGCAATGAACAGGCTGAAGTTGCGGTGCAATCGGATGCAGAGCCAGTACAGATGGAAGAACCTTTGAATGCGGCACCTGAAATGCCAGCTGCGGTAGAGCTTGAGCAATAAACCAAACTCGCCGGTTTATTGTTTTCTGTATAAAAAAACCAGAGTATGGCTCTGGTTTTTTTGATTTCTCATCTTACTTAGATCTGGATCTGGGTGCCCAGCTCGACTACACGGTTGGTTGGAATCTGATAAAAATCGCTGACCGGACTGGTATTACGCTGCATGGAAATAAACAGCTTTTCCCGCCAGGGTGCCATGCCCTCACCCACAGTATGCATAATCCGTTCACGTGAAATAAAGAAACTGATCTGCATTAGGTCATATTCAAAATTCCATTGCTCATAGGCCTGTTGTAACGCATCCGGAATATTCGGCTGATCCTTAAAACCGTAATAGATAAATACCCGGTAAAAGTGTTCACTCAGTTTTTCTACCTCAATCCGATCTTGTCTGTCGACAAAAGGAATGTCGCGGGTAATTACCGTGAGCATGATATTTCTTTCATGTAAGACTTTGTTATGCTTAATATTATGTAGCATGGCATGTGGCACAATATTGGGTGTACCCGTCAGGAAAACAGCATCCCCTGGTACAAACTTGGTGCCGTCCCCCATCGAGATGCTTTTAATAAATAAGTCTATCGGTAAAGCATCCTGCTCAAGCCGTGTCAGCACCAAAGCACGCCCGTCTTTCCAGGTCATGAGAATTGTAAACAGTACTGCACCAATCAGAATTGGTACCCAACCTCCTGAAGCGATTTTTAAGGAAGTTGAAGCAACAAAGATCAAATCCAGTGCCAAAAATGGCACAGCAAATAAAGCCACTTTCCATACCGGCCAACGCCAGAAGCCATACGCCAGAATTGAGATCAGAATTGTGCCGCAGAGCATGGTCATGGTCACTGCAACACCATAGGCACTGGCCAGACTGGCACTATTTTCAAACAGTAAAATCAGGATCAGGACCGAGATAAACAGCATCCAGTTAATGAAAGGCAGATAAATCTGACCGCGCTCCACTGCCGAAGTATGCTTGACTGACAGGCGCGGCAAATAACGCAACTGAATGGCCTGATTGACCATAGAAAACACCCCGGTAATAACCGCCTGTGAAGCAATTACCGCTGCTGCCGTTGCCAGTCCAATCATCGGGAACAAGGCCCACTCAGGTAACAGCATATAAAAAGGGTTCTCTAGTGCTTCAGGATTACGCAGCAACAATGCTCCTTGTCCGGCATAATTCAGCAATAGACACGGCAAGACAATAATGAACCAGGCCAGACGAATCGGCAGACGGCCAAAATGCCCCATATCGGCATAAATTGCTTCACCGCCGGTCATGGTCAGGATCACCGCCCCCATGGTCAGAAAAGCCACATAAGGCTGATCAACCACAAAATGATAGGCCCAGTAAGGGTTTACCATCCAGAGTACAAATGGGGTCTGGATAATGCTCCATAAACCAAAGCCACCAATGGACAGAAACCAGAGCAGGGTTAAAGGTCCGAAGAACTTGCCCATCGTCGCCGTACCATGTCGCTGAATTATAAACAGTCCAGCCAGAATTCCGATCGATAACGGCACCAGCCATTGATTGAAAATGGGTGTCGCAATACTCAGGCCTTCGATGGCTGAGAGCACAGAGATTGCCGGAGTAATAATTCCGTCACCAAAAAATAGTGATGCCCCGATAAAGCCCAAGGCGATCAGGAAAATTTTCTTTTGATCAGAAATGCGTGTGGTACGCAGGTTCAATGCCAGGAGTGACATGATCCCGCCTTCACCATTGTTGTCAGCACGCATGATGATGGTGACGTATTTAAAACTGATGGTCAGCATCATGCACCAGAAAATCAGGGACAGGATGCCGAGTACTGAAGCTTCGCTAATGGCGAGATGTGCAGTGAGGAAGCATTGGCGCAGTGCATACAGCGGACTGGTCCCAATATCTCCAAAAACTACTCCAAGCGCAGCCAGCGTAATGACCGGAAGAGCTGCCTTTTGTGCAGTGCTTTGCATAAATTGTCTTCGTTTTTAACAAGCATTTTTGCGAATCATAGCACTGCGTTCAAAGTTTTTCCGCAAATCAATTGTTTCAAGCTTGGCAGACTGGCTTTTTTTCTATATCATCCACGGCCATGGTGAGGTGTCCGAGTGGCTGAAGGAGCACGCCTGGAAAGTGTGTATACGTTTATAGCGTATCGAGGGTTCGAATCCCTCTCTCACCGCCAAATATCATTATCATGTCGCCACATGATGTCTCAAAAGGTTTAAATCTAAAGGGTTTAGGCCTTTTTTATTATCTAATACACTCCATAGCATAACAGTAGAATACCCGCACTTTTGCGGGTATATTTGCGGGTATCAGCCTTCATTCTCTAGGGAATGGACGACAAAAATGTCATAGTCATTCAAATTTATACCCGCTTGAACTGTTCTTGCGTGTGATTATGATCAGTTTTGAAACGAGGGAGATAGTGAAGGCTTTACCGAAGCTGGATATTTGAATATTAAGTTTTAAGGCATTAGAGGGGGTCTAATGCCTTAATTAAAATTAATTTATGAAAGAAATAATTTATGAATTTATATGAAATATTGCATATTTCTCAAGATGCACCAGAAGAAATTATTAAGCTTGCATATAAAGGGTTGGCTCAAAAATATCATCCAGATCGATATAAAGGTAATGATGCAAATGAAATAATGATTAAAATTAGAGAAGCATATGAAACTTTAATCGATCCAATTAAACGTAAAAATTATGATCAATTTCTTACAGAACAAGCCCGACGTAAGCAGCAACAAGAAGAATATATTAAGAAGAAGGAACAAGAAGAGTTTATGCGAGCTCAAAGAGCAGCTTTTGAACAGCAAAATAAAACCAACTCCACTAACGGCTCAAAAGACAACAGCCAAGAAGCTGATTCTGAAAGTTTCAAAATGAATATCTCCATTGATGTCCCACATAGCTTTTCTATTTTCTCCCCTTTTATAAAATTTAAAAATTGGATAATTTCAAAGAAAAAAGTTTTCATACAAATAGGTAGTACTTGTATTGCATTAGCTTTGATTTTCATAATTGTAATTGTAGCAAACTCATATATGCAGAGTTTATCGGATAAATCCGATGTAGAAGCAATTCTAGCTGCTGAAGAGGCAAGAGAGGCTGCTGAAGAAGCTGAAGCAGCAGCAGATGCCGCTGCGGTAGAGGCGACAGGAATTGAAGAAGATTACAGCCTAGCTGATTCAGAGTTAATGAATGATAGTGAAGAAGTTTATGCAGAAAGTGATGAAGCCAATACAGTTACTGATGAAAGAGCGATGTCCACATACGAAACTGGACTATTATATTACTTACAACCTAATCCTGCAGAAATTAAGACATCGTCCAAACAAGTGTATGATACTTTTAAAGAAAGTGGAATTATAGGAATTAAAGATCTTATCTCGAATTGCTATATTACATTTCAAAAATCAAAAAAATGTTTGTATTTAGACTTGGCTGGAAAATATATTAATGATTCAGGAGCAGATGCTGGACTTCCAGCAGATGAATTCTTTGAGAATGAAGCTATTATAGAAAGAATGAATAATAATTTTTATATTCCTAATAAAGTTGGAGCAGATTTAGCTACGCCTCATGCTGAACAAATAGCTCATCAAACCTATGAAACAATAGAAAAAATTATATCTGATGAAATGGCAGAAATGTAGTGTAATATGATCAGCGTTGATCAATTAAGCTTTTGGGACTAAAGAGTAATCATGTATCTAATTATAATTTCCCCAACCTAATTGATCAAAAAACTCAATTATTATTTTGTTTGAGGGTATTTTTGTGGGAAAATAGTCAATAATATTTATAATATTCAAATACTTAATTATAAAACCTAGCTTCCTCACTCTCACCGCCAAAATTCATTATCATGTAGCCACATGATGTCTTAGAAGGCTTAAATCTTAAGGGTTTAAGCCTTTTTTGTTGCCTAAATTATGAGGTGATGCGTTAAAAATAAAAGAATAACTATACAAGTTACATAAATGATGCCGGATGGCTGTTGAATGACACTGAGGAATATTCGAGCATGATCCTATCTTGGTAAAAAATGATGGATCGCTATGAAAGATGATGAAAAACCCCTAAATTTTGATGATGATAACGAGCCTCTGGATTTCGAAGATGAAGAGTTCACTGACGATAAAAAAGAGGATGAAATGTACAACCCGATCACCAAAGATGGATCAAGTGTAGATCCTGCGGATGATGGCACACGTCATCTTCGTCCTGAAGATGGTGATCCGCTAGAAGTCGAGCCTTAAGCCCTAGCCCAATTTTATATTGGGCTTTTTTTATAGTCTAAAACCTTAAAAGTGAGCATCTTGGACAGATGAATTGAAAAAGGATAATTCATTTTACTGGTTATTTTTGAGATGAGTATTGCTTGCCTTTTCTTTTGATAGATTTAAAGATGTAAGGATATAGGTTGGGATATATTGAAATAAATTCTCTGGATAAAACCATGATATATCCATTTTTATTAATTTCTTAACTTTATGTTCTTCTTTTAGTTTATTTATATGATGGAGACAAAAACTGGCATAAAAATAGCTTAATTTAATTGTCATCATCGCTATGTTATGGTGGAATCAAAACAGGATAAAAGGAGAATAAAAACCTAAAGATAGAAAACGTTATTGCTTGAGTCTTCCTTATTTGAGTTAGAAAAAAGTGGAAACACTGCTATTCGGAGAGTGGACATGAATAACAGCGCAAACTACATGAAACAGATAAAAAATGCCAAACGCGGTGGTTATACCCCGACCATTGCCAAAGACGTCAACAAACATAAGATTCAAAAAGCCCTAAAACTAATTGAACAGTGGAGAAGTCTCGCTCAAGAACTCAAACCTCAAATGCAGTTTGATATGGCCTTTACTTTAGAGGAATGCGCACAAGACCTGGATCGGATACTCAAAAGCAGATAATTCCCTTTTAACTCACTCATAATAGATTTTAAATATCAACCCCTTATCCTTGCCCATATCACTGATATGGGCAATTTCATGATTTAAATGTAGATGCCTGAGTGAAGATGCTTCAATGATCAGTAATAAAAAAATGGTTATAAGATTGAACGGTTATTTTTTGGCTTGCGCCCTTAAGAAAAATCTGTAAAATGCACTCCACAACGCCGGCATAGCTCAGTTGGTAGAGCAACTGACTTGTAATCAGTAGGTCCACAGTTCGAATCCGTGTGCCGGCACCATATCTTAGCCTCGCTTTTTAGTGAGGCTTTGATGTTTCTGGACCTGGGGTTTTTATAAGTAAGTGGGGGTCTGCAGCGCTTTATTCATTCTTCGATTGTGCCGTCACTTGCACATACCTAACGATCCCTTCCTGATATAATTTCTGGCACAGTTTTGCTGTCATCTGAATCTTAAATTGATCCAGTTTCGAGCCTTGAGCCTGAGCATCTGATGACTTTGAATTCAAAGTCTGTTGCACATAATCAGCAAAGCCGGAAAATACCGGTTCGGACAGATCCTGAATCTCAATATTTTTAAATTTAAAACGATCCAGACAGGCATATAACGCACCTACTGTCATTAAATCTTTTAAATTCACATCGGCAGATTTCAATAAGAACTGATACTTACGTCGTTGTAATGCATTTAAAGTTTCCCAGCGCTCGGACAAAACCAGATGATGGAAACCAATCCGCGCATTTGAATTTAAAACACTGCGGACCTGCTCTAAGAATACAGGCACAGGACTGTGATAGGCTGCATCCAGGCATAACACCACATCAAAACGCTGGGAAAATGGCAATTCTTTTAAACGCAAAAATGACGCCTGATAAATGGCATTCAGTTCTGGTAAATATTGCTGAATATTGGCTACACAGGCAGCTTGCAGCTCAACCCCGGCCAGATATTGCACCTGATAGTGTTGTTGCCAGTACAGCAAACTGGCACCCTGACCGCAGCCTAAATCCAGCAGTTTATCTTTTGAATTTAAATTTACAGTTTGTGCAAGGTGATCGGCCAGCATACAACAGGCAGCCGCATAATCCTGCTGACCTGCTTGCCAATACCCTAAATTGCTCCAGGGCAATTGCGCATGATCGCCCAACATAGCGGCATCGATTGCATACTTGTGCTGGGGAAGACGCTGACGCAGTGCCTGAAGCCATTGCATGGATTAATAACCCAGTTGCGGAGCAACCTCGACCACAGGTTTTAAACCCTGAAATGGTAAAGGCGCACCAAAGATTTCTGCAATTTTCATCGCTGAAGTCACTGCCGATTCCAGAATTGGCAAACCGTCACATGACCATGAGCCACAGAAGAAGACCTTACGGTTGGCATCCAGATGACGTTGCTGCAATTCCTTATTCAGTGCCACGGTATTGGCATCGACCACTGCACGCGTCAGCATGACCGATTTGATCACTTTCTTCGGATCAATGTCGGTTACCGGACGCCAGGTCTGAAACACGGCCGACTTGCCGACCAAAGAAGGTTCAATCGAGTTAAGCCACACGGTAAATTGCTGACGGGTAAATTTACGGTCCATCATATAGCTGAGTACGGCCCAGTCTTTACGTTTTGGCGGCATTACGCTGGCATCGGTATGAATCACCAGTTCGCCTTGTTCGAATTTGAATTTCTTCAATAATTCAATTTCACTGGCAAACTGTACCGGATCCAGGAACTCCTCAATTTTGGTGGTCGGTGTTGCGACAATCACCCGGTCAAACAGTTTTGAATAACCGGCCGCATTTTCCACTTTGACCTGATCGCCCTGCTCTTGTACCAGTGTAATTGCTGAACCGTCTTCAATCTGAATGCCTTCAATCAGCTTGTCGACCAGTGCCGGTGTACCGCCTTGCAGACGCAGTAAAGCATCACCATCGGTCAATTGACGCAGGAAAATTAACAACGGTTTGGCTGGCCATTCACCAATGGTTTTCGGATTGCAGGTACAGATGGTATATAGCACCGGCATCACCGCACCGTGCCAGAACACTTCTTCAATCTCGTTACGATTGATAAATTCTGCCAGGCTGATGTCCTGATTTTTCGATTTAAAGAATTTGGTTAATGCAACTTTTAACTGCAACAGGCCTTTGACCAGACGCCAGCCATACTGTTGCAGACCTTTACGGTTGTTGATAATCGGGATATTGCCAATTCGGCTGCGCGATGTGGTCAGCCAGGTTTCAGTTTTATCTTCAAATAACCAGCTGCAGGCCATATAGGTCCGCACCGGATAAGTTTTAATGCCCAGATGTGTGGCTAGACTCAGGGTGTTTTTCCACAGATAGGGGTTCATCACACGTAAAGGTGCGTCAATCAGGCCCCCTTCAAATTCAAGGCTATGACTGTCCATGCCGCGACCTGGAAGTGCTTCAAAAATCGTGATGTGATGCCCTGCGTCCTGGAGAATTCTGGCTGTAGCCAGTCCGGCCATGCCACTACCAATTACTGCGATATCCAAACTGATCATCCGTCATTGAAAAACTACAGAAATTATGTACCATGCGCCAATCAAACAGGTTATTAAAATCTTCCAGAATATATGTTTTTCGTAAAGGCCTTTTTGTTCAATTTCACCTGCTTTTTATTCATTTTTCTGCCTTAGTTAAAATTCCATCAAATCTAAGATTTTATTCATATTTTTATCTAAAAACTTGAAAATTCGCTTTAAAAACAAATAATTTAATTAACCATTTTTATAATCCTTGGTTGACAAATACTTTTTAAATACCTATGATTCGCAGCATAAGAAAACCATAAATTCATCCGGTTCCATTCAGATGCGTTTATGCGAAAATTGTTTAAAACGACAAGAAACTACAGCGCCTTATAAAATAAAAGCCTCTGCGAAAGCAGAGGCTTCTTTGTTTTCATACTTTATAAATCACGTAGCGTGGTACTGGACTCACCTGATTAACCGGAATAAGTAACTTGAAAGGCGGATAATAAAACTCTACCTTTCTTGATTTATCTTCAAATGAGGCGCAAATAGCTGAATTAAGAATTAAAAAATCCAGCAACTTGTGCTGGATCTTTTGCTGCAAAAAAGCAGGTATGAATTAGATTTTACCCACCAGGTCGATGGATGGTGCAAGTGTTGCTTCACCTTCTTTCCATTTTGCCGGACAAACTTCACCTGGGTGCGCATGTACATATTGTGCAGCTTTCACTTTACGCAGAAGCTCTTGTGCATCACGGCCGATACCACCCGCGTTGATTTCAATGATCTGGATTTTACCTTCTGGATCAATCACGAAAGTACCACGATCTGCCAAACCCTCAGCTTCAATCAGTACTTCGAAGTTTTTAGACAAAGTCCAGGTTGGATCACCAATCAATGGATACTGGATTTTACCAATCACGTCAGAGGTATCATGCCAAGCTTTATGGGTGAAATGAGTATCGGTAGACACGCCATAGATTTCTACACCCATTTTCTGGAATTCAGCATACTGATCAGCAAGATCGCCTAATTCAGTTGGACAAACAAAGGTGAAATCTGCAGGATAGAAAAACACCACTGACCATTTTCCTTTCAGGTCTTGCTCAGAAACTTCGATGAACTGACCATTGTGGTAAGCAGTTGCATTGAATGATTTGATTTCAGTATTGATTAAACTCATGAGATATTTCCTCTGGCTTATTTCTGGGATTGCTTATCTTGTGAAGCTAGAATACGAAAAATTTCAAAATAGGTAAAACCGCAAGTTTTTATAAAAATGATCGCTTTTTTAGATCATTAATTTCTATTAGTATTGTTAATCTCATTTATTTTCTCGATGCAGAGTTGTGCTGATCAAAAGCAAGATAATGCTTTAACACTTATGATTCTTCTAATAAGTCGGGCTTTATGCAAACTCAATACCAATCTTCAAGACATAAAAAACCCACCGCCTTCAGGTGGGTTTTAATGATGATTTACCGTTCTAATAGATCTAAAATGGAAGGTCATCATCTAGATCTGCTGCAGGTGCTGCTGTTGGAGCAGGTGCAGATTTTGGCGCAAAACCACTCGGGTTATTGTTGCCATAACCGCCGCCCTGGTTGTTGTTAAAACCGCCTTGCTGTGGTGCTGAACCATAACCTGATTGCGGGTTATTGCCATAACCGCCCTGGTTGTTGTTCGCCTGATTATTGTTATTAAAGCGTGGCTGGTTAAAGCTGCTCTCGCCCTGATCATTTTGAGGACGGCTAGAGTCTAACATCTGCATTTGTTCACCACGAATTTCCGTCGTATAGCGCTCCTGACCATTCTGGTCAGTCCACTGACGGGTACGTAATGAACCTTCAATATATACTTTTGAGCCTTTACGAAGATATTGCTGTGCAATTTCACCTAAACGGTTATGCAACACGATACGGTGCCATTCCGTTTGTTCTTTACGTTCACCGGTACTTTTATCTGTCCACGAATCGCTGGTTGCGATCGAGAATTGAGTGAGAGAGCCACCATTTGCAAAAGTTTTGGTTTCCGGATCTTTACCCAAAGTACCCACTAAAATAACTTTATTTACACCACGCATTTGCCGTTTACTTCCTATATATTTCTGTATTTTACTTTATAAGAGTTATGCTTAAATGGCTACCTCTTTACCCAACAAGTGCGTTAATTGTTGTCGCGAAGCATCATCAATCTGCTGTTTATCGACTTTTACATAGGCAACTTGCTGTTCAGACATCACCACGACCTCTTCAATACCACGAATCGCCAAAAGCTGAGAAGTCCATTCGTCAGTTTGTCTGCTTTCCGGCAAACGCAACACCAGCGATGACAGATAGCGTGGCTGTGCCAGGCCAAAACTCATCAGCAGCCAGATTATCGCAATCCCTGTCAGGATACTCCAGCCCATCGAGGTATTGTTCAGCAGTAATAATTGTCCGCCAATCATACCGCCAAAGAACGCCCCTAAAAACTGGCTGCTGGCATTTATGCCCATTGCGGTGGCTTTGGACTGGATCGGTGCCGCTTTCGACAACCAGGACGGCAACAAGGCTTCCATCACATTAAAAGCAATAAAGAACAGCCCTAGACCAATCAGCAAGACATATTTGGATTCAAAACCAAATGCCATCACCATTAGGCCCAGAATAATGCCAGTAATGGCCACCAGAAAAATCGCGCGCATTTTGTGGTATTTTTCTGCCAGGATAATACTTGGAAAAGCAAAAAACAGGCTCAGCACCAACAGCGGCAAATATACCCAGCCATGACTGGACAGTGGCAGATCAGCAAATTCGATCAGCTGCGAAGGTACATAGATAAACATCGCGGTGAGCAATAAATGCAGGGTAAAAACCGACACATGCAGACGATTCAGATCTCCGATTTTGATTACCTGTTTCAACTGTGCCAGATAGCCTTGCTGAAAGTTTTGATGATGCCGCGTGACCTTAGGCACCATCAACAGCATGGCAATCGCCGCCAGGCCCATCACCGTAGTCACCCAGAATAATCCCGAGATGCCCACCAGACCCGTTAGCCAAGGCCCAAGACTAAAGGCCACCACAAAAGACAGGCCGATACTCATGCCCATCATTGCCATGGCTTTCATGCGGTTTTCTTCACGTGTGACATCTGCCAGCAGCGCCATCACCACAGCAGATACTGCACCACCACCGGCGATCGCTCGGCCAATAATCACGCCATAAATGGTGTCCGACATGGCCGCAATCGCACCGCCCAGCGCAAATAAGAGCAGCCCCAAAACCACCAGTGGCTTACGGCTATAACGGTCCGCAATCAGGCTGAATGGAATCTGTAACAGGGCCTGGGTCAGACCATAGACCCCGACCGCCAAACCGATCAGTGCAGGCGTCGCATATTGATATGCCTGCCCTGCCACAGAAAACACCGGGATAATCATAAACAACCCCAGCATGCGCAGTGCAAAAATACTGCTCAGGGCAAAGGTTGAACGACGTTCTAAAGCATTCATCATAAATTATGGCGATTGGGTTAATTAATCTGGAGCCCAGATTATAGGACATTCAGCTCATTAATAAGACATGAATTTTACTTGAAATAAAGATGATGCCAATCTAAAAACAAAAAAAGCGCAGCCGGAGCTACGCTTTCATTCAGGGACAGTGCTTTATTTGTCTAAAGCTGCCTGACGTTTCTTGTACTGAATCGAGGCGAATACTGCCCAGACAATAAAAGCCACACCGATCAGACCGGTCACCACTTCTGGTACATGCAGACCGGTTCCGCTGGCAATCATAATGAAAGCCAGTGCACCGATGGCATAATGCGCACCATGTTCCAGGTAGATATAGGCATCCAATGTGCCCTGCTCAACCAGATAAATCGTCATTGAACGGACAAAGATCGCACCAATCGCCAGACCCAGCATGATAATCACCACATCCGAGGTAATCGCAAAGGCGCCAATCACGCCATCAAAACTGAAGGAAGCATCCAGAACTTCGAGGTAGAGAAAGCCACCGATACCGGCTTTTACCACGCCAGTAGGCACGCCATTTTCGTCATGACGAACTGCATTGCCATTTTCATCGACTTCCGGCTCACCACCCAATAGATGGCTCAGAACCTGTACCCCGATGTAGATCACAATACCCCAGATCCCCGCCATCGTCACGACCAGACGCTTGGCCTCTACCACATTGGCCGCCATAATCAGCAGCGCCACCAGGGCGATAAAGACCGACATTGCAGGAACACTGGCTATATTGGATAGACGGCGTTCTACACTTCTGAACCAGTGCGTGTCTTTTTCTTCGTCCAGGAAGAAGTTCAGGAACACCATCAACAGGAAGGCACCACCAAAGGCTGCAATCTCAGGATGATGTGCCATTAAACGCGCCGAATATTCTTTTGGATCATTCAGGGCCAGCTGGACTACTTCCATAAAGCCCATGTCTGCGGTTACCGCGACGATGGCCACCGGGAAGATTAGACGCATCCCGAAAACGGCAATTAAAATTCCGACCGTCAGGAAGAGCATTTTCCAGAAATGATCCCAGCCGCGAAGGACAGATGCATTGACAACCGCGTTATCAAAAGATAACGACACTTCCATAATCGCCAGAATAGCGGTGATGGTCAGTGCTGTGAACATGGTTTGCAGGCCCGCTTCCGGACCGTGGGTATACCCCCAATAAGCAGACAAACCAAGACACACAATCGAAAATGCAATTGAGAAACCAAAATGTTTCAACATACATATCGACCTTAGATAAATTTCATTGAATGTATTTCTTTAATTACAGGGAAATACTAAAACCAGAAGTTGTCTCAATTATGAAACTTTTGTCATCTAAACCAAAGCACTTCCTGAGCCATATTTGAGTATTTTCTGCTTTTCCAGGTTGTTGATCTTTTAAACAGGGCGTTCTTTGCTATAGTGCTGCATGCTTAGACCTCAACTGCTCAGGATTTTAGTATGAGTTTCTCTCAAGATGTATGGCAACGTAATCTCGAACTTTATCAGAAGACATTGGCGTTGCCTTTTAACCAGCAGCTGGCACAGGGCACCTTAAGCCGTGACGCCTTTAGCCATTATGTGATTCAGGATGCGCATTATCTGCTGGCCTATGGTCGTGCGCTGGCAGTCTGTGCAGCCAAAGCTTTTGAGGCAGATGACGTTATCCAGTTTAGTGAAGCAGCTAAAATTGCAATTGTGGTAGAACGCAGCCTGCATGATGGCTTTATGCAGGATTTTGGTATTAGCAAGGCGCAATTTGAGCAGACACCGTTGACGCTGGCATGCCATCATTATACTTCTTATTTGCAGGCGACGGCTTGGGCCGAAAGTTATCCGGTGGTATTGGCTTCGTTGCTGCCGTGTTTCTGGATTTATGCAGAAGTCGGCAAGGATATTGTCGACAATGCTGCAGCAAATAATCCTTATCAGGCCTGGATTGATACCTATGCCGGGGAAGATTTCCATACCGCCGTGCGTAATGTGATTGCAACCGTGGATCGGGTGGCAGCGCGTGTCGATGCCGATACACTAGAAAAAATGCATACAGCTTATACCCATGCAGCGCGCCTGGAATGGCTATTCTGGGACAGTGCTTATGAACAACGCCAGTGGCCTGGTCTGGATTAATTTAAGCTGAATTTAGCCCTGTTCAATACAGGGCTTTTTTTCTAAAAAATTTTAAATAATGCAAAATAGTTTTAATATTCATCTTGATTGATACTCTGCACTTCCATGCACTCAACCTTTTGCAGACGTCGAATCCATATTTAAACGTCTTGATAAAAAGGTTGGCCAGAATTTCAATGGAAAAATACATCATCCGTTTCTAAATAGTTGCTTTTATACTGATCTTTTGACCAATCACCGACATAACTTGACGTTTAAAATACTTTTATTTGCACTTGAACATTTTTCATCCGGTATCATATAAGAGTTTTTGATGAATATTCTAGGATTCTTGCATGAGCCAAAGCCACATCCGTATTCGAGGCGCACGTACCCATAACCTGAAAAATGTGAACCTTGATATACCACGCGACAAGTTTGTGGTGATTACGGGACTGTCTGGTTCAGGTAAGTCCTCATTGGCCTTCGATACCTTATATGCCGAAGGTCAGCGCCGTTATGTCGAGTCGCTGTCAGCCTATGCCCGCCAGTTCCTCTCCCAAATGGAAAAACCGGAAGTCGATTCGATCGAAGGCTTAAGCCCAGCGATTGCGATCGAGCAGAAATCTACCAGTCATAACCCGCGTTCGACTGTAGGCACTATTACCGAAATTTATGACTATTTACGTCTACTCTATGCACGGGTCGGAACGCCTTATTGTCCGGAACATGACCTGCCAATGGTGGCACAAACAGTCACTGAAATGGTCGATGCAGTCAAAGCACTGGAAGAAGGCACTGCTCTGTTATTGTTAGCACCGGTCGTGCGCGAACGTAAGGGCGAATATACAGCGCTGTTTGAACAGCTACAAAGTCAGGGTTTTGTCCGCGCCCGTGTGGATGGCGAGATCATGGAAATTGATCCACCACCTGAGCTGGATAAAAAGAAAAAACATACCATTGAAGTGGTGGTCGACCGCTTTAAAGTACGTGATGATCTGGGTAACCGTATTGCCGAAAGTTTTGAAACCGCGCTACGTCTCGGTGGCGATATCGCGATTTTATCTTGGATGAAAGGCGAACATAACGATCGCGTGTTTTCAGCCAAGCATTCCTGCCCGCAATGTGACCGTGCTGTGGCTGAACTGGAACCACGCCTGTTTTCATTCAACAATCCCTTTGGTGCCTGTCCGGTCTGTGACGGTCTGGGGACCCGCAGCCATTTCAGTGCCGACAAACTGATTCCCAACCCTGAGATTAGCGTCAGTCAGGGAGCCATTCGTGGTTGGGACCGTCAGCGTCCATATTATTACAGCATGATCCAGAAAGTCGCCGAGCATTTCGGTTTTTCTCTAGAAACGCCGTGGAATGAACTGGATGCCGATACCAAGAAAAAATTTCTGTACGGCACCGGCAAAGAAAAAATTGATTTGAGTTATATCGATGAACGTGGCCGTCGCCATAATCGGGTCATTCCCTTTGAAGGAATTTTGCCGCATCTGGAACGCCGTTATCGTGAAACCGAAAGTAATTATGTGCGTGATGATCTGGCACAGTATCTGTCCAATGCCGCCTGCGATGCCTGTGATGGTTCACGCCTGAATGAAATTTCACGCAATGTGAAAATTCTGGACAAGACCATTGCCGACATTACCCGCATGTCGATTGGCGATGCTGAAAGCTATTATCAAGGCATTCATCTGGAAGGTGCACGGGGTGAAATTGCCGACAAGATTTTCAAGGAAATCCGTGAACGTCTGCACTTTCTGGTTTCGGTGGGCCTGAACTATCTCAGCCTGTCGCGTTCTGCGGAAACTTTATCTGGTGGTGAAGCGCAGCGGATTCGTCTGGCCTCACAGATCGGTGCCGGTTTGATGGGCGTCATGTATGTGCTGGATGAACCGTCGATTGGTTTGCATCAGCGTGATAACGACCGTCTGTTACAAACCCTGATCCGTCTGCGTGATCTGGGCAATACCGTCTTGGTGGTCGAGCATGATGAAGATGCGATTCGTGCCGCTGACCATATTATTGATATTGGTCCAGGTGCCGGCGTACATGGCGGACATGTGATTGCCGAAGGGACTTATGATGAAATTCTGGCGAATCCTGACTCGCTGACCGGAACATATTTATCCGGCAAATTAAAAATCGAAGTGCCGAAAAAACGGATTCAACCGCCTAAGCCTGAGGAACAGATCAAGCTGATGGGGGCATCCGGACATAACCTGAAAAAAGTCGATCTGACCATTCCTTTAGGTATTATGACCTGTGTTACCGGGGTGTCCGGTTCGGGTAAATCTACCCTGATCAACCGCACCTTGTTACCTTTGGCGGCAACCCAGCTCAATGGTGCCACTACTTTAACTTCGGAAAAGTTTGAATCGATTGATGGTTTGCAATTCCTCGACAAAGTTGTGGATATTGACCAGAGTCCGATTGGACGAACCCCACGTTCCAATCCGGCAACCTATACCGGTCTATTTACCCCGATTCGTGAACTGTTTTCACAGACACAGGAAGCCAAGGCACGCGGTTATGCCGCCGGTCGTTTCTCGTTTAACGTAAAAGGCGGTCGCTGTGAAGCCTGTGAAGGTGACGGTATGATCAAGGTGGCAATGCACTTCCTGCCGGATATGTATGTGCCATGTGATGCCTGTCATGGCAAGCGTTATAACCGTGAAACGCTGGAAGTGAACTATAAGGGCAAGAACATTTCCGATGTACTGGAAATGACCGTTGAAGATGCTATGCATTTCTTCGATGCCATTCCGGTGATTCACCGTCGTCTGGAAACGCTGAATCAGGTGGGTCTGGGTTATATCCGTCTGGGTCAGTCTGCTACCACTCTTTCTGGTGGTGAAGCACAGCGGGTCAAGCTGGCACGCGAGCTGGCCAAACGTGATACTGGTAAAACCCTGTATATTCTGGATGAACCGACCACGGGTCTGCATTTTCATGATATTGCCAAACTACTGGATATCCTGCATCAGCTCCGTGACAAGGGTAATACCATCGTGGTGATTGAGCATAATCTGGACGTAATTAAAACCGCCGACTGGGTGGTGGATTTGGGACCTGAAGGCGGTTCGGGTGGCGGTATGATTGTCGCGGAAGGAACGCCTGAAGAAGTAGTGAAAGTCAAAGCTTCACATACAGGTAAATTCTTGAAGCCGTTGTTGAAGTGATTTAGTTTTTTAAATCCTCCCCAACCCTCCTTTGAAAAAGGAGGGATTTTTCTTCTTTATCTGACGTCATATAGGACTTAGGGCTAGGGAGATTTTTTATTCAGGTAATAAGTATGCTAAAACGGTGATTCGTTCACCGTTTTTTATCTTTCACTAGACTATTGAACGAATTGCTTTAGCCAATTGCGCCAGTTCTTGATCATCTGCTCTTTGCGCATCATGCGATGAAATATATCCTTCATAGGCATCGAAATATTTATCGATTGACGAATTCACAGGTTGCCAATTCTTATGCAGGCCTTGAGTCTGATGCATCGGAAATAACTTGGCATGCACATGATCAACACCAAAACCTTCAAATACCATGCCGGTTCGACCCACATCTTCAAAATAATGATCCAGCCTTAATGCCACCTGTTTGGTGTAGAGAACCAGATTTGCCAGAACCTGATTGCTCAGTTCAAATGCATAACTAGAATAATGCTGTTTTGGAATAACAACTGTTACGCCCAGGGTATTTGGATAAATACTGAGGAAAGCCAAAAAATCCTCATTTTCATCGATCAGATGACAAGGTAATTCACCTTTCACAATCTGACAGAAGATACAATTTTCACTCATTTTAAACCTTTCTGAATTTTATAATTTTCAATCATTTAAATGGACGATACTTATTCTATTTTTATCATTACCAAATCTAAGGATGATTGCTTTCAAAACATTAATTTTAAATATTCTATTCAGTGTATTTAAACCTCAGCCACCGCATTGCGTCCTTTGGCCTTTGCCGCAAACAAAGCATCATCTGCATTTGACAATAAAGCTATCCAAGAGCCAGCACCAATCGCTACGCCAATACTGACCGAAACCTTAATCTCATCTCCTGTTGCAGTCACAATATGACGCTCAGCCACTTCAGCACGGATTTTATCAGCCACAATCAGTGCCTGCTGCATCTGGATATTTTCAATCAGTACCAGAAACTCATCACCCCCATAACGCACTAGCAAATCTGTAGCACGGACATTGGCTTTTAAACGCTCGGCCACCAGCTGAATGACCTGATCACCAACAATATGTCCATATTGATCATTTACCTGTTTAAAATGATCAATATCAATAATCATCAGACAGGTTTGGCTCAATTGACCCGGCTGATTTTCCAGAAAGCGGATATATTCTTCCAGGGCAAAACGGTTGGATAATCCGGTCAAAGAATCGGAGTGGGCAATATTCTTTAAACGAAATTCCAGGGCATCGCGTTCCTGCAACATCTGCTGCAATTTCTGAATGGCTGCAAATAGAGAATCCGAATGGCTCGTGTCACGCAGCGGCATATCAATTTTTTGACGACCCGAATTTTTAGATAAATTCAACAGCAGGCGACGCGCCTGAATCAGCGGCAGAAAAACCTGTTTGCGTGCAAAGACCATGGTAGAAATAGCGGTCAGCAATGAAATCAACGACAACAATATGCTCCAGGTCAAACGCTGCATATTGCTGTTCATTTCCCGGATCGCTGCATCTCTACTGTATTGCAGCAGGTAATTTTGCAGATCCACCACGGTCGCAAATTTGTCTACGATCGCTTCAGTCAGCTGGGTTCCGCTTAAATGGTAATCACGTTGCTCCAGACTATCATCGATCAGCTCGCTGACGATCGGTAAACCTTGCTGAATAAACTCGGTTTCTACCCGCCGATGCAAACGGATGAATTCCTCGGTCTTATCTTGAGCAGGTTGAAGGGTATCAATTAATGACCACAGATAACGCACCTGATGCTAGGTCTGTAAAGAGCGGGTAATATTTTCTGTCGGGAGCGGGGTGTCAAATGTCACATGCGCCATGACAGACGAGGCAACCCGCCCCGCCTGATCGCGCAAATCAGATAAAAATAGAATCTGGCTAATATAGTTCTTTAGATGAGTTGATGAGCTATCTGAAGTCATTGCCACACCCCGCAAAAGTTCGCGGCAACTTTCCCAGGCAGCGAACATCGCCAGAATTGCCTGATCCATTTCCTGTGCATTACGTTGCTGACGTGGCATCCGGGTATAAGCATCAACCTGTGCACGTCCTTTTTTCAGACTGATTTCAAGCTGTGAAAGTTGCTGATTCAGATCGTTAAAACCGACTTTTGCCAATACTTCAGTCGTCAGGGACAATTGCTGGTCTACCTGCTGCCGATAGCGGATTAACTCTTGCTGATGCTTGGCAAATTCTTGCACCGAACTGGACATGGCTTTATTGGCAGGTGCGCGCTCACGCGAAATTTTATTTGCCAGATCAGCGACCTGTTGCAAGGCATTAAGTTGTTGATAAGTTTGTCTGGATTTTAAATAGCTTTGACTGCTACTGACGATCAAGGGAATACAGATGCAGAGTAAGCACAAAATAATAATCGACATCGACCCGTATAAACGTTTACTGATCCACTCAGAGCGTAATGTATTCATGCTGTTGTATTACGCCCCAATATTACAAACAAATCCAAATAGAATGTTTATTATACAAATAAAAACAGATTTTCTTAAAGTCTTTAGTCTTAGTTAGCTTATGTTTTTCATAATTTTTTTAATCTAAACTTCTTAAAATCTGTACTATTGCTCCTTTCAGACGATACAGCAGAGTTTTATATCTATAGCCCAACATAAACGCATATCAAAATAAGAAGATATTTATAGTTAAAAAAATATAAAAACTTGCTTTCTGCACTATTTACACATGCAACAAAGAGGTGCATAATGCACCGCATTAGGGCGAGTTAAATTATTCCTCAGCAGATATTTTAGTTTACCCGCAAATTTTGGCGAAAAAACCCCAGTTTTCTATGAAAATTGGGGTTTTTTTTTAACTATTAAGTTTTTTCATTCTATTTTTACTTTTCAAATTGCACCATTTTAGTGCCATCCAATTCTTAATATATCTGCTTTTGTCTTGAGTGTTTTAACTCAGGAATCGAGGATCGTTAAAATTAAAAATTCGGGGCAAAAAAAAGCCCAACCTTGGGGAAAGCTGGGCCGATAAAACAAAAAATTGTGGAGAATCAGGCTAAATCACCCTGAAAGTGTGAACTCTAACTTGATTTTTATATTATGTAAAATTCTCTTAAAAAAGTAAAGCCGATTGCTTCGCTCAAGATTATAAAACATTCTTATTTAGCTTAAAAAATAGGCATCCACCATGCCATCCGACCTATTTAGGCTAAAAAATAATCAACCCAATCAAAGATTTGATGAGCTGAATAGTTTAAGTTTGTTGACATATTTATGGAAAATTCCACCTCCCATTAATTGATTTTACCAATCTAAATTTTAAATTTAATTGAATTAAGAAATAAAAATATCAACATAATTTCTCCTTAATTTTAGAACTTGATTTTAATTTTAAAGTTTACCTTTTGTTATAAAAGAATTTTTTCTACAAAGAGGAGATTCATCAAAAACATGAAATTTACACAAAAATAATACAATTATTTAGCTTAAAAAAATAGCTATCGCAGACCAGATTGACTTAATAAATTGTTACAATACAATATGTTCCAAGCTGTACACATCTTGTAACAAAACGGTAAATATCATGAAAAAACTCGGTTTAGCCACTGCTTTATTATTAGCCATGACCGGTGCTCAAGCATATCAATTCGAAGTTCAAGGTCAGTCAGAGTTCATCGACAATACTGTAAATGACAAAGATTTCACTGGTGCTGTTCAAGGTACTTACTACTTTAAAAATGTTGATGCGACTAAAGGTCCTTTAGCTGAAGCTGCTTTCCTTAATCAGGCATCAAACGTTTCTGCTGCTTATACATATGGCGAATACGATGTAGACGCTGATGCCAAAGACCAGACTTCTCATACTTTTGGTGTGAAAGGTGAAGCTTACATCCCGACTCAAGTTGTTCCTGCTTATGCAAGTGCATCTTATAGCCATACCATTACTGATGGTAAAGGTGGTCAAGCGGATGACAATGGCGACCGTTATGCATTAGAAGTAGGTGTATTACCGATTCCTAATTTCTTGGTTGCTGTTGGTTATACCAGCGTCGCAGACCAAACGTCTTATGACGCGTTCAACATGTTTAATAACGGTGTTATTAAAGCAGGCTTAGAGTCTCAAACAATCAATGGAGACCAAGATGCAATCACTGCCCGTACTAAATACGTAGGCGCGATTGACGGAACCAACATGTCAGTTGGTTTTGAAAGCGGTCTGGTTTATGGCGAAGACACTGCCTACAACTTAGGTACAACTCTTTTCCTTAACCCGCAGTTAAGCGTAGGTGCTTCTTATATGGAATCTAGCTTTACGGGTTCTCCAGACAAAGCATGGGGCGCGAACGTTAACTACTTCATCACCCCTGCTGTTGCAGTTGGCGCATCTTATGTAAATGCTAACTATGAAGCGAATCTTGCAAAAACTGCTCAAGTTCGTGATACACAGACGATCGGTGTAAATGCGAAATTCCGTTTCTAATTTCTGATTAGATGCTGAAAATAAAAAAGGACGCGATATGCGTCCTTTTTTGTTAGCAATTTACTACTGATTAAAGGTTGACCTTTTGACTTTTATTCATGAAAATTCAAATGTTTTTTCATTAACTTAATTGGAATGCGTATGAAAAAGGTTTATTTAGCATCAGCATTATTACTTGCTGTGACAGGTGCCCAAGCCTACCAAGCTGAAGTACAAGGTACTGTAGGCTATTACGATGCCGAACTTAACGATGGTAACTATAACGTTGGGGTACAAGGGACTTATTATTTTAAAGATGTCGACGCTTCTAAAGGGCCATTAGCTGAATCTGCTTTCCTGAATCAAGCAAGCAGCATTTCTGCTGGCTACAATTTTGGCCAGCTGACTGCCGATATTAACCGCACAGTTAATGTGAATGGTAATCCAGTTACGATAAATGAAGAGTTTGATGCAGAACAACACACTTATGGCATTAAGGGTGAAGCCTATATTCCTACAAGTGTTGTGCCAGTATATGCAAGCGCATCTTATAACCACTCTAAAACTGACGCTAAAAATGATTTCACTGCTTTAATTCAAAATGATGATTCTGGCGATCGTTATGCACTAGAGCTGGGTGCCATGGTTTTACCAAACTTCCTGATGGCGGTAGGTTATACCAATATTGCTGCTACAGAATCCTTAGATACTTTCAACATTTTAAATAATGGTCTGATGAGTGCAACTATGGAATCGCGCGCGATCCGTGAAAAGAAAGATGCAGTCACCGCACGAACTAAATATGTAGGTCCAATCGATGGTACTGACATGGCTATCGGTTTTGAAGCTGGTTTAGTTTCTGGCGAAGATACGATGTATCAACTGAAAACAGATCTTTATGTAACGCCTAAACTGGGTCTAGGTGTTTCTTATACAGATGGCAGCTACAAGAGCTCTACCGTGCCGACCTCTGCAGTTGGCGTGAATGCAAGTTACTTTGTGACTCCAGCAGTATCACTTGGCGCAAGCTACGTTTATGCTGATGGTGAATACGGTGCGAATGATGCACACCTAGGTGCGCTTAATGCGAAATTCCGTTTCTAATTTCTGATTAGATACTGAAGTAAAAAAGGACGCAATATGCGTCCTTTTTATTGTTTTATGAAGCTGTTTACTCAGGTGTGCGCACCAGACTTAAAAAATGCAGATGACGTTCATACTGATCAATGATGTCCTGAAGCAGATCTTCTTGTGTCCATTCCATCACATCATAGCCCTGCCCGCCTTCTCTTAAAAAGACTTCTGCCTGATAAGACTGGGGAGAGTCAGCATCCGGCATAAAACTTGGTACTACAGTCTGCGTAGCAATGACCTGATAGATAAAGTTCATTTCATCCTGATGATCGACCCGCAACTCAAGACCGTCCTCCAGTTGAGCAATTTTTACCTGTATCTGCCGCCGTTTCAGTTCAGCCTGAAAACTGCTAAATGCTTTGCTGACCGTGGTCTCAATATAATCACGTACTTCACCCTGGCTATGCGCATAATGCATGATTAGACCTAAGCGCTGTTGCCAGCTACGCGGATTCTGGATGGCACGCGGGGTGATCCGTGCTGCTTGCAGTGCATGCATTTTGGTGACATCCAGATGCAAAGCTTTGATTAAACCCCAGCACATCAGCAGCATAATGAAGGTAAATGGCAAGGCACTCATGATCGTGGCCGATTGCAGTGCCTCTAAGCCGCCTGCCAGTAAAAGGATGATCGCCAGTAAAGCCATGAGTACGGTCCAGAACAGACGCTGCCAGGTCGGTGAATTTTCACTTTTTGCTGTCAGATAATCAGTCACCAATGCTCCTGAATCGGCAGAAGTCACAAAGAATAGCATCACCAGCACCGTCGCAATGATACTGGTCACTGAACTGAAAGGCAGATGACTGAGAAACTCAAACAGGGCAACTGAAGAATCACGCTGAACTGCTTCTAGCAAGCTGGTATTGGCTTCATGCATAATGCTGTACAGTGCGGCATTGCCCATAAAACCCATCCAGATCAGGGTAAATCCAGTGGGAATCAGCAGTACGCCAACGATAAACTCACGAATACTTCGTCCTTCTGAAACCCGGGCGATAAACATGCCGACAAATGGCGACCAAGAAATCCACCAGGCCCAGTACATGATGGTCCAGCCCCCAATCCAGCCACTTGGCTGATAGGCATACAGGTTAAAAGTCATACTGAACAGATTTGAAACATACTGTCCGGCATTCTGAATAGTGGTCTGCAACAGGTAAATACTTGGACCTGCCACAAAGACAAAGATCAGCAACAGTAGTGCAAGCACTAAATTTAGTTCAGATAAGCGTTTAATTCCTTTATCTAATCCAAAAAACACAGAAGTCGCTGCCATGGCACTCACCACAATGATCAGGATCACCTGAGTGCTAGGTGCCTGTTCAATACCAAACAGGTAATTCAAACCTGAATTGATCTGAGTAACCCCGAAACCCAGTGTTGTGGCGACACCAAATATCGTACCAATGGTGGCAAACGTATCGACCCCATCTCCAAGCGGACCATAGATTTTTTGACCAATCAGCGGATATAGGGCCGAACGGATTTTTAAGGGTAATTGATGCCGGTAAGCGAAATAAGCCAGCGACAGGCCAACAAGCGTATAAATTGCCCAGGCATGCAGACCCCAGTGGAAAAAAGTAACCCGCATAGATTGCTGTGCAGCCAGCACCGTTTCAGGCGTTCCGGCCGGCGGCGTGACATAGTGCATCACCGGTTCAGCTACGCCAAAGAACATCAGGCCAATCCCCATCCCTGCGGTGAATAACATCGCAAACCAGGAGGTATTTTTATATTTAGGCTGACTATGGTCAGGTCCCAGCTTGATTTTACCCATGTCTGACAGGGCAATATAAATGAGCAGGATCAGAAATATCGCCACAGACAAGACATAGAACCAGCTAAAGGACGTAGTAATCCACTGGTTCAGTTGCTGGGTGAGAAGTGAAAAAGCATCGGGCGCAAATATGACCAGCGCTAGAAATATCGCAATAATACTTACAGTACTGATAAAAACATTTGGATTGATATTGGCAAACCAGGATGGTTTCGCAGAAGGCATACATCCTCCATTTTTAAAATTGGATCGACAAACAGCGTCAAATAATTATTAAGAAAGTTAAAATACGGGAACAGATTCAGTCTATGAGAGCAAGATCTGCTGTTATTTTAGGAGGTTAGAAAAAATAAAGCCGTTAAGTTCCTGTAACAAATAAAATAAAAAATATAAGGTTTAGTATTCAGATGGGTGCTCTCTGTCTTTGACGTTATTTTTATGCGGCAGGCGCGAGATATATTGCAAGGCAATTAAGCGTGACACAATCAGCGCCAGATACATCACCCCGACAAACATCTGGACAATGGCCAGCATCCGGGCGACCGGACTGACCGGCATCATATCGGACAGTCCTGTTGCAGACTGTACACTGAAACTGAGAAAAAGCAGGTCCAGCCAAGGCTGATAGGCGTGCAGGTCAGGATCCGAAAAACTGTAGGGCACCAGAAGCTGGCAAATACTGTAAAGGAAGGCAAAGCCCCAGGCCAGCAAGGTAAATACTGCACCAGCAGCAAAGAGTTCATCTTTGGTCAGATAGCGATCATGAAACATATAACGCAGCAGGCCATAGGCTGCACTGAAATAAGCCCCGGCTTCAAACAGGTTGGCGGTAACATGGATCCAGGTATAACGCAGCCCCAGTACAATCAGGGAGGAAAATAAAATCGCGCCGGCGACAAAGCTGAGTCCAAGAATAGTAAACATCGGGGTCTGGCGAATGACCCGAGCAATCACCAGTAATACCAGCACACCAAGCACCCAGGTTCCCGCCCGGTAAGACACACTTTCATAACTTAAAACGGACAAGATCAGGATCAGCAATTGCAGACATAACAGCCATGCAGAAGGCAGCTGTGTAAAGCTGTTCCAGAACTGCTGTAAAGTTTGCTTCATAATGACCTTCTAGTTGCTATTGTCATGCAGGGAACGCATTGTTGTTATAAGCAGCGTTAACATAGCATGTTCAAAACAGCTTGCAGATATGCGATTTGTATGAAAATTACTGAAATAGCACACTATAGAAATCTGGCTCATCCATTCCAATACGGGACTTCTTTTAACAAGAAATATAATCATGCCCCCATAAAAAAAGCCCCTCACGGGACTTTTTTTGTGTAACGCCAATCTTAGTGATCCGATGCGCCGGAGATACCAAGACCGGTTTGTGAACGTACAAACTGGGCATCAAAGGCTTTGCGTTCTGCCTGAGCCTGTGCCGAGCTATCCGTCACAGAGAACAACCAGCAGCAGAAGAATGACAATGGCATCGCGAAGATTGCTGGGCCATTGAACGGATTCACTGGTGTATCGGAAATACCCAAAGTATCTACCCATACTGCTTTAGACAGTACAATCAAGGTTACAGCAGTCACCAGACCTGCCACACCGCCAATCACGGCACCACGTGTCGTCAAACCTTTCCAGAACATGGACAATACCAGTACCGGGAAGTTGGCACATGCTGCAACCGAGAACGCCAGACCTACCATGAAGGCTACGTTCTGTTTCTCGAACAGAATCCCGAGAATCATCGCGAAGATCGCAAGACCTAAAGTCGCAATCTTAGACATACGTAGTTCAGAGGCAGGTGTAGTCTGGCCTTTCTTCAGGACGTTGGCATACAAGTCATGCGAAATAGCTGAGGCACCTGACAGAGTCAAGCCTGCAACCACTGCAAGAATCGTGGCAAATGCAACTGCAGAAATAAAGCCCATGAACAGGTCACCACCGACTGCATCAGACAGGTGAACCGCCGCCATGTTATTACCACCGACCAGCTCCAGCTTGCCAGTCACTGCCATTTTCGCAACATCAAGGAATTGCGGGTTATTCGATACATACAGGATCGCACCGAAACCAATGATGAAGGTCAGCAGGTAGAAGTAACCAATAAAGCCTGTTGCTACCACTACTGATTTACGTGCTTCTTTCGCATCTTTTACCGTGAAGAAACGCATCAGGATATGTGGAAGACCTGCCGTACCAAACATCAATGCCAGACCCAAAGAGATCGCATCAATCGGGTTAGACGCCAGACTACCTGGCCCCATGATCTTGGTCGCATCTGCCAGGCTCAAGTCATGCACTTTTGCATAGACATCAATGGCCTGTTCAAACATGTTGGTAAAGCTGAAGCCTACACCTTTCATGACCATAAATGCCATAAAGGTTGCACCAGACAATAACATCACCGCCTTGATAATCTGTACCCAAGTGGTCGCCAACATGCCGCCGAACATTACGTAGGCCATCATTAACAAGCCCACAATGACCACTGCAATATTATAGTTAAGACCGAACAGCAGTTTGATCAGCTGACCTGCACCCACCATCTGTGCAATCAGGTAGAACGCGACCACAACCAGCGAGCTTAAAGCAGCCAAGGTACGTACCGGTTTTTCCTGTAGACGGAAAGACACTACGTCTGACAGGTTGTATTTACCCAGGTTACGCAGACGTTCTGCCACCAGGAACAATACGATCGGCCAGCCCACCATGAAACCCAGTGAATAAAGCAAGCCATCAAAACCGGACAGGAACACCATCGCGGAAATACCCAGGAAAGATGCGGCTGACATATAGTCACCGGCAATCGCCAGGCCATTCTGAAAACCGGAAATACCGCCACCGGCAGTATAGAAGTCTTTGGTATTGGTGGTTTGTTTCGCTGCCCATTTAGTAATAAACAGCGTAGCACCTACGAAAATCACAAACATGATAATCGCGTGCCAGTTGGTCGCCTGCTGTTCTGCTGCACCCAGATCAGGACCAGCCAATGCAACGCCTGAAGCCACTATCGTGGTCGCCAGGGCAATAAGAGAATTCCATTTCATCTTAGTGGTGTCCTTTTTCATGCGCAATCGCTTCGACTTCACGGATTGCTTCTTCAGTCAATTGATCAAGTTTGTTATTGGCAATGTAGGAATACACACCACACAAGATAAACGACAGGACAATGATACCCAGACCAAGTGGAATACCCCACGTGGTCACACCACCTGAAATTGAAGACAATAGAAATTCTTTGTTGTAACCAACCAGCAACATGAAACCCACATAGACAAATAGCATAATGCCGGTCAACGTCCAGCTGAGCATACTTTTCTTGCGGACCATTTCCTTGAATTTTGGATTTTGTAGAATACGATCTACTTGTACCTCATCCATAATTACTACTCCTGTAGCCCAACCTTGGGCTGCCTATTTTTTAATTCGAATTATCACTGTTGCAAGTTAACAATAATCGTAGGTGCTTGTAATTTAGACTTTGGTCGTTAAAAAATGATCAATTTAAACTGTAGCGTTCACGATGCGTTATCATAGCGGCATGCTCAGTACACATCAGGCTATATGAACAGTTGGCTCATCATAGGGGTACTCGCCCTCTATATCGCATTACTCTTTATCTGCGCTTTCTACGGGGAAAAACATGCCAGCCGGCTGAGTACCCGTGGGCGCATGCTATTGTTTAGTTTAACTTTAGGAGTGTACTGCTCCTCCTGGACCTTTTACGGCGCCACGGGTGCTGCGGTACGTGAAGGCATTATTTTCCTGCCGATCTATCTGGGTCCGCTGCTCTTTGTTGCTGTCGGCTATGACATCTGGCGCCGTCTGGGACGGGTTCGGCAGCATCATGCTATTTCTTCAATCGCAGACTTTGTCGCTGCCCGCTATGGTAAAAGTGGCCCCCTCGCCTCGCTGGTGACCATTCTGGCGGTGGTGGCGATTGTGCCTTATCTGGCCTTACAGTTACGTGCGATTGCCCTGAGTGCCGCCGTCATTCTGGAGCCTTCCGCAGGTGTAACCGGCACGACCAATGGCGTACTGTTTCTGACCGGGGTTCTGGCAATACTGGCGATGATGTTTGGTACCCGTCAGATTGCCAATACTGAACAGCATGGCGGTCTGATGCTGGCTGTAGCATTTGAGTCGTTTGTAAAGCTCTTTGCCTTACTGGCTGTGGCCTGTTTCTTCATGTTTGAAGCACCAGGAAATATGGCACAGATCAGTCATGATATCAGCACCACTTTTCGTGAGGTGCAACTGTTTGGCGTACCACAAAGCTTCTGGATTCAGACCCTTCTGGCGGCACTGGCAATTATCTGCCTGCCACGCCAATTCCATGTGGCGGTGGTGGAACTGCGCGATGAAAAACATATCCGCGGTGCACGGCGCTGGTTCGCAGTTTATTTGATTTTAACTACCCTGGCGATTATTCCAATTGCCAGCTGGGCATTGCATGCAGCACCCCAATATCTGGCCATTCCGGATGTAGCCGTACTGTCTTTACCACTCAGCTATAATCAGGACTGGCTCACTTTACTCGCCTTCTTGGGCGGTTTTTCTGCCTCTACCGGCATGCTACTGGTGTCTTCCGTAGCCCTGTCGATCATGCTCAGCAATGACCTGATTATGCCGGCATTATGGCGCTTAAAACTGATTTCACGGCATGACAAGCGCTTACCATTGGTACTGAAATTTACCCGCCGGGTCTGCATTCTGGGTGTAATGTTGATGGGCTTTCTGTTCTTCAACTTCTTCAATGATATTGATCAGCTCTCGGTTTTTGGCCTGCTGGCGTTTAGTGCGGTGGCACAATTCGCTCCTGCCCTGATTGGCGGCCTGTACTGGCGCGGTGGCAGTAAACAGGGCGTATATGCCGGACTGTTAACTGGTTTTGCCCTGTGGGCCTATACTTTGCTGTTTCCAACCATTTTGCGCAGCCTGCCTGAAGCCTATAAAGGCTTCAGCCAAAGCCTGCTCACTCATGGTCCTTTTGGCTGGAACTGGTTACGACCAGAAGCCCTGATCGGTTTTGAATCTTTTGACCCACTGACGCATGGGGTGGTCTGGGCGCTGGGTTTAAACACCCTGCTGTATATCTGGATTTCCCGTATCTTCCGTCCAAGTGTGGCCGAGCAGATTCAGGCGGAAAGTTTCTTCTATTATGAAACCAAGCCCTTACCCTCACAGAGTCCTTCTACCGAAGTCAGCTATTCCCATCAGGATGTCGCACGTTTAAAAGTCGGTGACCTGATTACCCTGGCCAAACGAATTACTGGTGAAGGCCCAACCACACGTGCTTTCCAGCAGTTCTGTACCCAAAACAGCGTTGAGCTGAATGAAAACAGCAGTGCCAATGGTATGTGGTGGCGTTTTACTGAACAGTATCTGGCCGGAACCATCGGGGCAGCTTCAGCACGTACCCTGCTTACTACCGCCATGGTCAACAATGGTCTGGCCTTGGGTCAGGTCGCCAATATTCTCGATCAGGCCTCACAATGGCAACGCTTTAACCAGAACCTGATCATGACCATGATTGATCACATGACCCAAGGGGTCAGCGTGGTCGATGAAAACATGTGTCTGGTGGCCTGGAACAATCAGTATCTGAAACTGTTTGATTATCCCACTGATATTGTCTATGTCGGTTGTCCGATCGCCGACTTGATTCGTTATAACGCTGAACGTGGTGAATGTGGTCCGGGTTCGGTGGAAGAACATGTCCGTAAGCGGATTCACTGGATGCAGGTCGGTAGTGCCCATGAATTTGAACGGATTCGTAAAGATGGCCGAGTGATTCAGATGCGCGGTAATCCGATTGAAGGGGGCGGTTTCGTTACCACTTTTGCCGATATTACCGCTTTCCGTGAAAATGAAGCCGTACTTGAAGCGCGGGTTCAGGACCGTACCCAGCAGCTCGCCGATGCCCTGTCCGAGCAGCAACTGGCACGAGAACAGGCAGATAAGGCCAATATGTCAAAAAGCCGCTTCATTGCTGCAGCCAGTCATGACCTGTTACAGCCGATGCACGCTGCGCGGCTGTTCAGTACCGCACTTGAACAAAGTGTACAGAATGACGAAGACCGCAAGACCTTGCAGCAACTGGATCGTGCCTTGCATGGTGCCGAAAGCATGCTGTCTGCCCTGCTGGACATTGCCCGACTGGAAGGCGGCACCATTCAGCCTAAACGTCAGGCTTATCCGCTGCATGACCTGCTGCGCGATCTGGAACTCCAGTTCAAATCGATTGCTGCACAGCGTGGCATCCAGTTCAGTGTGCATGATGCGCAGTTCTGGATTGATACCGATCCGCAATGGATTCGCCGCATTATCCAG
The DNA here is from genome assembly GCF_048148385.1 of Acinetobacter sp. 197. NCBI lineage: Bacteria > Pseudomonadati > Pseudomonadota > Gammaproteobacteria > Moraxellales > Moraxellaceae > Acinetobacter > Acinetobacter sp. 197. The sequence continues at coordinate 78,566 of NZ_JAYWZK010000005.1, forward strand.
AACTTTGTCAGTAATGCCCTGCGTTATACCGCAAAAGGTAAAGTCGTGGTCGGCGTGTTACGTTCGGGTAGCAAGCCAGATCATATCCGCATTGGCGTCTGGGATACCGGACCGGGGATTGCTGAAGAACAGCGCATCAAGCTGTTTCAGGAATTCGAACGTTGCGGCCATACCTCGCCTTGGGGTGAACAGGGTCTTGGTTTAGGCTTGGCGATCGTACAGCGTATGACCAGCATGCTGGACTATCCGGTATATGTCTTCTCCGAGTTGGGTAAAGGCTCCTGCTTTATGATTGAAGTACCTGTGGTTGAAGCACCGAAAGTTGTGGCAGCACCAGTTCAGACTGTTCCTCTAAAGAGCAAAGCTTTTAGGATTCTGTGTCTGGACAATGATGAAACCATCCTCGAAGGCATGTCCACCTTATTAAGTAAATGGGGCTATCAGGTCTTCAAGGCCACTGAACCGGAACAGGCACAGCAGCTGATTGAACAGGAAAATATTCAGGTCTGGTTGATAGATCAACATCTTAACCAAGACAAAATTGGTCTGGATTTTATTCTGGAACATCGTCGTAGCGATATTCCGGTCGCCCTGATTACGGCCGATTCCGATCCGGAACTGCCACAGCGTCTCAAAGAGCTGAACATTGTTCTGCTGAAAAAGCCGCTAAAACCGGCCTCGTTACGTTCTTGGCTATCCGGACTGAAAATTTCTGACACCTGAGCAGATTTTGACCGCGATCAATGCCCATTTCAGCTCCTGAAATGGGCATTTTTTATACTCATCTGCTACATAGAATTACTTTAATTGCATAAAATTTATTCCAATGTGCTAAAAGCAGTAAAAACTCCGAAAATATCGCTCAATAAATTGACCAAAATGATCATTTTTCAATTCACTATGGCAAAAACTGACGAATGTATTAATGGTCATGTGTACACTTAGTTACAATTATTTATGCTGATGTTTTTTATAAAAATTAAAGATCGATTTTTTATTCCTATAACTTTAGTCGTATGTTTTATCCCCTGCACTTGGCTTTAAAAATAGAGGAAAAGAAACGATCAGTTTCCATCTCATATACATGCCTTGATTCCTTTGGCAGCTGATCTATTTTTCTGTATATCGGAGTTCTTCACATGAACATAGATCAAAACCATGACTTGAATCAGACTCAGCAGTTTCACCGTCAATATGGTGCCAATGCCCTATTGCCAAACATTGACTGGACACAAATTTTTAAATACAGCAAGCTGAATGATGCCCAGTATCAGGCACTGGAAACGCTGTATCAGAGTGCAGTCCCGCTGGCGCTGCAAGTCTTTGATGAATTACATTTTGATGTCTTTGAACCTTATGCCTACAAGCCACAAGGTCTGGGTTTATTTGAAAAGATTGCTGAACAGGAAGATAAATTAATTCAGTCTCTTGAAGCTGAAGCCAGGGATCTCCCCGCAGCAACCCGGCAGCAGATCTGGAGCATGCTACTGCGTGGTGGTGCAGTACTGGTATTTAAAGCGTGGCTGGGCAAGGTCAAAAATGAAGAAGATTGCCTGGATACCAGCCAGTTCGACGAGCTATCTGATCTGTTATTTATCAAAACCTGCCCACATGAGCTGGCACAGCGTTTACATGTTGACCCGACTGCACCGGACGATCACATCTTCCTGATGTATGACAATGAAGTTTATCTGGACCGTTTCAACAGTCTGGAAACTGCGGCACTGTTTGTAGATCTAGGGGTATATGACGCGACCTTCCTGAGTCTGCGTGATGATCGCGTGGCAGAATATCTGAAATCCAAAGGTTATGTCACCGAAGAGCAGATTGATGAACTGCAATGTGCCTTAAATCCGCTGTTTTGTGATGATTTTACTCGCAAACAGGATTATATCGCCTAATATCTTTATATCTTTTCACTTCATTTTTTTCATAAAAAAGACCTCCAATGAGGTCTTCTTCAATTCGAATAGCAGAAGCCTACATTTTGCGGTCTTCAATATTCAGCGCATTAATGGCCAATACTGCTTGCGTCCGGTTCTGTACACCCAGCTTACGGAAAATTGCCGTGACATGGGCTTTAATGGTGGCTTCGGATACATCCAGTTCATAAGCAATCTGCTTGTTCAATAAACCTTCAGCTACCATCATCAAAACCCGGAACTGTTGCGGTGTCAAAGACTGGATCCGTTCGGCCAAAGCCGTTTCATCGGCAGCACGCGGATCAAAGTTCATATTGGCCGACAGATTGGGTGGTAACCAGATTTCACCTTCCAGTACTTCGCGAATCGCTTCACCAATATGGCTTGGGTGGGCAGATTTAGGAATATAGCCCATCGCACCATGCGCAATAGCGCGCTGGATGATGCTGACTTCTTCATGCGCAGACACGACGATAATCGGTAAAGACGGATACTGTGCGCGAACATGCACCAAGGCAGAAAACCCGGATGCGCCCGGCAGGTTTAAATCCAAGAGCACAAGATCAGGCTCAGGGCCATTTTCTAGACGTTCATAAAATTCATTGACTGCCGCAGTTTCATGAATCTGGGCTTGTGGCAGACTATAACGTACAGCCTGAATCAGGGCATGACGAAATAGTGGATGATCATCAACGATTAAAATATTCATAGGCAACGTGAGAAAGATCTTGGCACGGTAGGCCCTATTCTAACCACACAACCCTGTTTAAGGATATGCAAGACACTATTATTTTTAAAATAATATGCAGTTTTTCTTTTTAAACTGCCCGTTTTTGCAGTATTTCAATAATTATTTAATTCTCATCACTTTTTTATATATATCTTATTCCTCACTGAAAAAGCTTATATTTATTCAATATAAGTATAAATATCATAAGTTTATTAAATATTTTTTACTTATAAATCAGGCTTTTTTTGTATATCAAAAAATCAGATAACTTTTCAGCTTTTCGTTATTTTACAGTCCTGCGCTGAATCAGGGTTAATAAGGACATTCCGAGATTAACCCTATTTTCAGGTTCTAAATATGTCTAATTTTAATGCGCAAAAACCCTTAAATATTGTGGCCGTATCTGGCGGTTTAAATCATCCTTCAAAAACCGAAGCCCTGGTTCAGGCGATTCTGGATAAACTGGGAGAAGCCACACCGATCAATGTACATTTTATTAAATTTAGTGAAATTGGTTCACTGCTAGGCGGCGCGATTTACCGCAATCAACTGCCACAACGCATTCAGGATGATCTGGCAGCCGTAGAAGCCGCAGATGCGCTGATTGTCGGCACCCCGGTTTACCGCGCTTCATTTACCGGCCTGTTCAAGCATTTCTTTGACTTTGTCGAGCAAACGGCACTGGTCGATGTGCCAGTATTGTTAGCAGCTTCTGGCGGCAGTGACCGTCATGCCTTGGTGCTTGAACATCAACTGCGTCCTTTATTCAGCTTCTTTCAGGCGCAGACTTTGCCGATTGGTGTTTATGCCACCGACCGCGATTTCACCCCTGAATATACCATTCACAGTGAATTGCTACGTGACCGGATTACCCTGGCTGTGGCGCGGGCATTACCTATTCTGGAATGGGCACCTGCCAAAGGACAGCGTGCTGAAGTGATTAAAGAAAAAAGCATTCAGGCCAGTCAAAATCTGGGCATTAACAAGCAGATTGAACAGGAAGAAGTATTACCATCTGCAGTGGTACCTAGCCTGGATGCAGCAGAATCGCGTTTACACAGCAAGAAAGCACCAAAGGCTCAAGTGGCTTAAATATGCACGCAGAGGGTAATCAGCATGTCGAATGATAAAAATATCGTATTTGCCTATTGGGTGCCGAATGTCAGTGGTGGGCTGGTGGTCAGTAACATCGAGCAGCGCACCGACTGGAGCTATGACTATAACGTGCGTCTGGCACAAACAGCTGAACAGGCAGGCTTTGATTATGCTCTGACCCAGATCCGTTTTACTGCCGGCTATAACGCAGAAAACCAGCATGAATCGGTGAGCTTCAGTCATGGCATTCTGGCCAAAACTGAACGCCTGAAAGTCATTGCCGCGATTCTACCGGGTCCGTGGAAGCCAGCACTGGCCGCCAAACAACTGGCGACAATTGACCATCTGAGCAATGGCCGGATCGCGATCAATGTGGTCAGTGGCTGGTTCCGCGGTGAGTTTGATGCGATTGGTGAAGAATGGCCGGAACATGACGAGCGTTATGCCCGTTCGGAAGAGTTTATCCGTAGCCTGAAAGGAGTCTGGACCCAGAACAATTTTAATTTTGAGGGTAAATATTATCAATTTAAAGACTATACCTTGAGTCCTAAACCATTGCAGAAGCCTCATATAGAAATCTTTCAGGGCGGCAGTTCCCGGGCAGCACGTGATATGGCATCCCGTGTATCCGACTGGTACTTCACCAATGGCAATACCCCGGAAGAACTGAAAAAACAGATCGATGATATTCGTGAAAAAGCCAAGGCAAATCATCACTCGGTGAAAATTGGTGTAAATGCCTTTGTGATTGCACGAGATAGCGAAGAAGAAGCGCAGGCTGTATTGCAGGAAATTATTAGCAAGGCCAATGTGCAGGCGGTGAAATCTTTTAGTGAAGCGACCCGTGAAGCTGGCGCAGCAAGTCAGGAAGGCGAAGGCAACTGGGCCCAATCCACCTTTGAAGATCTGGTGCAATACAATGACGGGTTCCGCACCAATCTGATCGGGACACCGCAGCAGATTGCTGAACGGATTATTGAACTGAAAAAAGTGGGCGTTGATTTGATTCTGTCAGGCTTCTTGCATTTTATTGAAGAAGTCGAATATTTTGGCCAGAAGGTATTGCCTTTGGTTCGTGAGCTTGAAGCACAACAGGCAATGCCTGTGCAGCAAGAAGAAGCTGAGCCCGTATAATTATTCCAATAAATCTCAGCAGACTCCCTCCCTCAAGGCTCGGCTTGGGGGATTTTTTATGTGATAAAATTGTTGTCTGGCTAGGTTTAAAACCATCAATTCCTTAAAATTCTGCACTAACGACTTTCCAAGAATTTTAACAATGCAACTGATCTGGTTTCGTCAAGACCTCCGCATTCATGATCATGCCGCGCTCTGGCATGCCACCCAGCAAGGTACCTGTATAGCAGTGGTGGTGCTCTCTCCCGAACAATGGAAGCTGCATCAGGATGCCCGGATTAAAATTGATTTTTATCTGCGCCGCCTCGACGTCTTAAAGCAGCAGTTAACGCAGCTGAATATTCCATTAATCATTTTAAATATTCCCTTATGGCAAGACCTGCCTGCCGAAATGCGAAGCCTGTGCCAAAAACTGCAGATTGATACGCTACATGCCAATATTGAAGTGGGCGTGAATGAACTGCAACGTGATGCACAGGTACAGCAGATGCTGGAACAGCAGCAGATCCGGGTCGAGCTGTATCATGATCGCAGCCTGTTTCCACTGACCAGTATCCGCAATCAGTCCAATCAGCCCTATCAGGTCTATAGCGCGTTCAAGAAAAAGTGCTATGAACGACTGATTCAGAATATACCGGGCTGCTATCCTGCCATTCAGCCTCAAGATCCGTTTGAATTACCCGCTCAGCTGACCAGCTTTGATCTGCAAAAATTTGCGGCTGATTATGAGGTCGATCATGCTGCCCAGCTCTGGACTGCAGAAGATCAAACTGCCTTTGAGCTGCTCGATGATTTTATCGGGGAGAAAATGGCTCACTATAAAACTGAGAGAGATCTACCTGCAGTCGATGGTACCAGCCGCCTGTCACCATATCTGAATATCGGTATTCTCTCGATCCGTCAATGTATGCAGACCCTGTTTAAGGACGGTTATTTCCAGATTGATGATATCGGTCAGCAGACCTGGCTGGATGAACTGCTCTGGCGCGAGTTTTATCTGCATACCCTGTTTGATTTTCCCCGTGTATCCAAACATCGGCCTTTTAAGGAAAATACCGATAACATCCAGTGGCGTAATGCACCTGAAGATCTGGCTGCCTGGCAACAAGGACAAACCGGGATTCCGATTGTCGATGCCGGTATGCGGCAAATGCGAGCCACTGGCTGGATGCATAACCGGGTACGCATGATTACTGCAATGTTCCTGTGTAAAAACCTGCTGATAGACTGGCGTCTGGGAGAAAGCTGGTTCATGCAGCATCTGATTGATGGTGATCTGGCAGCGAACAATGGCGGCTGGCAATGGTGTGCTTCGACCGGCATGGATGCCGTGCCCTATTTCCGGATTTTTAATCCGGTCAGCCAGTCACAGAAGTTTGATCCGAATGGGGATTATATTCGCCGCTGGGTGCCGGAACTGGGGCATCTGGATGCTAAATTTATTCATGAACCTTATGCCAAAAATCCGGATCTTGCACTGGATTATCCAAAACCGATTGTGGATTTAAAAGCCTCTCGTGTAAGAGCGATTGAAGCTTTCAAGAAAATTTAAAACCAAACTTTTTCATCCCGAATAAAACAGCCTCCGATAAAGAGGCTGTTTTATTTTCAGATCAGGAATAAAAGCTTGGATCAGGCACTTTCCCGGTCAGCACCCATTCCCCCACTTCCTGATATTTATAATCGATCGGATCATGCAAGGTCTGGGTGCGGACATTGCGCCAGTAACGGTCCAGATTGAGCTTGGCCGTGGTAGCCCGCGCACCCATCACCTGGAAAATATTCTGGGTAATATAGAGAGAGGTATTGGTTGCGGCAATTTTGGCTGTGGCAATGGCAACCGAGACTTCACCGCGCTGTTCGGCACTTAAATCATTCCCAAGCTCCCAAGCTGCCTGTAAAGCCTGAACTGCTTTATCTGCCAGTAAGCGTACACCTTCTAGTTGTACATAGAACTCGGCAAAATGCTTCTGGATAAAAGGATCATTCACCGCATCTTCTGCCAGTGATTTGGACCAGGCTTTTTGGGTTTGTACGGTCTGTTTGGCGACGTCAAATGCCCCTTCTGCCACGCCCAAAAATAGATGCACGAAAATCAGTTGAGCAATCAAAGGCCGTAGGCTGGAATACGGCGTACTCAGTGGACCTGGATTTAACAGCAGTTCATTTTCATGAATTTTGACCTGCTCAAAGTGACTGGTACCACTGTCGGTCTGGCGTTGGCCCATATTGTTCCAGTCGCCCAGAAAACTTACTCCTTTGCGTTGGGTAGGAATCACACCAATCAGCAATTTTCCGGCATCGTTATAGCCTGAACACAGCAACATATCTGAATCGATCGAACCTGAGCAGAAGCTTTTATCTCCATGAAAAATATATTCGTTTTCTGAAACTTTTGTGGCTGTGGTGCGACGGTCCAGCGGATTTAGAGTATTACCCCAGAACAGATTATTTTGGGCCGTCTGTTCAAACCACGGGCCATATTGTTCCGCTTGGGAAAATAATTGCACGGTCGCAATCAGCAAATGGTGAAAGCCATAGACATGCGCCAGTGAACTGTCGACTTGGGCAATAATTTGAATGGTGTTAAAAATGGTCTGCCAATCTGCCTCCTGACCGCCATACTGTTTTGGAATGGACAGGCCAAGCAAGCCACTCTGGCGAATCAGGTCACGCTCGGCTTTGGGATTCCCCCCCTGTTTGTCCCGCTCTGCGGCAGTCAAAGCAAAATTTTCAGCAAGTTTCTGGGCAATATCGACAGGAGACTGATTTAAATATGGGGATTGTGCATTCATTATTTTAACTCATGTTCAGCATGGAAACAGCTTAGCAGATCAGGGTACTGACCTATATCCGAAAGCATGCAGAGCTTATGACTGATATAAAAATACCGGCAGAATGCCGGTATTGGAACCGCTTGAATTTAAACTTTATTACGCTGTACTTCTGCGATCAGATGCTCCACCACCTGCGGTTCAGCGAGGGTTGAAGTATCTCCCAGACTGTCCAGCTCATCGGCTGCAATTTTTCGCAGGATCCGGCGCATGATTTTGCCGGAGCGGGTTTTTGGCAAGGCCGGTGCCCAGTGTAAAGCGTCTGGTGTGGCTACTGGACCGAGAGTCTTACGCACCCAGCTCACCAGCTCACCGCGTAATTCATCTGAACTTACTACAGCGGCCTGCAAAGTGACAAAGGCACAGATTCCCTGTCCTTTAATATCATGTGGCATACCAATAACAGCAGCCTCGGCCACCGATTCATGCGCCACCAGTGCACTTTCAATTTCTGCCGTACCTAGACGATGTCCGGACACATTCAGGACATCATCCACCCGGCCGGTAATCCAGTAATAACCATCTTTATCACGACGTGCCCCATCCCCGGTAAAATAGGTGCCTGGATAGGTCGAGAAATAGGCTTCGATAAAACGCTCGGGATCACCCCAGATGGTCCGCATCTGACCCGGCCAGGAATCCTTAATGACCAGATTACCCTCGGCTTCTCCCTCCAGTTCCTTGCCGTCAGCATCGACAATGGCCGGCTGTACGCCGAAGAAAGGCCGTGTCGCCGAACCCGGTTTTAAGGCAGTCGCACCCGGCAATGGCGTAATCATGAAACCGCCGGTTTCGGTCTGCCACCAGGTATCAATCACTGGACAGCGACCTTCACCGACCACGGTGTAGTACCAGTTCCAGGCTTCCGGATTAATTGGCTCACCCACTGATCCTAAAATTCTCAGGCTGCTACGGTCACTTTCCCGTACAAAAGCATCTCCCTCACGCATCATGGCGCGGATCGCTGTCGGCGCGGTATAGAGAATGGTCACGTTATGCTTGTCGACAATATGCCCGGTACGTGCCCAGCTCGGATACTGGGGAACCCCTTCAAACATCACAGTGGTGGTACCATTTGAAAGCGGACCATACAGCACATAGGAATGCCCGGTAATCCAGCCGACATCTGCAGTACACCAGAACACATCATCCTGCTTGATATCGAACGCTTCACGGAAGGTACAGTTCACATAAGTCAGATAGCCGCCAGTGGTATGCAATACTCCCTTGGGCTTGCCGGTAGAACCTGAGGTATACAGGATAAACAGCGGATCTTCGGCATTCATCGGTTCGGGTGGACAGATGTCATTCACTGACATAATTTCCATGTGATACCACAGATCACGTCCTTCCTGCATTTCGATCGGGTTACCGGTGCGATGTACCACGATGACATTCTGAATGGACTCTGTACCTGCAAGTTTCAGTGCTTCATCGACATTGGCTTTCAGTGGAATGGCCTTACCGCCACGCATGCCAGAATCAGCGGTAATCACCATTTTGGCCTGACAGTCTTCAATCCGGCTGGCTAAGGAGTCTGGCGAAAAACCGCCAAATACTACACAATGAACCGCACCGATCCGGGCACAGGCCAGCATGGCTATCGCGGCTTCAGAAACCATCGGCATATACAGCATGACCCGATCGCCTTTCTGGATGCCATTTTTCTTCAGCACATTGGCGAAACGGCAGGTTTCATCATGCAGCTCGGCAAAGGAAATAATCTTGTGCCTTGAAGGATGGTCACCTTCCCAGATGATCGCCGGTTTATAGGGATGTTCTTTCAGATGCCGGTCCAGACAGTTGGCACTGACATTCAGCTGGCCATCGGCAAACCATTCGATTTTAAAATCATCTTTGTTAAAACTGGTATTTTTGACTTGGGTAAAGGGTTTAATCCAGTCCAGACGTTGCGCCTGCTCTGCCCAAAATTGATCTGGCTGTTCTATAGAATACTGATAACGCTCAAAATACTGCTCTTCGAGTGTACGTGCTGTTTTTTTAAATTCTTCAGGTACTGGATAGATCTCTTGCATAATTCACTTCCTTGATTTTGTTCTATCTCATCACGAGAGGTTAATGCGGCGTGGTTGATTGTTTTTTATGCATAATGGCAGTATGGCCTGCTTATTTCAAATCCGGCAATCATGCTTTCGTCGTAGATTATTTATACAAATTCAATCAAAATAAACCACAACTTACAGTACAGAATTTTCTACACAACTGTGTATGATCTGTAGTAATTCCCTTTAAAATAAAATTGCCCTCTCATTGGGTCTGGTTTAGCAGGACACTCTCTTTATGACATCGCCTGAATCTCCCTACTTTAGTCCGCCTGATCTGCCTCTAGCAGATCATCCCCTGTCGATGAAAGGGCGTTTCGGGCGCTTGAGCTTTATTGCCTGGTCGGCGTTTCTACATTTCATTTTTTTATGTTGCACCCTCGCACTGGGCCTTAGTATTGATATTGTAAATATTGCCACACCTTCCATGGACCCGAACTGGCTGATTTCATTACAAGGCTTGGGCAGCATTGGTGTACTGCTCATCGTTCTGGCCTACCTGTATTTTGCTTTAGTCGTTACTGTTCGCCGTTTCCATGATTTAAACAGGAGCGGCTGGTGGGTGCTGTTATTATTACTCCCCTTAGTTAACATTTTTGTATGGCTTTATATAATCTTTGGTTCGGGTGATCGTGGCATAAATCACTATGGTCCGGCACGGATCACCTTGTTCTGGGAAAAGGTCCTGGCTTGGCTGATGATTATCCTGACTCTGCTTAGCCTGTTGGGTTCACTGGCTTTATTCGGCTATATGAGTGGTGGAGAACAGCCGCAGACTCCGAGGGAAATGATGCAGAAAACCACAAAATATTTTTAATATTGACTTTAGCCTTGGAAGAAATACCTGGCCATGCTGGCAAACCCTGGTTAATTTTTTGCTGAACATCAGGCAAAATAGGCAAAATTTAAATGCGGGAAATTTCGTGGCAGAAAAAGAAAATACTTTGAATCAGGTCACTGAAGGCACGACTGAGCTGTTGCACGAGGCAACTGAAAAAACAGCACAGACCGTAATTGAACATACCGCCAAGTATAATGATGCTTATAGTGCCATTGACAAGATCATAGAAGGCTTTTGGGAGCGTGTGCCCTATTTCTGTATTGCCTTGGTGGTGATTTCGATTTTCTGGTTACTCTCCAAAATATTCAAGTTTTTTATTCGCAAGACTTTAGAAAACCGCTCTTATACCCGGCAGAATCTGGTGCTGGTCCTGAACCGTGTAGGCAGTACTTTTATTATATTTTTCGGTGTATTAATCGGGCTGGTGATCGCAATTCCTGGCTTTACTCCAGCTCAGCTGATGAGTGCCCTCGGGATTGGCTCAGTGGCCATCGGTTTCGCCTTCAAGGATATTTTCCAGAACCTGCTTTCCGGCGTACTGATTTTACTGAGTGAACCCTTCAAGATTGGCGATGACATTATCGTGAATGGCATGGAAGGTACAGTTGAAGATATCCAGATTCGCGCGACCTTTTTACGCTCACCAGATGGCCGGCGTATCGTCATTCCCAATGCCACGGTCTACACCAGTGCAGTGACTGTAAATACTGCCTATACCCATCGCCGCTGTGAATTTTTGGTCGGTATTGGCTATGAAGATGACATCCAGAAAGCCAAGGATATTATTACTGCAATTCTGGATAAGGATCCAACCATCCTGAGTCAACCTGCCTTTAGCGTCAATGTCATTGCACTGGCAGACTTCTCGATTACCTTGAAAGCTTTATGGTGGGTCGACACCACAGATACCGGAACCGGAACTTCGATCAGTGCGGTGCAGGAACGCGTGATTCAGGCTTTTGCAGAACACAGTATTTCAATCCCTTATCCCGTTCAGGAAGTGAAGGTCTATCGTGGGGATGGTCATGACGATGCCTCAGCTCGCGCTAAACAGCCGACCTAAAACATAAGGAATTGCCGTCTCGGTACGCAGAATACGGTTGCCAAGGTTCACTGCCTGACAGCCGTTTTTTATGAGCAGATCGATCTCATAGGGAATAAAACCACCTTCTGGGCCAATCACGATACTGCAAGGATGCTGAAGCGCAAATGGCATAGGCTGTTCGGCATAAGGATGTGCCACAAAAGCTGGACAATCCGTACTAATCAAACCCGGCAAGACATCTTCCACAAAAGGTTTAAAGCGTTTATATAGCACTATTTCTGGAGCGATCGTATCCCCTGCCTGCTCCAGGCCCAGTTCAACATAATGATCCAGCTGCTGCAAAAACGGTGTCTGCCAGTAGCTTTTATCTACCCGATAGCTGTGCAGTAAAATGATTTTTTCTACTCCCATCGTGACAGCATCCATGATCAGACGACGCAGGACTTTGGGTCGTGGCAAGGCCACAATTAAGGTCACAGGTAATTTTTCTGGAACAGTTTCTTCTTGCAGCGGTTTTAGTTGTACTGATGTTTCAGAGATTTCAACAATTTCTGTAAGATAACGCTTGCCTTCACGGATACCCACTTTGAGCGTATCACCGACTTGAATGTCCAAATGTGTCTGCAAATGTTCCAATTGACGTTTGGCACTGATCGTCCAAATCTCAGATTGGGTTTGACGGGGATCAAGCAGGACGATGTTCATAAAAAAGAAGACCAAAAAAATATGATATATCCCTCTATTGGCTAGAGGGTGGCGACAGGGATGTCGCCTGCAGTGCCGAGGGACAGGACGTCCCTTCAGCGCTGCAAAAGGCTTTTGTTAGGCTGATGACACTTCCTTGTATCACACAGCCTAACGACGGCATCCCTGCCGTCTTGGGAAATCCAATATCTGTTACTTATCAATGTAAATTAAAGATACTGATCAATCACCTGAATATGCTTAGCCAGTGAACCCTGATTTTGCTGCATAATCTTTTCCGCAGCCGTATTCAAACTTTCAGCCTTTTCTGAATTATTTAAAAGCTCCAATAAAGTCGTCGCTGCCTGTTGAGCATTTTCGACCACTTCTACAGCTTGAGCTTCTAAAAACTCATTCACAATGGTCTGGAAGTTAAAATAGTTCTTGCCCAAAATGGTAGGTACATGCAGCGCAATCGGCTCCAGAATATTATGTCCACCACCTGGTTCATTTAAAGAACCACCAACATAACATGCCTGACTCAGAGCATACCAAAGCCACATTTCACCCATAGAGTCGGCCAGATAAACCTGGGTATCTGCTTCAATATGTTGCCCCAAACTACGGCGCCGGATTGTTAAACCTAGTAACTGTGCTGCCTGAAACACCTCATCAAAACGTTCCGGATGACGCGGCACCACAATACAGACCAACTTAGGATCAGCCTCTAAAGCAGCTTTTAAAGCACTCAGAATTTCTTTTTCTTCAGGCGCATGGGTACTGGCCAGCGTGATCACTTTACGACCTGCTAAAGACCATTGCTGTTTTAACTGATCTGCCTGCTGGATAAAGTGCTCAGGCGCAGTAATATCGAACTTGATATTGCCCAAAACCTGGGTTTTCCCCGCTGCAATTCCCAGTTCGATATAGCGTTGCCGGGTAACAGCATCCTGTGCCAAAAGGCCAGTTAAATTTTTCAGCATGCCACGGGTCAGACCTTTGACCTTGGCATAGCCTTTGGCGGATTTTTCAGAAAGTCGGGCATTCAGCAGTAAACAGGGCACCTTAAAATCCGGTGCCTGATCAATCAGATTCGGCCAGAGTTCAGTTTCCATTAACAACAGTAACTTAGGCTGATATTTCCGATAGAAATCCTGAATCAGTGTTTTCTGGTCAGCAGGCAAATACACGGCCTGAAATAAGTCTAAGTAAGGTGGCTTTAAGAACAGCGATTTGGCCCGGGCCTGACCGGTTTTGGTGGTATTGGTGACCAGCACCGGATGACCGAGTTTTAAATAATGCTCAATTAAAGGTTGGGCCGCGTTGGTTTCACCTACTGACACTACATGAAACCAGATGGCATGCAGGTTTTTAGGGGATTGAAATGGACCGAAACGTTCTGTCATTTCTTGTTGTAATTGTTCCGGCTCGGTCGTACGTTTACGAATACGCGATTGATATAAGGGTTTAACCAGCGCCAAGGCTGCGTTGTACCAAAATGGAGTGGCCACTTTGCGCCCCTGTCCAAAGATTCAATGGGCAGAATATAGCAGAGCCACATCAACATGTTAATCAATGTGGCTCAATTTTAGATTATTCTGCGGTGCTTAAAGCTTCTGCTTCAGCCAAGGTTGGATAATCAATATATCCTTCAGCTGCCTGGCTGCCGATCATGTTTTCCAGTTTTAGTTCATTCAATGGTGCATCTTCAAGCAGTCGCTCATACAGATCCGGATTGGCAATATAGGCTTTGCCAAAAGATACTGCATCAGCTTTGCCAGACGCTAACAGTTCAATCGCATCTTCACGGCTCAAGCGCATATTTGCAATGTACGGTACGCCATGTGAGCGCTGTTTCATATACTTGGAAATACTGTCTTCTGCCAGATACTCACGGGTAAAGAAAAATGCGATCTGACGTTTGCCCAGCTGCTCCATGACATAACCGAAGGTTTCACGTGGATCATTATCGCCCATATCATGCTCATCGCCACGTGGTGCCAGATGTACACCCACACGATCAGCACCCCAGACTTCAATCAGTGCATCCATGACTTCTAGCAGGAAACGCGCACGGTTTTCAACTGAACCGCCGTATTCATCTTCACGTTTATTGGTTTTGGTTTGCAGGAACTGGTCAATCAGGTAACCATTGGCTGCATGCAACTCAACGCCATCAAAACCGGCTGCTTTGGCACGAATTGCAGCCTGTTTATACTGCTCGGTAATTGCTTGAATTTCAGCAATTTCTAATGGGAGTGGTAGGACGTATGGACGTTTTGGACGTAACAGGCTGACGTGACCAGCCTGTTGTACGCTGCTCGCCGATACTGGTGTTTCACCGTTTAACAAATCTGGGTGCGATACACGGCCGACATGCCAAAGCTGTGCAACAATCAGGCCGCCCTTCTCATGAACCGCTTTTGTCACCTGTTTCCAGCCTTCTACCTGAGCATCGCTAAACAGTCCTGGCGTATTCAGATAGCCATTGGCTTCTTCAGAAATAACAGTTGCTTCAGAGATGATCAGACCTGCACTTGCACGCTGGGCATAGTATTCAGCCATCATTGGCGTTGGCACACGGTCAGCAGTAGCACGACTACGGGTCAGCGGCGCCATAATGACACGGTTTTTGAGTTCTAACGCACCGAGCGTTAAAGGAGAATTTAATTCAGCCATCGTTACTCCCACCGGTTAAAGGTGTTGTTGTAAATGTTCGATAAATTGCTGAATCAAAGCTTCATTGCGGGAAAAATACGACCATTGCCCATGTTTGGTGGCGGTAATTAAACCCGCCTGTTGCAACACGGACAAATGGTTGGACATGGTGGATTGAGAAACTTGTCCTAATTTTTCAATCTGGCCCGCGCAGACACCACGCTGAAAGCCGCCACACTCCTCCACAGACAGATATTGTTCTGGAGATTTCAACCATTCCAGAATCTGCCGACGGGTCGGATTGGCCAAGGCTTTAAAAATTAGATCAAGGTCCATAAGCACATCACAATCAGTGGCGCAACGAAACTTCATTCAGCATCTGCAATCATTATATCGTATTTTTTCGATTTATATATCGATAAATTTAGATATAAAAGTCACAAACTGTTAAAGCATTGTTACGCCAGCTTTAAACGACTTGTTACAAGCCCTGTTTCAGGCTTGCTTCAATAAATTTGTCCAGATCACCGTCCAGTACGGCACCCGTATTGGAATTTTCTACGCCAGTACGCAAATCCTTGATACGTGAATCATCCAGTACATAAGAACGGATCTGGCTACCCCAACCGATATCAGACTTGGAATCTTCCAGCGCCTGGGCAGCTTCATTACGCTTGTTCATTTCCAGCTCATAAAGCTTGGCACGTAACTGTTTCCAGGCATGGTCACGGTTAGCATGTTGTGAACGCTGGTTCTGACAGGCCACCACAATACCGGTCGGAATATGGGTCAAACGCACCGCAGAATCAGTTTTGTTAATGTGCTGACCACCGGCACCTGAGGCACGATAAGTATCGGTACGCACATCTGAAGGATTGATTTCAATTTCGATGTTGTCATCCACTTCAGGTGACACAAACACGGCAGAAAATGAAGTATGACGGCGGTTACCCGAATCAAATGGCGACTTACGCACTAAACGGTGTACGCCAGATTCAGTACGTAACCAGCCATAAGCATACTCGCCTTCTACACGAATCGTGGCAGACTTGATCCCGGCTACATCGCCGTCAGACTCTTCCATCAGTTCAGCTTTAAAGCCATGACGTTCGATCCAGCGCAAGTACATACGCAGCAGCATGGACGCCCAATCCTGTGCTTCCGTACCCCCTGAACCTGCCTGAATTTCCACATAACATGGATTCGGGTCCATCGGATTACTAAACATGCGGCGGAATTCAAGTTTGGCCAGCTCTTCTTCAGCAGCATTCAGCTCAGCCTGCACATCTTCAAGCATGGCTTCTTCATCTGCTTCAACGGCCAGATCAAGCATCGCTTGCGCATCTTCCAGCTGGGTCTCTAACCCGTCCAGTACATTTAATACGTTTTCCAGCTCGCCTTTTTCTTTAGCCATGGCTTGGGCACGACTCTGGTCATTCCAGATGGCTGGATCTTCTAATTCACGCAGGACCTCTTCTAAACGCTCTTTTTTCAGATCGTAGTCAAAGATACCCCCGTAGTGTCTGACCACGTTCGTTTAAATCTTTTAATTGGTTTAGATACGGATTAATTTCCACGTGAATTACTCTCAATCAGAATTAGGCACAAATTATTTAGCCCGCGATTATAGCACAGTCTTTTTTTGCAGTTTGCGCGTCCTCAGTGTTGGCTAAAAGTTCAAATGATTATTTCTTAGGACTTACTTTGTAACACTCAGCACCGCCCTAAAATCCCCTTATTAGTTATTTTTTATTTAATGGTTTCTATTATTTTTTACTGCTATTTATTCAGTTAGTCTCTGAAGACTGTGGATCTTTTTTTCTTTTTTAAAAAGCATACTAAAAAAAATAAAAAGTAGCAATTTCAATACATTCCACAATATCTACACAGTTTTAATAAAACACTACATTATAAATTTACTTTTATTATTCAGTGACTTATTTAGATAAAATTACATAAGATTACGCTATTCACATTGCGGTAACTTTCCTGTGATTGACGATCTTTGGAATTGGTCTACACTTAAAGTTGTAACAAAAAGTGTAATATTTTAACTCACGATTTGAGGGGTATTAACCATGAAAAAATTAGCGATTGCTTCAGCACTACTTTCAGCAATAGCCATGACTGGAACAGCAGCACATGCTTACCAGGCTGAAATTGGTGGATCAGCGGGAGTAATTGATCCGGACAACGGTGGAACCAGCGGTTCTTTCGGTGTTGATGGTACATATTACTTCAATCCAGTTCAAACTCGTAATGCCCCATTAGCAGAAGCGGCATTCCTTGACCGTGCTAGCAATGTAAGCGCTCAATACCAATATGATGAAGTGGGTGATGATGATCGTCATCGTTATGGTGTAGGCGTTGAATACTTTGTACCAAATTCCGATTTTTATTTAAGTGGTAACGTGGGTCGTGATGATATCAAACGCGACAACGGCCGTGATTTTGATGAAACTGTCTATGGCGCCGAAATCGGTTATCTTCCAGCACCAGGCTTATTAATTGCTGCGGGTCTGAAAGGTTATGATAATGACTACGATGATGGCGTAGATCCAACACTTCGCGCTAAATATGTGACTACATTAAGCAATGGTAAAGATATTAACCTGGAAGCAGGTGCAGGATTTGGTGATCTAGATGAATGGAATCTGGCAGCAGACTACTTCATCGATAAAACTCTCAGTGTTGGTGTAGATTATTATAGTAAAGATCATGGTTTTGCAGATACCAATGAATTTGGTATCAGTGCACGTAAGTTCATTAACCAGCAAGTAAGCTTGGAAGGTCGCGTAGGTTTTGGTGAAGTAGGGAATAATGACTACAACAAATTTGGTGTAGCTGCGAAATACCGCTTCTAATTTAAACCACGATACTTTTCATTCAAAAGAAACCCATCCTCGGATGGGTTTTTTTATTGCACTTTTAACAGGCATTTAGGTATTTTTTGCACATTGACGGATCAAATATAAACCGTACAATTTGTTACAACTGTTAATCAAACAGTTATATTTTTATAACAAAGAGAGAAATCTAAATGCTTAAGAAACTTGCTCTTGCTACAGCACTTATTGCTAGCCTAGGAACTGCACATGCTTATCAAGCTGAACTCAATGCTGGATATGAGAACACAGATCTTGATGGTTTTAGTGATGATGTAAATACATTTTCTATAGGTGGAAAATATTATTTAAACGGAGTGCAAGTTAAAAATTCACCTCTTGCTGAAGCAGCTTTTTTAGGTAGAGCAAGTAATATTGGTTTAGCTTATGCTCATGCGAATACTGACGATGAAGGCGCTGAGCTTAAAATTGATACTGTGGGCATCAATGGTGAATTCTTTATTCCAGATTCGCAATTCTACGTTGCTGGTAGCTTAAACCGTGCAGAAGTAACTGTTGAAAATGAATTTGGTAAAGTGTCTGATGACAATACAGGTTACGCTGTTGAAGCTGGTTATTTACCGATTAATGGCCTACTTTTAGCTGTTGGTATTTCAAAAGAAAATATCGATGCGTATCAAGCAGGCAAAAAAGGCTTTATCAATACTTTTAGCTCTGCTTCTGCATTAGCAGATGATACTGCTTTTACTCTACGTGCTAAATATGTAACTCTCATTGGCAACCACTACGCTAACTTTGAAGCGTCAACTGCTTTCGGTGATGAAACAGCATATGATGTAGCTGCTGATCTTTATATTGATCCAACGTTAAGCGTTGGTGTATCTATCAACGATGCAACTTTAGAAGATTTTGATACTGTCTTCTCAGTACGCGCACAAAAATTCTTTACCCCTGCTATTGCAGCTGGCGTAAATTATACGACTACTGACGGTGCTGACTCTTTTGGAATTAACGGTACTTTCCGCTTCTAATCTCTCCTTTGAAAAGAAAAAACCGCTCTAGTGAGCGGTTTTTTATGGCCTATTAGCTACTGTTCTAAATGAATAATCCGCATCTGCAGGCTGACATTGCCGTTAAAGATATTTTTATCCAGCTCATAGACCAACCGGGTATTTTTCATCGGGTCAAAACTATATTTATCCGCTGCATTGAAGGCAATCGCATCCACCACCTGACCATTCTCCAAAGCCACGCGCAATTTCAGATGGACATCTTTGAGCCAGCGATAGTCCATAATTTTAAATACACCCTCAAAAGTCGGCTGGGGAAATTTTTGCCCCCAAGGACTTAAGTTTTGCAACAAGTCGACTGTTTCAATCTGAAAAGCAGAACTTGGCAATTCCCCATCTGTCCATAAAGTTGCAGTGAATAAATCCTCATCCATCTGTGCAACGAGATTTTCAAAAACCTGTTTAAATTCAGAAAAGTACTGTTTTTTTATCGTCAAACCTGCCGCAGCTGCATGTCCACCAAAGTGGCTGACCAGATGCGGATACTGTTCCGCAACCCGTTCAATGCTATCCCGAATGTGAATACCTTCAATCGAGCGTGCCGAACCTTTAATATGAATGCCATCTTCATCAGCAGCGAAGACAATACTTGGACGATGAAACTGCTCTTTCAAACGTCCTGCTACAATCCCGATGACGCCCTGATGCCAATGCTGTTCAAACATGATCAGTGCAGCAGGCAGTTCAGTTGCATCCCACTGAATTTTATCCAGCTCAAGCAGCGCTTCCTGCTTGATTTTTCCTTCCACCTGACGGCGTTCGACATTGAGCTGATTGAGTTGTTCAGCCAGTGGATAGGCCGTGGCCAGATCAGGGGCCAGCAGACATTCGATGCCAATGTCCATGGTTTCCATGCGTCCAGCGGCATTAATCCGCGGGCCCAGCACAAAGCCCAAATCCTGAGCTTTTAGACCAGCTGGGTCACGTTTGGCAATATCAAGTAGCGCACTGATTCCTGCGCGACAGTGTCCTTGCTGAATCCGTTTCAGACCTGCATCGACCAGAATCCGGTTGTTGTAGTCCAGGCTCGCGACATCGGCATAAGTACCGAGCGCCACCAGATCAAGATAGTTAATAATTGAGGTGGTGGATTTTCCCAGTTTTTTACGATGTGTGGACAAATTAGCAAGAACGTAAAAAGCCACCCCGACCCCGGCCAAGGCTTTACTTGGAAAGTTGCAACCCAGCTGATTGGGATTAACTACGGCTTCAGCTTCGGGTGTCGGCTTGGTCGTCAGATGATGATCGGTAATGATCACCTGCATGCCGTGATCCTGCGCCTGTTTTACTCCGTCATGGCTGGAAATGCCGTTGTCCACGGTAATCAGTAAATCAGGAGTAAAATTGACAAAGGCCAGGTCTGCAATTGCAGGTGTCAGTCCATACCCATATTTAAAACGGTCCGGTACCAGATAATCGACCTTTGCCCCCATATCCCGAAGTGCCAGCACCATCAAAGCAGTACTGGTCGCGCCATCAGCATCATAATCACCGACAATCACGATTTTCTGGCCACGATCAATCGCCTGATCGATCAGTTGAATGGCTTCAGGCAACCCTTTCATGGTCGGTGCCAGCAGATGCTTCAGCTTGAGTTCCAGCTCCTGCTCGGACTCTACCCCACGCCGGGCCAGAATCTCGGCTACAAATGTAGGAACACCCGATAAGTTTTCAGGACGGGTTACAAAAGGTCGCTGCTTGATTTCCAGTTTTTGCATGGTTATGGCATTAAACGCTCTAAAGTCCAGCCATCATCGCTTTTACGATAACTCAGACGGTCATGTAAACGATTGGGACGACCCTGCCAGAATTCATAATAATCTGGCTCGAGACGATAGCCACCCCAGAAGACCGGTTTGTCCAGCTCTTGCTGATTCGCAACCTGATGATGTAAACCCCAGAAACGCTGTTGCAACTCTTCACGGCTACCAATCACCCCGCTTTGCGGCGTACTGACATGTGCGGCAATCTGGCTATCACGTGGACGTTTATGATAGTAATCGGTGGATTCTTCTTCCGAGATTTTCATTACACGACCCGAAATACGAATCTGGCGCTCCTGATCCTGCCAGTAAAACAACAGTTCGGCATACGGATTTTCAGCAAGATCCAGACCCTTCTGACTGTCATAATTGGTATAGAAGTCATAGCCCGCTTCAGTGGCACCACGTAACAGCACAGTACGCACATGCGGACGCCCTTGTGCATTGGCAGTCGCCAGCGACATGGCATAGGGTTCATGCGATTTCGCTTCCAGTGCATGGTTAAACCATTGCAGGAACTGCATATGCGGATTCGGATTGACTTGCTGTTCCTGCAACTCGCCTTTTTCATAATTCAGGCGTAGCTCACTCAGATCCTTGATCAGATCACTCATCATTTATGCTCCCGTTAAGCAGCATTGGCACGTACAGCATCTGCCAAGCTATTTGCAAGTGTGGTAACTTCAGCCAGATCATCACCTTCGACCATCACCCGGATGACTGGTTCTGTGCCTGATTTGCGAATCAACAAACGGCCACGGCCTTTCAGCTGCTGTTCGGCTTTTTCAAATTCAGCTGCCAGTGCCGGCACTGAATAAGGATCAAACATGGCATCTAAACGTACATTGACCAGGACATTTGGTAGCAGTTTAAAGTCAGCTACCAGTTCATGTAGGGCTTTTTTCTGTTCCACCATCACCGTTAAGACCTGCAATGCTGCAATAATTGCATCGCCTGTGGTGCTCTTGTCCAAAGTCAGAATGTGGCCTGAAGGCTCACCACCAATGGTCCAGCCATTTTCTTCCAGACCCTGCAATACATAACGGTCGCCCACTTTGGCACGCAATAAGGGTACTTGCGCTTTTTCTAGCGCTAGTTCCAGTGCCATGTTGCTCATTAAGGTACCCACAATTCCGGCCGGTTTTTTCGAGCTTTGAGTTGCCAAGATATACAGTATATGGTCGCCATCAATCAGTTTACCGTATTGATCCACCAAGACCACACGGTCGGCATCGCCATCAAACGCAACCCCCAGATCCGCTTTATGCTCAAGTACTGCCTGTTGCAAGCTTTCAGGATGGGTTGAACCGCAATTATCATTAATATTTAAACCGGTCGGTTCATCATGAATGGCAATGACCTTGGCACCCAGTTCACGGAACACCGCAGGTCCGACGTTATAGGCCGCGCCATTGGCACAATCCACCACGATAGTTAAATCATTCAGATCCAGGTGATATGGGAACGTCGATTTACAGAATTCAATATAACGGCCGTTGGCATCTTTGACCCGGACACTTTTACCCAGATTCGCAGTATCCTCAATGACCATTTCTTTATCAAGTTCTTGATTAATTTCTTCTTGTATAGCATCTGGCAATTTCTTGCCTTCCGCAGAAAAGAACTTGATCCCATTGTCAAAGTAAGGATTATGTGACGCAGAAATGACGATTCCCAAGCTGGCATGTAGGGCACGAGTCAGATGGGCAATCGCTGGTGTCGGTAATGGACCCAAGAGATGAACATACACACCGGCAGCATTTAAACCTGCCTGCAAGGCCGCTTCCAGAATATAGCCAGACAAACGGGTGTCTTTACCTAAAACCACCAGCGGTTTGGATTTTTTGCTATGACGTTTTAAAACTTTTCCGGCTGCAAATCCCAGTTTCAGGGCAAACTCAGGGGTAATCGGCAATTCGCCAAACTTTCCACGGATACCGTCTGTACCAAAATAACTCATCTTTATCTCACTTCTTCGCGGATGATTGATATCACCCATTTTTTTCCTTGTGCCACACTTTACACCAAAATAAAAAAGCCGTCATTTGCATGACGGCTTTTTCAAATTTTAAATCACGGGAGATTAACCCACACGATAGTTTGGTGCTTCTTTGGTAATCGTCACATCATGTACATGTGATTCCGACATACCGGCAGAAGTGATTTTTACAAACTTGGCATTTTGACGCAGGTCTTCAATCGTCGCAGAACCGGTATAACCCATCGAAGAACGTAGGCCACCCATCATCTGATGTACGATATTACCCATTGGACCTTTGTACGGTACGCGACCTTCAATACCTTCTGGAACCAGCTTCTCGGCACCGGCCTTGGAATCCTGGAAGTAACGGTCAGCAGAACCTGTGGCACCCGCCATCGCGCCCAATGAACCCATACCACGATAAGCTTTGTAGTAGCGGCCCTGGAAAAATTCAACTTCGCCAGGCGCTTCTTCAGTACCTGCCATTAATGAACCGACCATAATGGTGCTCGCACCGGCGCCAATCGCTTTGGCCATATCACCAGAGAAACGAATACCACCATCCGCAATCAATGGAATCTGATCTTTAAGTGCAGAAGCTACGCTATCGATGGCAGAGATTTGCGGCATGCCAATACCAGCTACAATACGTGTGGTACAGATTGAGCCAGGACCGATCCCGACTTTAACGGCATCAGCACCTGCATCCAGTAAAGCCAATGCAGCATCACCTGTGGCGATGTTACCGCCAATCACCTGAACTTGTGGATAGTTGGCTTTCACCCAACGTACACGCTCGATTACACCCGCAGAATGGCCATGTGCAGTATCGACTACAATCACATCCACACCTGCATCAACCAGGGCTTCTACGCGACTTGGCGTTTCTGCACCGGTACCGACAGCAGCACCAACACGTAGACGACCCAGATCATCTTTACAACTGTTTGGATACAATTCAGCTTTACGGAAATCAGTTACCGTAATCAGGCCTTTCAGCTCTTGCTGATCATTGACCACCAGTACTTTTTCAATACGGTGCTGTTGTAATAAAGCTTGAATGTTTTCTTTCGATTCGCCTTCACGAACCGTCACCAGACGATCCTGACCAGTCATGATGTTGCTGACTGGCTGCTCAAGATTGGTTTCAAAGCGTGTATCACGACCGGTCACGATACCCACCACTTTGCCGTCTTTCACAACGGGCACACCACTGATATTGTTGGCTTGAGTCAGCGCAATCAGTTCACGTACTGTGGTTTCAGGAGTCACTGTAATCGGGTCTTTGACCATACCCGCTTCGAATTTTTTCACACGGCGCACTTCTGCAGCCTGAACAGCGATATCCATGTTCTTGTGCAAAATACCGATACCACCATTTTGCGCCATTGCAATTGCCATACGGGACTCAGTCACCGTATCCATTGCTGCGGACACAAGAGGAATATTCAGGTTAATGCCACGAGTTAAACGTGTCTTTAGGGAGACATCTTTTGGAAGAACAGTAGAATAGGCAGGGAGTAATAGGACATCATCGAAGGTTAACGCGTCTTGAACGATGGTCAACATAACAGTCTCACTGGTAATTTCCGTGCACTATTATAAACAAATATCGGCTTAAATTTCATTGCAATTGCAAAATTATTTTTTCTTCAAGCGTTGTACCACCAGAGCGATTTGTGTTCTGGGGCAGTCCCTTATGCTTAATAATCAAGTTTCCTAACTTAATATATACCCTGATCCTTCAAGACTACTGTAAAAAGCAGAGCCTAAGCTCTGCTTTGGATGGATTTAACTGACATATTCAAAACTGTCATCATTCTCGGCTTCATCAGTTTCAATCTGAACAAAGGGCAACATATTGTGTGCCACACGTGCCTTGTTGCATTGCTGATCGGCAATCTGCACTTCTTTGCAGGATGAACTGCGCAGCTCATACATACCGCAGCTGACCTGCTGGCCGATGGTGCCATCCAGTGCGATACAGCGTGGATTTTTTTGATTGGTTCCAGCCATACATGAATAAACCGCATTAACAGGTTCAGTATAGTGCTCAGGCATATGAATCCCTTCAGCCCAATAAAAAGAAACCCTGAAATAGGCGCAGCACGCCCCACAGCTTAAACACGCATCCGGTGTTGGAATTTGAGACAACATTTCTTATAATTTCTCGTCATCAAAAAAATTTTTTGAAGAAGAAATATAAAAAATGTTGTTTTTCCATACAAGAAAAATTTTATCTTTTGGATGAACTATTCAGGACAGGTAAAAACCGTTTCATCCATCAGATCGGTACCGCATTGCAGCGTTTCAATCCAGTCGAGAAACTGGGTAATCTGTTCTTTGCCGATAAATGGCGTACCATGCTGCGGCACGATCATCTCGATCTCCATGCCGCGCACCATTTGCACCCAGAGACGAATGACCTTGTTATTGCACATATAGCGCTGATGGAAACTTTTCATTTTCGGAATATGCGCGGCAAAGTTTTCCAGTGGCTTTGCGGCATCTTCAACCATGGACGCGCCCATATCACCGGAAAACAGGATTTTGGCAACCGGATCATAAAACTGGAAGTTCCCAACCGAATGCAGGAAATGCGCCGGTACTGCCACAATATGAGATTGACCGAGCGGAACGATCTGACCGTGATCAGGAAGCTCTACCAGGCGGTCCAGCCAGTTACCTTTCATCCGGTCACTCATAAAAGCAGAGTTTAAGTGAGGCAAGAAACGTGCCCAGAGCTTGGATGCGACGACTTTGGCATCCGTATAGACCAGCCAGCGTGGCATCGAGGTAATAATATCCGGATCCTGATGCGAGGCCATGACATAATCCAGATTGGTCAAACGGGTGTATTTATTCAGTTCCATGGTCAGCGGCACATAGGTTAAATCCCCCCCCGGATCGAGCACTGCAGCACGTTCATGATCAATGATCAGAAACTGGTTTGCCTGAACGCCTTCACCTTTAACCAGGCTGGTAAAGCTGATGCATTTATGCGTCCCGTTATCAAACAGAACCTGCGATGTGGTGCGTTCAAAAGCCATGTAAATTCCCCAATTTATAATAAAAATGACACTTTTATACCCGTATAAAATATATGGAATTAATCAAACTTACAATCAATAGAACTGACCATATCACGCTATTTATCAACATTTCGATAGCATTTTAATCATAAAAAATCCTGAGTTTTTAGCTCAGGATTCACATAAATATTATTTTATTCTTTAAAAGAAATAATGTTGAACCAGGGTTGCCACACCAATCACCAGGAAAATCGCCGCACCAATTTTATGAATCAGGCTGATTGGCAATCTGTTGGCGAGTTTATCACCTAAAAAGACCGCAGGTGCATTGGCCAGCATCATACCCAAAGTGGTCCCAAGCATGACCCAGAATACGCTGTCGAAACGTGCCGCCAGTGCAACTGTGGCAATCTGGGTTTTATCGCCAATTTCTGCCAGAAAGAACAGAATAAAGGTCGCACCAAATACCCCGAATTTTTGCCATTTATTGATGCTGGCATTTTCATCCCCGAGTTCATCCGGAATCAGCATCCAGATAGCCATCGCGATAAAGCCAAGCGAAACGATCCACATTAGTACCTCTGGCCCAATCACTGTAGTGACCCATTGTCCCAATACCGCAGAAAGACCGTGGTTAATCACCGTCGCCAATAAAATGGCAACTAAAATAGGAACAGGTTTGCGAAAGCGTGCGGCAAGCAGCAATGCCAGCAATTGGGTTTTATCACCCATTTCAGCCAGTGCTACGATTGCAGTCGACAGTAGGAATTCATACATGAGGTTTTTCTCTGGCTAGCATCCAATACCAATGACTCACCGCTCCTGCTAGCCAAAATCTGCAGAGTGGTAAATCAAAGGTCTTGCCAACAAAAGAAAGCTTGGAAAAGCTGACTTGGTTCTTTGCTATGATGACCATGCCCGGTTGAGCAAATATGTTGACCATCACCCTTCTGCTTTGCGCAAAAGGCGGCTACTCCCCAATGAAGTGCGCCAAGTATATAATCAAATAGATTATTTTTCAATGCAGCAGCAAAAAACCCTGCCGAAGCAGGGTTTTTTATATCCTCTTTGTCTTTCTCTCAGAGAGAAAAACAAAGGCCTAGAGATAAGGTTTTAGATGAGCAAAGTACGAATATCTTTAAGCAGCTTGGTCAGCTTGTTGGTGAAACGAGCAGCATCTGCACCATTGATCACACGGTGATCGTATGACAATGAAAGCGGCAGCATCAAGCGTGGATCAAAACCTTCACCATTCCAGACCGGTTGCATTGTTGCAGGTGAAATACCCAGAATCGCCACTTGTGGCCAGTTGACCAACGGTGTAAATGCCGTACCACCAATTGAACCCAGGCTAGTAATAGTGAAGTTCGCGCCTTGCAGATCTTTCGGTGACAATTTCTTGTCACGCGCTTTCTGGCTTAGTTCTCCCAGCTCAACTGCAATCTGTTTAATTGACTTCTGATCTGGATGACGCAGCACAGGCACGGTCAAACCATCTGGCGTTGCGACCGCGATACCCATATGGATCTCGTTACGTAACAATACTGACTTGCCATCATCAGCCAAGTGACCGGCAAACTCTCGCTCTTCTTTTAACAAGTGCGCAACTGCTTTGATGATGAACGCCATAATGGTCAGACCAATGCCGTCTTTCTTGAAGTTGCCTTTCAGTTCATTACGCCATGCTTCCAGTTCCGTAATATCTGCTGCATCAAACTGGGTCACTTGCGGAATGAAATTATTCAGCGACAACTGTGGAATGGACACTTGTTGCAAACGCGTCAAGGTTTTCTCTTCCACTCCACCAAAAACGCTAAAGTCTGGCAGTTTTGGCAGTCCTGCGACTTGGGCAGCAGCGGCGACAGGAGCCGCCTGCGGCGCAGTAAGACGCGATTTGACATAGGCTTTCAGGTCTTCTTTCATGACGCGCGCATGTGGACCAGAGGCCTTGACATCTGCCAGCACGACGCCAAGCTCCCGAGCCAGTTTACGCACAGCAGGACCGGCATAGACTTTCGAGTTGGCCGCATTCTGCTCTTTGGTCAGCTTGTCGACATTATCCGACGTCGCGACTGCCTGATTAGAAGATGCCGCAGGTGTCGGTGCTGCTTTTGTAGCAGGCACTTTTGATTCTTCTGCTGCTTTTGCTACTTCTGCCTTGGCTGCAACAGGAGCAGCTTCTGCTTGCGCTTCAGCTTCGATTGTCACCAGTGCAATACCTTGAGAGACATTTTGACCCAGTTCAACATGAATGGCTTTAATCACCCCGGCCGCAGTACTTGGTACTTCAACAGTCGCCTTGTCTGATTCAACCACGATGATGCTCTGGTCTTTTTCAACCGTATCTCCGACCTGAACCAGAATTTCAGCCACAGCCGCCTTGTCTACACCCAGGTCAGGCACGGCAATTTCAATATCCCCCGCAGGTACTGCTGGCGTTTGTGGTGCTTCGACTGCTTTCTCTTGGGTCGCCGCTTGAGCAACTGGTGCTTGAGGTGCTTCTGTCGGTGCTTGCGCTGCCGAAACAGCCGTTTTCACTTTCAGAATGACTACACCTTCTTTGATCGTGTCGCCGTCTTTAATCTCGATGGATTCCACCATGCCTGAAACCGTACTTGGCACCTCAACAGTCGCCTTGTCTGATTCCACCACCACGATGCTTTGATCTACCTCAATTTCATCACCGACAGCGACCAGGATTTCACCCACTGTGGCTTTCTCTACACCAATATCAGGCACTTGCACATCGACCACTTTTGAGCCTGCTTGCGCTTCAGGAGCAGCAGAAGCTTTGGGTTGATGTGAAGCGATTTCCTGCATGATTTCCTGATCAGGCAATGCGGTTGGCGTATTTTCTGAAGTTTTTTGTGATGCATCTGCTTGCTGTGGCTCGACCACATCAGTGCTACCGTCTTCAGCTTGCAGTTCAATCAGTACCGCGCCTTCAGCCACTTCATCACCCTGGCTGACCAGAATGCTTTTCACCACACCGGCGGAAGTGCTAGGCACTTCAACAGAGGCTTTATCAGATTCAAGCAATACGATGCTGTCATCGACCGCAATCGTATCACCGACTTTGACCAGAATTTCGGCCACTGTTGCCTTATCTACACCAATATCGGGAGTCGTAATTTGCATGCTTAGTTCTCCTCTTTGTAGTCAGCAACAGCATGTACTGATGGAGTTTCTTGCGGTGCCCAAGCCACTGGACGATCGGTATCAAGCTCGAAAGTCGAGATCGCATCTTTAACCAGACGCGGATCAACTTCACCTTCATCAGCCAGTTTTTTCAGGGTGGCCACTACAATATGTGCAGCATCAACACCAAAGTAGCTGCGCAAGTTGCCACGTGTATCTGAACGGCCATAACCGTCAGTACCCAGTGCTACGAATGGACGGTTATCCGGAAGATAAGCACGAATCTGTTCGCTATAGGCACGCATGTGATCGGTTGCAGATACCACAATACCTTCAGTACCACGGAGCTGTTTCGATACCCATGCTTCTTTCACGTCTTCAGCCAGCGGATGCAAGCGGTTGTATTCTTCACATGCCATGCCGTCACGTGCCAGTTCATTGAAGCTGGTCACACTGTAGACATTCGAGTGGATCTGGTATTCCTCACGCAGGATCTTCGCTGCCTTGATCACTTCACGCAGAATCACACCTGAGCCCAGTAACTGAACGGTAGCTTTCTCGTCTTCTTCAAGCAGGTACATACCGCGCTTGATACCTTCTTCAACACCTTTTGGCATTTCAGGATGCTCGTAGTTTTCGTTCATTACGGTCAGGTAATAGAACACACGTTCCTGATTCACATACATACGTCGTAAACCGTCATGCACGATCACTGCCAACTCATAACCGAAACATGGGTCATAAGCGACACAGTTTGGAATGGTACTGGCCAGGATGTGTGAATGACCATCCTGATGCTGCAAGCCTTCACCGTTCAGTGTGGTACGGCCTGCGGTTGCGCCCAGCAAGAAACCTTGTGCCTGTGCATCACCTGCAGCCCATGCAATATCACCGATACGCTGGAAACCAAACATCGAGTAGTACATGTACATCGGAATCATTGGCAGGTTATTGGTTGAATAACTGGTGCCTAATGCCGCCCATGCACTCATGGCGCCGGCTTCGTTAATCCCTTCTTGCAACATGTGACCGTCTTTGGCTTCACGGTAATGCATCAGCTGTTCTTGGTCTTCCGGGGTATATTTCTGGCCATGCGCGGCATAAATACCCAGCTGGCGGAACATGCCCTCCAGACCGAAAGTACGTGCTTCATCAGGCACGATTGGCACAACACGATCTTTAATCGCTTTCTCTTTAAGAAGTGCCGAGATTAAACGTACCATCACCATCGTGGTCGACTGTTCTTTGCCGTTCGAACCCGCTAGGACCGAATCAAATACAGACAGCTCAGGAATTGCCAGCTGCTCGCTGTCCTTGCGACGTGCAGGCAGATAACCACCCAGCGCTTCACGACGAGCCTTCATATATTTGATTTCAGGAGAGTTTTCACTTGGACGATAGAACGGCACTTCTTCCAGCTGTTCATCAGTGAAAGGAAGATTGAAACGGTCGCGCACATATTTCAAAGAATTAATTTGCATCTTCTTGATTTGATGCGTTTTGTTAACTGCTTCGATTTCTTCCGACAAGCCATAACCTTTCACGGTTTTCGCCAGGATCACCGTCGGCTGACCTTTGGCAGTACAAGCTTCGGCATAAGCCGCAAAGACTTTGTACGGATCGTGACCACCGCGGTTCAGATTATCAATATCTTCATCACTTAAATCTTTCACCAGCTCTTTGGCTTCTGGATATTTACCAAAGAACTTTTCGCGTGCATAAGCACCACCTTTTACCTGGTAGCGCTGGAAATCGCCATCCACCGCTTCTTCCATTACTGCTTTCAGTGCACCAGATTTATCTTTCGCTAGTAATGGATCCCAGTGACGGCCCCACACGACTTTAATTACACGCCAGCCTGCACCGCGGAATAGCGACTCAAGCTCCTGAATGATCTTGCCATTCCCACGTACCGGACCATCCAGACGTTGCAAGTTACAGTTCACCACCCAGATCAGGTTATCGAGCTTTTCACGACCGGCCAGAGAAATTGCACCCAGGCTTTCCGGCTCATCCATCTCGCCATCGCCCAGATAAGCCCAGACTTTACGGTCTTCTTCTTTGATCAGGCCACGGTTCATCAGGTACTTTTGAATATGCGCCTGATAAATTGACATGATGGGACCTAGACCCATCGATACCGTCGGGAACTGCCAGTAGTCCGGCATCAGATAAGGATGCGGATAAGATGGCAGACCTTTACCGCCGACTTCTCGACGGAAATTATTCAGATGCTCTTCGGTCAGTCGGCCTTCCAAAAATGAACGCGCGTAAATACCCGGTGCACAATGGCCCTGGTAATAGATCATGTCACCGCCAAAGTGGTCACTGTTGGCCCGGAAAAAGTGGTTAAAGCCGACATCGTAAAGGGTCGCAGAAGAAGCAAAGCTCGCCAGGTGACCACCGAGGTCATCACCAGTTTTATTCGCACGCAATACCATTGCCAGAGCATTCCAGCGGATCAGCGCACGAATACGACGCTCCATATCCTGATCACCCGGCATGGCAGGTTGTTCTTCAACAGAAATCGTATTTAAGTAGGGAGTATTTAAACGCTGAATAGGAACATGCTTTGCGATTGCGCGTTGATAAAGTTTTTCTAATAAAAATGCTGCACGCTCAGTGCCCATATGCTGCAAAACCGAATCAAATGCATCTTGCCATTCCTGGGTTTCTTGCGCGTCTGTATCACCATAAAACGCCATAATCTACAGTTCCTAAAAGCCTAATCTAATAGCCTATATGTACCATATTTGAGACCTCAGCTGGTATGGCCCTAGCTGAATGCGATTTGGCAGTACTATTTAGGAACTAAATGATTGGTGACGTATAATTACACTACATAACAAAAAACAGCCAATAAAGGCGATTTATTATACAATCATTATAATAGTTGGTGATAATATGATATTTAAAAGCGATTAAATAAAAAGCCCCTCAATTTGATTTGAAGAGCTTTCAGATTAAGTGTTTAAAACTGCTTAATGGAGATTATTTATGTATAGAGATATATCTCGCTATCCCAGACTATATTTAAGGTAACATGGCCAAATAAGTCGATGGGTTTTTACGTTGACCGTCTTTTACTACTTCATAATGTAAGTGTGGACCGGTACAGCGACCAGTACAGCCTACATTGGCAATATGATCACCCGCTTGCACCTGTTCTCCCACACGTGTAATAAGTCGTGAAGCATGAGCATAACGTGTTAAATAGCCGTTGCCATGATTGATTTCAACATATTGGCCATAACCTGTACCCCAACCTGACTTGGTCACAATACCGGGACCAGTAGCATAGATCGGTGTACCGCTTGGTGCAGCGAGATCAAGGCCTGAATGATTTTCAGCACGGCCACCCATGGTACGCCCGCCGTAACTTGAACTTATGCGAGAATTAGGTAAAGGATGGGAAATCAACCAAGAGTAAGTGCTGTTTGCTGCCGCTTTGTTAGAGGAAGTACTGGCATACTTCTGAGCAAGTGTTCGATTGTTAAGCTCAACAGGTTTCTCACGCAGTTGAACATTTAATTTGGTTTGCGCTGGGATATCGATATCATCTGGATGAGTATATGCACCCTGTGCCAAAGTCCGTGTCAATTGCTCGATACGATCTGTTGAACCATTTTCTTGATTTAGATTGACTAAATCTGCAAACGCTACCGAGGCAGCTGAAGCCGACAAAGAAAATGCCAACAAAATACGTCGCATATGCATAAAAAACCTCTCTAAACTGCTTTAATCGAGTTTCTTGAAGATCTCTATCCTTGATATCCACTAAAAGAAGCGCATAAGATTAAGACATAAATATGTAGGAACAATGTATGTCTGAACCTGTCAACGTTTTTCAACAAACAAGAAAGCAGATAAAAACAGGAAACTTTTCGTTTCTCTCATCACAAGTTGCCGCTTGGCAGAAACTTACGAAACTCGTACAACCGCTGTTGCCCCAACCGGAACGCTGGCAAGTTGTTTGCTATCAAAATGGTGTGTTAACGATTACTGGTGAAAACCAGGCCATGATCAGTCAACTGGCCTATCTTCAAAAGCAATACATCTCACAACTCTCTCAAATAAATGAATTAACAGATCTCACTAAAATTCAAGTTTGCTTGCGGAATCCTTCGCAAATGCCCCCTGCTCCAGTAACACCTGAAAGAGCCTTAAATGCAGAAACACAGGAATTACTTCGTAGTGCGGCTGACTTTATAAGCGACCCTAAGCTTAGCCAAGCTTTACTACGTTTGGCAAGCAATAAAAAGTAACATAGCAATCAAATGTAATAAATTAAAAAGTAACCATTATGTGACCTGTATCACAGTATTAACGCAGTAATAAAAACATAAAGGCACAAACACAATGACTTATGTCACATTCACATACATGATTGGACAATTAGACTCGTCATCAAATGTTACAATTTCATAGCAGCTTGGATCACTTTTCACATTGCGTAAAAGTTGATTATTCAAGGCATGTCCAGATTTATAACCGTCAAATTTGGCAATAATCTGATGTCCGAGCAGATATAAATCACCGACGGCATCCAGAATTTTATGCCGTACAAATTCGTCCGAGAAACGCAAGCCTTCTTCATTAACGACCCCGGTTTCATCCACTCCAATCGCATTTTCCAGACTGGCTCCCAACGCCAGATTATTGGCTTTGAGATAATCCAGATCTTTCATAAAACCAAAGGTACGTGCTTCACTGACTTCATAAACAAAAGTTTCAGTAGAAAAATCGATGCTGGCGGACTGATGTTCTTTTTTAAAGGCAGGATGATCAAAATCGATGGTGAAATTAAGCTGGAAGCCTTGATGGGGGCTAAAAACGGCACGCTTGTCATCAATCAGTGCTTCAACCGGTTTAATAATCTTGACGAATTTTTTGGCAGCATCCAGCTCTTGTAATCCACCTTGCATTAACAGGTAAATAAACGGACCTGCACTGCCATCCATAATCGGTACTTCAGAGGCAGAGACTTCAATTATCAGATTATCAATTCCCAAACCGGCAATCGCACTCATGACATGCTCAATCGTACCCACTTTGGCATTTTCCTGAACCAGATTCGAGCACATAAAGGCTTCCTGAATCAGCATGGCATCAGCCGGAATGTCCACTGGTGGGTTCAGGTCTATACGACGAAACACAATTCCCCCATCGGCATAGTGCGGCACAAAGTTAATCATGACTTTCTGCCCACTGTGAAGACCGATTCCGCTCGCTTTCACGATACGTTTCAGGGTACGTTGTTTCAACATGCTTTTATCATCTGTTCATCTATAAAACCGCTATACGTTAGCATATTTGGCCATTGATAAAAAACAAAAAGGTGGCTTTTAAGCCACCTTTACTGTGTAATCCAAGTAAACACATCATGTTACATGTTATTTACGTTGTTGATTCTTAAGATAATCCTGAATACTCATTGGCGTTGGGCGCGGGCTGGAAACTGAAGCTGCTGCCGGGTTCGCTGCTGCTCCTGTTTCATGCTGCTGACGCTGAATTGCCGGCACATCGTCATCTTCAACCACGGCCTGTGCAGCAGCTGGACGAGTTGCCTGTACATTGGTACGTTTGGTCGGCTCAACTGAATCGGCTGCATGGCGGGTGAGACCTGTTGCAATTACGGTCACACTGATTTCATCGCGTGCATCCGGATCAAAAACGGTACCGTAGAACACCTGACCTTCATCTAAATCGACAATCTGGTTGACAACATCGGTAATTTCTTCAATTTCACCAAAAGTCACATCATCGCCGCCGGTTACATTGATCAGAATACCTTTGGCATTCATGATGGTCACGTTATCGAGCAATGGACTACGGATCGCCTGTTCAGCTGCCTGACGGGCACGGTTTTCACCACGACCCAGACCAACACCCATCATGGCATAACCACGTGTGCTCATAGCGGTTTTCAAGTCAGCAAAGTCAAGGTTGATATGACCTGGACGTACCACTAAATCAAAAATACTGCGTACAGCATTCAGTAGCACATCATCCGCTTTTTTATATGCATCTTTCATTGAAATATCACGAAAGACTTTCAATAACCGCTGGTTTGGAATGATGATCAATGAGTCTACATGCTGCTCAAGGGCTTCGATACCTTTTTCAGCAGACTGTAAACGACGTTTACCTTCGAAGTTGAAGGGCGTAGTTACTACACCTACAGTCAGGATACCCATTTCTTTGGCAATTTCAGCTACGACTGGCGCAGCACCGGTACCGGTACCACCACCCATACCTGCTGTCACAAATACCATATCTGTGCCTTCAAGCTGCTGGCGGATCAGTTCACGACTTTCTTCCGCTGCAGTCTGGCCCACTTGCGGATTTGCACCGGCACCCAGACCACGGGTACTCTGCTCGCCCAGCTGAATTTTAAATTCAGCTTCCATGCGATCCAGTGCCTGCTTGTCCGTATTGGCACAAACAAACTTTACACCCTGAATATCGGACTGCAACATATGCTGTACAGCATTACCACCCGCACCACCTACACCAAATACAGTGAAACGGGCTTGACCATTGCTATCGCTATGATCGTCTTCGAAAAATTCAAATGAGGCCATGACCTATAAAATTCCTAATTCATAATTGGCAGTCACTAAGCCCGTATACTGCCTTAATCTTGATAAAATTGTTTTTAAGAATGCTGCTCATGCGTTCACTTGTCAAGTACAAGCCCGATTAACTACATCTTCTCAACAATATTCACAATAAAAATCGACTTAAAAGATGGATTTCAAGGTGTCGTTAAAGCCAGACCAGGCTCTTTTCACCCGCTGAGCCAATGACAACCGTTCTACATCATCCTGCTCCACTATCGTGTCCTGGGTATCACTCTGGCTAAACATCAACAAACCAGCCACAGTGCTATATTGCGAACGACGCAAAGCGGCCTGATGAGGTTCATCCGCATACACCTGAGTCGGCGGATTACCTAAATGCGCCGAGACTCCCATGGTACGGCGGACAAAACTCACCATTCCTTCAATATGACTGGCATCCCCGGTCAGGACTACCCCATGATATAAGCCCTGGAGAGCACCGTTTTTCACCAGCTCATCACGCACCAGTCCGAGAATTTCTTCATAACGCGCCATAATGATTTCAGTCAGCTCGATCCGGCTGATGGTCTGTGGTCCATCAATGCCCTGGAACTGAATCATATGGTCAGGCTTGACCACTTTCAGGTCAACACAGCCGTACAGCAATTTCAGACGTTCAGCTTCTTCGGTTGTGGTTTGCAATACTGCTGCAATATCACGGGTCACATGTTCACCGCCACGCTGGAAAGTATGGGTTAAGGCCAGACGGCCATCTACATACACTGCAACATTGGTCGTGCCAGCCCCAATATCTACCAGACATACGCCATATTCTTTTTCGTCTTTGAGCAGGCTGGCTTCAGCGGTGGCCAGACTCGACACCACCATTTTTTCTACGCCGATATTGGCCCCTTTCAGGGCACGGTCAATATTCTGCATGGTACTGATCGGCAGCATCATCAGATGATAATGTCCGGTCATGCTATGTGCCGACATCCGAATCGGATTCAGCACCCATTCCGGTGAATCATCCAGCTCAAAGCCCAGAGGCACAGCGCTGACCAGATAATGGTCTGAAGTCAAATGACTGGCTTTGGCCAACTCCAGTGCACGTACCACTTCGCTGGTGGTAATCGCATGTTCGCTATTGTCGATCGAGGTACGCCCCGATGCATAAAAGCTTTTTAATTCGGCACTTGGAATAGAAACCCAAGCAGAATGTACTCGACATTCTGCCATATCTTCTGCTTCTTGAACGGCATTTTTAATTGCAGTAATAACTTTATCGAGACTGACAATTTTCCCTTTACTCATGCCTCGGTTACGAGCGGTGGCCATACCAATCACTTGGATATTGTCTGGCGCGTGTACCTTGCCAATCAAAACTGAAACTTTGTGTGTCCCAATGTCAATCGCCACAACCGAGGGAACAGCTTCACTCATTATTCACTACTACCATTACGTGTTTGTTAGATTTATGGCTTTAAACGCCTC
The DNA here is from genome assembly GCF_048148385.1 of Acinetobacter sp. 197. NCBI lineage: Bacteria > Pseudomonadati > Pseudomonadota > Gammaproteobacteria > Moraxellales > Moraxellaceae > Acinetobacter > Acinetobacter sp. 197. The sequence goes on from NZ_JAYWZK010000005.1 coordinate 115,459, forward strand.
TATTTTTTAAAGCCGGTCATTATGGCTTTACTGTTACATTATTCTCAACGCCCATGTCATTAATGGTTACAATAAAATGTCCATTTACAATTTTAGGCGGAATTGAATTTTTCCACTGTATCGACAATCCATTGCGATAACGCAGGTCGATAGCCGAGATTTTAGACCAGACCGGCTTCAAATCACGCTGGGATAGCTGACTTAAACGCTGTAATTTGCTCATGGTCTGATCTTTATCCACAATTATTCTTAAACCCGAATCAAACTGCATAAACCAGGTCATTCGCTCGGTGAGGTATAATTCTTTTAGACGAATACCTTGTGGTAAAAATAACTGATTAATTTCATTATAACGACGCATCATGGTTTCCGCATGGCTCGCCGGTCCATGTAACAACGGTAATGCCTGATAATTCTTGGGTGTGACTTCCGTAAAAATCACACCACTGTCACTTAGTAAACGCCCTGTTCCCCAACGTGCAATTGCATGATGCGGCATGACCCTGACCCGAATACCATTTGGCCAGGCTCGAGAAACCACGACCCGGTCTACCCAGGACAATTCCAGGGTACGGTCGCGGATCGCTTCCAGATCCGAAGTAAAATAGTTTTCGGTCACAATCGGTGATACATATTGCATGACCTGACGCTGTTCAGCAGCCGAGCGCGTACCTACCACGCCCAGTTCTGCCACATCAGTATTGGTCATGACTTTATATAAACCCCATACTCCAGCGGCCAGTACCAGCACCGCGATACACAACAATAACCAACCACCAAAATTAGCCAGCTTTTCTTTGCGTGTTGGCGGCTTGTCGTGAATCGAGGTAATTGCAGCACGTTTACGGCGCATGGAAACAGGAAGCTGAGCCATATTTAGTGTGCCGAACCGGTCAGAGTCTGTTCCAGAATCGCAACACACAGCTCATCAAAACTGCATCCGACTGCAGCTGCTGCTTTTGGCACCAGAGAATGACTGGTCATACCCGGCACGGTGTTGACTTCAAGCAGCCAGAAATTACCCTGTTCATCCTGCATGGCATCAATCCGGCCCCAACCGCTGGCACCAACTGCCTGGAATGCGCGCAAACTCAAGGCTTTTAACTGCTGCTCTTCAGCTTCAGTCAGACCACATGGAATGCCATATTGCACATCATTACGGTTATATTTAGCTTCATAGTCGTAGAAGGCGACATCTTGAGGCGGTTCAAGACGAATCACCGGCAGCGCCTGACCATTTAAAATCACAATGGTGAATTCACGACCGGTAATCCATTTTTCTGCCATCACCACGGCATCGTGTTCAGTTGCCTTGGCAATCGCTTCAGCAAAGTCTTCAATTTTTTCGACCTTGCTCATACCGATACTGGAACCTTCATGCACCGGCTTGATAATCAAAGGCAAGCCTAAAGCATTAACAATGTCAGCCGCATCGGAATCTTTGGTAACAATGCGATACGGTGCTGTCGGCAATTCCGAGCCCTGCCAGACCTGTTTGGTCTTGACCTTGTCCATGCCGATGGCAGAACCCTGTACACCCGTACCGGTATACGGTACGTTTAGCCATTCCAGCACACCCTGGATCTGGCCGTCTTCCCCGCCACGACCATGCAATACAATGAATGCACGATCATAATTCACCAATTCTGTGACACTACGCTCCTGCGGGTCAAACGCTTCCGCATTGACCCCTGAACGCACTAATGCCTCAAGTACCGCCGTACCACTGTCTAGAGAAACCTCACGCTCTGCAGATTTACCACCAAGCAACACGGCAACTTTTCCGAATTTTGAAGCATTTGACACGTTTATATCCTTAAACTTTTTTCAATCTGGTCAATTCAATTCAGTCACACAAGATGACTATTTTATATATAAGTGATTTTGTGCAAGTTCGACTGAGATTGCTCCAACATTACCTGCGCCCTGGGTTAATAACAAGTCATTTGCTTGCAATACTTTTCTCATGATCTGATTCAGGTTGCCGTCCGCCGCATCGACCAGAATTGGCTCGACTTCACCACGTAGACGAATGCTGCGGGCCAAAGTACGGCTGTCCGCCCCGACAATCGGTTTTTCGCCAGCAGGATAAACATCCAGCAACAATAACTGGTCTACAGTCGAAAGTACTTCCACAAAATCATCAAAGCAGTCACGGGTACGGCTATAACGGTGTGGCTGGAACATCATTACCAGACGACGGTCCGGATGACTCTGACGCGCAGCTTTAATCGTCGCTTCGACTTCTTTTGGATGATGGCCATAGTCATCCACCAGTTTCACGTCACCGCCCTCAATCGCAAACTCACCCTGAACTTCAAAACGGCGACCCACACCACTAAAACCTTCCAGTGCACGGCAGATTGAAGCATCAGACACGCCTTCATCAGTTGCTATACCAATCGCAGCCAAGGCATTCAGCACATTATGCAAACCTGGCTGGTTGACCGTTACACGCAATGGCTCACGCTCTTTACGCAATACGGTAAAGTGGGTTTGCATGCCATCCTGATCAACATCTACTGCGCGGATGTCATTGTCTTCATTGAAGCCATAAGTCAGTAATGGACGTGCAATCCGCGGCATGATTTCACGGATATTGGCATCATCACCACAGACTACGGCCAAGCCGTAAAATGGCAGTTTTTGCAGGAACTGGATAAAAGTATCTTTCAGGACATCGAAGCTACCGCCATAGGTATCCATATGATCGGCATCAATATTGGTCACCACGGCAGCCATTGGTTCCAGGTGCAGGAAAGAAGCATCTGACTCATCGGCTTCGGCCACAATATAACGGCTGGCGCCCAAGGCTGCATTCATACCGGTACGGTTCAGCAAACCACCGATCACATAGGTTGGATCCATGTTTTCTTCAGCCAGCATACAGGTGATCAGACTGGTGGTCGTGGTCTTGCCATGCGTGCCGGCAACGGCAATACCATGACGGTAACGCATCAGTTCACCCAACATTTCCGCACGGCGAACCACAGGAATACGGTTTTCAATCGCGGTTTTAATTTCCGGATTTTCCTTATCAATCGCGGTAGAGACCACGATCACGTTGGCGCCCTTAATATTATTTGCAGTATGTCCGATATAGACTTTAATGCCATTCGCTTCCAGCTGTGCGGTGGTATTGGATGTCTTGATATCTGAACCGGAAACTTTATAGCCCTGGTTTTTCAGCACTTCCGCAATACCACACATGCCTGCGCCACCAATCCCCACAAAATGAATGTGTTTGATACGGCGCATTTCTGGCACTTTAATTAACTTTTTCGCTTGTTCAGCTGGGGTTGTTGGAGACATAGTTTACTCGGATTACAATTCTTGAATTAAACGGACCACATGTTGAGTCGCATCGGGTTGAGCCTGTCGGCGTGCTTTCACGGCCATTTCCATTAACAGTTGGCGATTCAGCATCGGCTCTAATAATGTTTTTAAACTTTCCGGGGTCATTGTGGCCTGCGGGCAAATCTTTGCCGCATTGATATTGGCCAGGAAACCGGCATTGGCCGTCTGATGATCATCCACTGCACTTGGAAGCGGCACAAAAATCGCAGCTACGCCGGCAGTGGCAATTTCAGTTACAGTCAAAGCTCCGGCACGGCAAATCACCAGATCGGCATCAGAATAGGCTTTGGCCATATCTTCAATAAAGGGCTGTACTTCAACTTGCAAACTGGCTGGTGCATTTTCATAACGTGCCCGTGTCGACTCGGCATGGTTTTGCCCACACTGATGATAGACGCTTAATGGCACATTGAGTTGCTTTAAAGCTTTCGGAACCCGTTCATTTAAGGCTTGCGCCCCCAAAGATCCACCAACGATCAGAATACGTAAGGGCAGTCCTGCCTTGTCACGCTCCTGATAACGCCAGGACGGATTTAAAATTTCACTAATTTCTTGTCGTACCGGATTACCTGTAGTCACGACTTTTTCTTGGGCCGGAAAGGTATTTGGAAAAGCCTGACACACCGTCTTTGCCACACGCGACAATTGGGTATTGGTAAAACCGGCGACTGCATTCTGTTCATGAATCAGCACCGGAATGCCTAAGATACGCGCGGCCAAACCACCCGGGCCTGCCACATAACCGCCAAAGCCTGCCACGGCATCGACCTGAAGCTGTTTCATGAATTTCATGGCACTGAAGGTGGCTTTCATGATTTTAAAAGGCGCCAAGGCTTTACGTAAGAAACCATTGCCACGCACACCCTGAATATCAATGTGATAAATGGGAATATTCTGGTTTTTTAACAGGCGGTTTTCCATGCCTGTGGGGGTGGCTAACCATGAAACCTGTATACCTTTTTGTTGTAAATCTTTGGCAACAGCTAACGCTGGAAACACATGTCCACCTGTACCTGCGGCCATCATCATGACATGTTTAGGCTGTTTTTGCTGAGCGTCGGTCACGGTTTAATTCTTCAATACTAAAAATGGAGCAGGAAATCTGATTTAAGTAATCAATTGTAATCACAAACCTCAGGCCATGAAAGTTTATTTACTTTATTTCAACAAGGCTTTAATTGTTTTTTTCACGCAAATTTCAAGTTTGGACTCGTTTTATTTATAAGGTCTGCACTTTTCCTTCGACTTAAGTGACATATCATATCAATTTTAAACTCACTTTTCATTATATTATCAATGATCTTGCCCCGGATAGGGCTTTATTTAGAACCATTTACAGCTCACTCCCGGTCAATCCATGTCTTATCATCGACTAATGAGCTTAGGCTTAAAACCTATAAATTTTATAAAACTTTCATGTTATTCATATCTATATATGAATGATGCTTGATGTACAAGCAGATGCTTTAAATGGACTCAGTTCGGATAGATGTCAAAAATCTCATTGCGTGATGTATGGATTATCTTGGCCGGTTATCTGGCTGCGATCCATGTGGGCAAACTTTCGGCCGTGATTCCTGTGTTGCAGCAGGATTTAAACCTGAGTTTTACTCAGGCTGGTTTTTCGTTAGCATTGGTGCAGGCCGCCGGAATGCTGTTTGCGCTATGCATTGGCGCCTTCTCGGAAAAAATGGGATTAAAGCGCTGCCTGATCATGGCCTTAATCATTTTAGGGCTGAGCAGTCTTGCCGGGCTCTGGATTACGCAGCCTGCCACTTTATATGTATTGCGTTTTATGGAAGGAATCGGGTTTTTAACCATCTCCTTGTGTGCGCCAGCAATTTTAAAACGTACCAGCCGCGCTGAAACACTGAATTTCAAGATGGGACTCTGGAGTTCCTATATGGGCATCGGTGTCAGTCTGGCCGTATTGATGATTCCTCTCCTGCTTGAATATCTGGACTGGCAAACGATCTGGGCCATTTTGGGCTGCCTGTGCCTTGTCATTGCTGGCATGATCAAACAATATTTAAATATTGAACCTGCCCTGGTAACACAGCCAGACTCTACCCAGGCAGCTACGGAAAACACCTCATTCTGGCAGATTGTTCAAATTACCCTGACCCATCCTCCCATTATCTGTCTGGCGATTATTTTTGCGTGTTATACCAGTCAATGGATTACTGTCACGGGCTTCCTGCCTACACTGTATGTTGAACAGGGGCTGGACTTAAAACGCGCAGGGATGCTGGTCTCGATGGTCGTTCTGGCCAATCTGGGTGGTACTTTTGGCGCAGGCATGTTGCTGCAACAGGGTTATAGACCGCGCACTTTATTGAGTACCGGATTTGTGGCAATGCTCTGTAGCAGTTGCTTGGTATTTGCCGCAAATTCCTGGCTCTCATTTGAATTGCAGGTTGTCAGTGCCGTGCTGTTTTCACTGATTGGCGGGATGATCCCGACCACTGTTTTTGCGATTACCCTGCATTATGCACCACGCGCCTATGCAGCAGCGGCCAGTGTGGGTCTGGTTTTACAAATTTCAGCCTGCGCACAGTTTTTTATACCGACCCTGAGCGCTGCGCTGATATCTGCCACCCAATACTGGGCCAATCTCGCCATTATCACCGTCTGCCTTTCGATGCTAGGCATGGTAATGACGGCATATTTATTTAAGCGTTACCCGAAATAAAAAGGTAAAAAGAGCCTGCAAGCAGACTCTTCTTTCACCTGATTTTACCTTTATACTTGATTGGCCTGACCCGCTTCCAGCACGGCAAACAGATCATCCGCAATCGAGGTGCCAAACTGCATATCAATTTCACGGATACAGGTTGGACTGGTTACATTAATTTCAGTGACATAATTTCCGATCACATCCAGCCCCACAAAAACCAGACCTTTCTCTCTGAGATACGGCCCTACTTTTGCTGCAATGGCTTTGTCAGTTTCAGTCAGTGGGCGTGCCTCGCCTAGGCCACCCGCGGCCAGATTGCCGCGCACTTCACCATTTTGTGGAATACGGGCCAGACAATACGGCACTGGCTCGCCATTAATCATCAGGATGCGTTTATCACCTTCGACAATTTCCGGAATATAACGCTGCGCCATAATCGGCTGGGTGCCGTTATTGGTCAGCATTTCAATGGTTGAACCGATATTGATCCCGTCCTGATACAGGCGGAAAATCCCGGTGCCGCCCATGCCATCCAGCGGTTTTACAATGACATCGACCTGTTCTTTGAGAAATTCACGAATCAGGCTTTGCTGTGAAGTCACCAAGGTCGGAACTTGTAGATACGGGAACTGGGTCGCGAACAGTTTTTCATTACAGTCACGCAGGCTTTGCGGTTTGTTGATGATCCATGCTCCTTCGCGCTCTGCCTGCTCCAGAATATAAGTGGTATAGACGAAGTTCATATCAAAAGGCGGATCTTTACGCATCAAGACCACGTCATAAGCAGCGATCGACTCTTTTTGTTTTTCGCCAAGTTCATAATAATGGTCGTAGTCTTCAAATACCTGTAACGGTGCGATCAGACCAAAGGCCTTGCCCTGATCGATATATAAATCTTGCTGCAATGCATAACCGAGTTCATGCCCGCGACGTGCCGCTGCCCATAGCATGGCCATGGTCGAGTCTTTCTTCAGGTTTACATTTTCGATGGGATCCATCACAACAAGTACGCGCATGTGTCTCTGCTCTTTTTCAAAAAATGACTTGGCAAGCAGTATAGCTTGTGTCGATTCTTTTGTTTATGGGGATTTTGCATGACTTATTTATATAGGTTTTTAGAACAATACTGAGGCAGATTGAACTCACAGGAGGTATACCATGCAACAGGCCATTATCAGTTTTCATCTGGATGAAGAACAGCATTGGGTTGCAGGGCTGGCCTGCGGACATGGCCAGCATGTACGGCATACCCCGCCATGGCAAAACCGTCCTTGGGTGATGACCGAGCAAGGGCGCAAGGAAAAGATCGGGATACTGCTGGATTGTAAAAAGTGTGAAAAGTGCGAAACTGAAACCTGAACCTATGAAAAAAGTAGTATGTAGGTGACCTAAAAAATAATCTTGTCCAGAATTTGCTAATTTGAGTTACTGCGTTTATGCTTTTATTGCTCAAACATGCAGCGCATTTTTTCAGGGTGTACTTTTGCTCATACGGCTCGTCAAACAGATCTGGTTGGTGATGCTTGTGGTTTTTGCCATAGGCTGGAGCAGTGTGTCTGTCGCATCTGTAAACACCATGCATCTGGTCATGTCGACTGAAAAAATGAGCAGTCATTGTCTGGAAATGAAAAAACCATCTGCTTCTCACTCGCTGCATGAGACTGATCATCATCAAGATCAGATTCTGGTACAACCGGATTGTGTCAGTGACAGCACCCAGCAGTCATCAGACTGTCTGGATTGTGGCACTATGGCCTGCCAGAACCTGGTCACCAGCCTGCCCATTGCAACGCCCGAGTTAAGCGTGCCTGATTACGGTTATCCGGAAAAAACCCTCCTCCCTGCTTACCATGCCAAGCACCTTGCCGGTTACTGGCAAGAAATCTTACGCCCACCCAAAGCTTGATCTTGAATTTTTAAATTTTTTTATTCATTAAGGATTAAGTTATGTTGCTTAAAATCAGTCAAAGCCTGTGTCTGGGCTTCGGTCTCATCTCGTCGTCTGCCCTGTTTGCAGCCGTAAAAGAATATCATCTGGTCATTGATGAAAGCCCGATCAATCTCACCGGAAAGACGGTCAAGCGTATCACTGTAAACGGAAAATTCCCTGCACCCTTGCTGGAATTTGAAGAAGGTGATGATGCAGTCATTCATGTACAAAACAACCTGAACAATCAGGATACCTCGCTGCACTGGCATGGCCTGCTCCTGCCCGGGCTGATGGATGGCGTCCCCGGATTTAACGGTTTTCAGGGGATCAAACCGAAACAGTCTTTTACTTATCGCTTCAAGGTTCGTCAAAACGGCACCTACTGGTATCACGCACATTCCAAAGGTCAGGAACAGGACGGCCTCTATGGCGCATTGGTGATTCGCCCCAAAGCCCAGACATTGCTACCTGCACATGAACAGACCGAGCGGGATTATGTGGTGATGCTGTCGGATTTTCACGAACAGGGCAGCCAGCAGATTCAGAACAATTTAAAAAAATCGGCCGAATATTATCAGAACCAGCGCGAAACCGTAGGCGATGTATTTAAGCAGATAAAACGTGACGGCCTCAAGGCCACCTGGTCAGATCGCAAGATGTGGAACCAGATGCGCATGCTGAAAACCGACCTGTCTGATGTTACCGGTTATACCTTTCTGGTCAATGGAAAAACGCCGCAACAGAACTGGAGTGGCCAGTTCCAGCCCAATGAAAAAGTCCGCCTGCGATTCATTAATGCCTCAGCCATGTCGTTTTTCGATGTGCGTATTCCCCAGCTGAAAATGACTGTGGTCAGTGCCGATGGACAAGCTGTGCAGCCGGTCACTGTAGATGAATTCCGGATTGGAACTGCTGAAACCTATGATGTGATTGTGGAACCCACTACAGCGCATTACCAGATTGAAGCGGAATCGATCGACCGATCAGGCTTTGCTATTGGCAGTCTGCATCAGGCAACTGATTCAAGCAAAACCCCGGCTCCGGTTCAATTACTAACACCGCGCCCTCGTGCCTTATTGACCATGCAAGATATGGGACATGGCGGACAACATGACATGTCACATGACACACACAGCAGTCAGACCACACAATCTGCAACAGATACGCCTAAACATGATGATCATGCCCAGCACGACATGCATGCAAGTCATAGTGCCATATCCGGGACCAATCAGCCTCATCAGCCGGTTGAGGGCTGGGCCAATATGTCTACGCCTGCAGGGCACAAAGCCTTGCAATATCAAGACCTCAAAGCCCTGACACCGCAACCTGATACCCGCGCAGCAGAACGTGAACTGGTGATTCGTCTGGGTGGAACCATGGAGCGCTACATCTGGACCATTAATGGTAAAAAATTCAGTGATGCCGAGCCACTTCAAGTGAAATATGGCGAGCGGATCCGGCTGAAATTTATCAATGACAGCATGATGGCCCATCCGATGCATTTGCATGGCATGTTTATGCAGCTGGAAAATGGTCAGTCTGCTGCAAATATGCCAAATAAACACACCGTGATTGTGCCGCCCGGGAAAACAGTGACCACCCTGCTCACGGCTGACGAACTGGGAGAATGGGCGATTCACTGCCATCTGCTCTATCACATGAGTGCTGGCATGATGAACAAGCTGATTGTGGCACAGGTTGACGAAGATCAAGCATCTCACCCTTCTTCACAAAAAATGCCAAAGCCAGCAGCAGCTCAAGGAGAAAGCCATGCACATCACTAATCTTTTGGTAAAGTCAGTGCTCAGCAGTGCGCTTACCCTAAGCAGTCTGAGTATTTTTGCGGCAGCTTCTAGCGAGCATACGGGTCATAATGAACATCAGCATCATAGCGGACATCATGCCATGCAAAACATGGCTGATGACCACGCACAGCATACTGAAACTGCAGATGAAGCATCCTATCAACCGCCTCCAAAGTTATTGCATCAACAGCAGGCGCTGAGTACACCACAAAATTCAGTCAGTTCTGCCAACGAACATGACCACCGTAAAGAACATGGTGCACAGATATATAGCCAGATTATTCTGGACCAGAAATGGCAGCATAGTTCAGAGGGAAATGGAGCCTTCAAGTCCAAGAACCAGGCCAGAGTCGGCACGGATGAAAATAAAATCTTCCTCAAGCTAGAAGCCGACAAACATGAATCCCAGCCGGCCGAATATGAGGCCAAAGTGTTGTATAGCCGAAATATTTCCGATTTCTGGGATGTACAGGCCGGTGTGCGTTACCGTCAGGAAAATTTAGCTGAGCCTGCAACACGACAGCAGAACAAGCGCTTCGATGCTGTATTTGGCCTGCATGGCCTGGCCCCCTACTTTTTTGAAACTGATGCTTATCTGTATATCGGTGAAGATGACTTTGTGGGATTAAAGCTGGAAACGGAACGTGACCTGTTATTGACGCAGAAACTGATTATGCAGCCCTTTATCGAGCTGGATCTTACCCTGAATGATCAGGCAGCGAATGCGAAAAAAACCGGTCTTCGTCATGCAACCTTGGGTCTGGAAACACGTTATGAGCTGAGCAAAAAGCTCATGCCTTATCTGGAAGTGGGTTATGAATACAGCAAAGGTAACAAACAGACGGACTGGCAGCAAAGCTCTGACTCTGAAAAAGGCTGGATCTATGGGGCAGGCCTGAGAATGATGTTCTAAGTTTTTCTTAACTTTAATTTTTTACAGGTTAATCATGTCGCTACGGAAGATGAAACTACATTCATACTCCGTAGCCCTATGCTGCTGTGTTTTAGGCTGAAGATAATTTTTTTGATTTTAGATTTTATAAGCATTCTCATTATACTTTTTGGGTTTTCCGGTACACTCCCGCTTATGCCGATATCTGTTATTTTGCGAAAAACTAGTCTTCATCACTTTGATTTCTATTGTTACTTTTTGCTACCAGCGTGCCGAGCATAATGATAAAAGTACTCACGCCACCGATTAACAGGCTCATCAGACCCATTTCCAGCATGAAATTACTATTGTGACTTTGAGGCACACCCCAAAGAAATTGCAGACGGTCACCGAAGATAAAGTTGATCGCACACATAATCAGAAAACCGATCAAGGTGGCTATCAGCAAAGTCACCACCAGATTTTTCCACATTTTACATCCGACAAACAGGATGATCATGGCCAGCCCGACCATGGTGATGATGGATATAAGCAACACACCGTTCCAGTAATCCATGAGACTCACTCTTGTTATGGTTTTAAATTAAAATTAAGAAATTCTTATAGTTAATTTTTCCAATTAATTTTTAATATAGGTGGATTCTTATATCTCGGCAATGACAATAACTAACTTAAAGACAAAAACCTTATTTTAACCAAATTCATAAATTACATATACTTATAAAAACATTGTTACTTAAAAAATGATTTTTATTAACATAAAACAACTTAAGCACAACATAGATTTAGGGGATTTAATTCGCTGATGCTGAAATGCTCTGCATAAAGCGCAAACGGATCAGGACAAAATTTAAAAGCAAAAAATTCGAGTCTTTTTTTATAAGAAAAATAAATAATAAATATAAAAAACTTGAATATTTTATGATTTAGGTTATGCTGTCTTTAACTAGAAAAAAGCGTTGTTTAGTTAAACTTCTTTAAGTGCCGCAGTATTATTTATAATCCTCAGTTTTTTCAGATCTTTATTTCAATTCTTGTTGTTTTTCCAAGTTATCCATAGTCATTTCGATGACTAAAATTATTAAAAATTTAACAGGTTTATATTATGTCTACTACAGTTACCGGTACAGTAAAATGGTTTAACGAAACTAAAGGTTTTGGTTTTATTCAACAAGAATCAGGTCCTGACGTTTTTGCACACTTTAAAGAAATCAGCAGTTCTGGTTTCAAAACTTTATTTGAAGGTCAACGTGTTTCTTTTAGCGTCGTTGATGGTCAAAAAGGTCCAAATGCGATCAATATCGTTGCGCTATAATTTAGCCCAACAATGAAAAAAAGCACCTGAAGGTGCTTTTTTTAGCTCTGAAGATAAATAATTTTGAGTCATTGCTGTTCTGAGTTGGACTTTATAAAAAATAAAAAGATAAAAGTGAAAAACCCCCAGCATCCTGCCAAGGGTTTTTCGTGTTGATTTGCTTGGTATAACTCCTGTCGCACCTTACTTTCCTTGTATTTATCTCTGGTTATTCTTCTATGGAACATCCTGTTCCTGATAACTTCATCATAGGAAATGACGGGCAGCTCGTATAGATGCAAAGTGCCTGAATTAACGTAAGCAAATGCGTACAAAAAATAATGAAATATTAATTTCGATCTCCAGTATTTTTAATTTATTTTATTATTATAAAACAATGGATTAACTTAAATTTCAGTTATTTTACTTGATTTAACCTAGATAGCTATTAAGTGGCTGAATTTATAATTAAATTGAATCTTAAAATAAAAATGTACGGTCTGATTCCTTCTTCTGAGCAATAGTTTTGATCGTAGGTCCTGTTACCTGTAAATAAAAAAAGGAAGTCAAAACTTCCTTTTTTCTCATGATTAAGGCTTAGATACCGTATTTAACCCGGTAATCTTCCATTTTCGCCAACGCATCTAAGTCGCCTTTCGCTTCCAGATAGTCCATTAAATCTTTCATTGTAATTAAGGCATGTACAGGGATCTCAAGCTCTTGCTGTACTTCCTGAATCGCAGATAAATCCCCCTGGCCTTTTTCCTGGCGGTCTAGCGCTACCAAAACTCCGGCAATTTGAGCACCGGCATTCTTCAAGATGGTAACGACTTCACGAATTGCTGTGCCTGCGGTAATCACGTCATCAATGATCCAGACTTTTTTACCTGCTACAGAAGCACCGACCAATACCCCACCTTCACCATGGTCTTTGGCTTCTTTGCGGTTAAACCCCCACGGCACACTCACCCCATGATTTTGCGACAAGGCCACCGCCGTAGCTGCCACAAAAGGGATACCTTTATATGCAGGGCCGAAGATCACTTCCACATGGTCACATTCAGTCAGTTTCGCAGCATAGCCAGAAGCCAGCAGGGTCAAGGCTTCACCATCATTCAGCAAACCCGCATTAAAAAAATAGGGACTCACACGTCCCGATTTTAAAGTAAACTCACCAAATTTAAGCACACCGCGTGATAATGCGAGTTCGATAAAAGCTTGCGGGTTAAATTGAGCTGGCGTTGACATGAGGTGCTCCTAAATCCATTAATTAAGGTAAGACTTGCGCATGATACCAAAGAGTAGCTATCCAGGTGATCAAAAAATTCTTCGCGTCGTTTCGATTAATGTCAACGGCTTACGCTCATCTGTCACCAAAGGTCTATTAGAATGGATGGAACAGTCTGAAGCTGATGTAATTTGCATGCAGGAAAGTCGGATCACGCATGCGCAGTGGACCGATAAATTCAAGCCTGAAGGCTGGTACGCGCACCTGTTTCCTGCCGAACGTCCGGGGTATGCCGGTACTGCCATTTATAGCCGCCTGCCTTTTGTCTCTTTAACCGATGGCCTGGGTTTTGAACTGGCCGATTCACAAGGCCGTTTTATTGCCGCTGAATTTGACTTGGGTCTAGAGCAAACTGTACAGATCTGTTCACTGTACCTGCCTTCGGGTTCATCAGGAGATGAAGCGCAAGCACGTAAAGATCACTTTCTGGAAGAATACGCGAAAATCCTGAAACAGTGGCGTGATGAAAATAAGTCGGTGATTGTCTGTGGTGACTATAATATCGTGCATAAACGTATTGATATTAAAAACTGGTCAGGTAACCAGAAATCTTCAGGATGCTTGCCGCATGAACGTGCCTGGCTGGATCATATCTACGATGAGCTGGGTTATGTCGATACTTTCCGTGAAGTGCGCAAAGAAGCCGAGTTATATTCCTGGTGGTCAAACCGTGGTCAAGCACGCGCCAAGAACGTGGGTTGGCGGATTGATTATCAGGCCTGTTCTCCAGACTGGAAAGAGCGCACTGTGAATGCTTGGGTCTATAAAGATCAATGGTTTAGTGACCATGCTCCCGTGATTATTGACTACAAACTATAAATCCGTACGATGCAACATAGTAAACATATGTTCACTCAGTTAGGGTTTATCTCTTACATGACATGACGTATTTCTTGGGTTTATCTCCATGTAATAACATAGCATTATAGCGCTACGGCACAGGGACAGGTCTGGATGACCATATAAGGACAGGACGCCGTAGGACGAAAATAAAACAGACTATAACTATAGATGTAGCCTGTTTTGCATGGATGTGACAATGGACGTTGGATTGAGACCCGCATGATCAGGATGATTAAATGCGGGTTTTCTATTTTTATTACTTATGCTACACCTCAATTTCATTTTTTATGATGCGGATTATTCTTTTTCTTGCCACCAATGTTAAAGCAGCTTGATGTCATTTTAATGACAGGGCTTGGCAGGTATTTAAAACTGATACTTAAAAAATTTTCCTTTTCCTGGTTGGGTTTTACATGGTCTGCTGTGGCCAATTTGGTTAAGCTAATGCATGATTTAAATTTTCTAGATGACAGCTATGTTAAAAATTTACGGAATTAAAAATTGCAGTTCAATGAAAAAAGCCTTTGATCTGCTTAATGAGCAAGGTCTCGCTTATGAATTTCATGATTATAAAAAACAGGGCATCGATGCTGAAACAGTGAAAATCTGGCTGGACACCTTGGGTCAGGATGTAGTGTTGAACAAGAAAGGTACTACCTGGCGTAAACTCGGCGCAGAAGAACAACAGATGGCCTTATCGAGTGAAGATGCTTTAATTAATGCATTAACCACTCACACCAGTTTGATTAAACGCCCTATCTTGGCAACCTCTGCAGGATTTATTGCCGGTTTTGATGAATCTGCCTATCGTAACTTAGATTCTTGATTTCTTTTTTAAACAAGCGCCATAAAAAAAGCCTGACATCCGTCAGGCTTTTAAATATCTACTTAAATAAATCAGTTGGCACGAATCCAGGTCTGGTTACGACCCAATGCTGCTACACCAATGAAACCACGTAGCTCAAGCTTCTTGCCACCATCAGCCAGCTGACCTTTCAACTTATAAGTTTTGCCAGATTGTGGATCCAGGATTGAACCGCTGTCATAGCTGGTACCACCAGTATTTTTAAGACCTTTGACAATAGTCAAGCCTTTGAGTGACTTGTTCTTGTAAGGGCCTTCACACTTGGTACAGGCATTTTCTTCACCTGGAGTTAACACCGACTGAATGCTGGCTGACAAAGTGCCATTCTTTTGTTCAGTGAATTTAACCATCGCCTTCGGCTGCTTGGTTTTGTCATCAATGGTTTTCCATACCGTGCCATTTAAAGGATCCGCAGCATTAGCCAATGCAGATAAGCCTAGTAGTCCTAACATAAGCGCTATTTTTTTCATTTTTCTTCATTTCCTTAGTCTGAAAATAGACCAATCTAGTATTAAAAAGTCACAACAAATTTTCAATTTTTAGCTGTGACTATTTAGTGTAACCTTGTAAATATGGTTGGTAAATAATCTACATGATTAATAAAAGCACAAAAAGATGGAAGGAAAATGAAGATAAACGCGCTAACGAAACAATTAATTACAGAAAGCTTTTTAAAAACAGCCATTCGTGCCCCGAGCAGATTGAATCTTCCACCTAGTTCCATGCGTCTTGCACTGGAACAAATGTGCAAACTTTTCCCTCAGGACAAAACTGTGGAGATTCGCTCCCTACGTCTGGCGGGGCTACGTGCTGAGGAGATCAAACCACAGCAGGAATCCAGCCAGCTGATTTTTCATATTCATGGTGGTGCATTTTATTTAGGCTCCTTAAAAACCCATCGTGCTTTTATGACGCAAATTGCAGCTCGGACGCAAATGCAGGTCCTACATGTAGATTATCCGCTATCCCCTGAATCTGCCTATCCGGAAGCCCTGGAAGCCTTGTTTGATGTTTATCACCTGCTACTGGATCAAGGAGTGCAGGCCAAAGATATCATCCTGTCCGGCGACTCTTGTGGAGCCAATCTGGCACTGGCGCTGGCACTTAAAATACAGCAGGAAAATCTCCCACAGGTTAGCGGTTTGATTCTCCTGTCTCCCCTGCTGGATCTGACCTTAACCAGCGAATCTTTACGCTATAACCAGAAACATGATTCCCTGCTTTCTCTGGAAACACTTCAAACCGGAATTGAATATTATGTCCCGCGCTCAATTAACCGTGGCGATCCGGAAGTTTCCCCATTTTTTGCCGATTTAAACGGCTTGCCCCCGATCCATATTCAGGTGGGTTCCAAGGAAATTCTGCTGGATGATGCGACCCGTTTTAAAGAAAAAGCCGAACAGGCAGGTATCGAGGTTGAATTCAAACTGTATACCGGCATGTGGCATAATTTCCAGATGTTCAGTGCTTGGTTCGATGAAGCCAAACAGGCCTTAGGTGATCTTGCTGAATTTGCCCATGGTCTGGATCGGGATTAAATATAATTCAGCATGTAAAAAAGTCAGCCGCAGCTGACTTTATTCAGAAAGGAAAGGGCTGAGTTAAATAGCCTGAACCTGCTGTAATGCACTTTGCAGCGCTTGTGCTTTGGCAGTTTCGCCCATGTTAACTCCTTCGGCACGAATCACTTCAATATCCGTTACACCAGTAAAGTTAAATACGGTTTTCAGGAAAGCTTCCTGAAAATCAGCCGGGCTCTGCTCGCCATAAACCCCACCACGGCTACTGGCAATATACACTTTCTTATTTCCCGCCAGACCCACAGGACCTTGTTCGGTGTATTTAAAGGTACGTCCTGCGACACAGATCCGGTCAATCCAGGCCTTCAAAGTCGAGGGTAAACCAAAGTTATACATCGCGGCACCAATGACCACGATATCAGCCTGCAAATATTGCTCTAAAATTTTGTCACTTAAGGCAGTCTGTTCTGCATTTTGACCCATTAAAATCTCAGCATTCAGATGTGGAATGGGCTGTGCAGCCAGATCCAGATAGTCAACTTCAATTGCCTCAGCATATTTTTGCTGTAATTGCTCTACCATAGCCTGCGTCAACTGACGCGAAATTGAGGCTTCTCCTAAAATACTGGAATCTATCTGTAAAACTTTCATGATGTGGCTCTTTCTTTACGGTTCTATTGAATAATTAATCCAGCTATTTTAACTATTCATCATAATGAAATAATTAGCACCAATAAAACACATCATCCTGAATTTAGAACAAAACTGTGTACTGCTTAAGCTCTCCGATTTTTAAGTAAGGATACTTTGACACAGCACTGAGTGCCTGCATCACAGGCTAAAGCCCACCAGACAAGATATAAAAATAACCAAACCGAGTTAAATATTGTTGTTTATCAAGTACTCCAACTTATGTTATCTTATGTAAATAACGCCATAAATATCCGATAAGTCTTAAAAAAAACTGCCATAGCAATTAAAATCAGGCCGGGACCATGAAGCGAATATCGCCTGTACCAGAAAAAATACTGAAGCATAAAATCACGAAATATCTGGTCGAAGATGAAGTCGTGATGAACTGGAGTATTCTAAAAAAGTGCATCCTGATGCTGGCATTGGGATGCGGAGTACATCTGACCTGGCTCGGCTGGGATATTTTCGTGTTATTAAATCCCGAATATTGGCAATATGTTCATCTAGAACGGGTCTATACACAAATTACTCTGAACAGCAGCTTTCTGGTAATTCTATTTCTCCTGATTTTTCCCTGTTATAAATTTCAGGGGAATCAGCTGATTGAACGTTATCTGCCTTACATGGCAGTGGGTACTTTTGTTATCTCGTTGTGTCGTGACGCCTATCTCGTCGGGGTGATCAGCCCTGTGGCCACGACCTCCTATGTCTGTTTAATTATGGTGGGACTGGTGCTGTTCCATCGCACACTGGTCTATAGCATGCTGATTCCAGCGTCAATTTTCCTAGGTGGATGTGCCTATTTAAGTTTCAGCCATCAATTGCCTTATTCACCGCTATTTAATCTCGATGGCGAGCTTTTTTATAATGGTTTCTGGCTGTTATCGATGCTGTATTTCATTTTGCCAATTCTGGCCGTCTGCATGGTGTTATTCGAGATTCTGCTCAGTCAATGGCGACATCGCGAGCAGCTGATCAAACAGCTGAGCCAGATCGATCCGCTTACCAACCTGTTTAACCGTCGTAGCATCAATCAGTGTCTGGACAAACTGAATGCCGCAGCGACTCCCAATTATGCCCTGGTGTTGCTGGATCTGGATCATTTCAAGAAGATTAATGACCATTTTGGCCATCATAAGGGTGATGAAACCCTGGTAGAAGTGAGCGCCGTGCTGAACCAGCAATTGCGTGAAAGTGATGTGGTCGGCCGTTTTGGCGGGGAAGAATTTATTCTGGTGCTTAAAAATACCAGTCTGGAAAAAGCCGAACAAGTGGCTGAACGCTGCCGCATTGCCATTCAGCAATTGCAGATTTTCAGTGATGAGGGTGAGTTGATTCCGGTCACGGCCAGTTTCGGGATTGCCATTTCGACAGCTGATTTACGCCCACAACAATTATTGAGTCAGGCCGATCAGGCACTTTATCAGGCTAAAGCGGATGGACGTAATCTGGTCAAAGCCTATGTTGAGCCACTGACTGCCCAGATGCAAGTTTCCTAAACAGCCAAATTTCTGGATAATATTGAATACTAAGGCTTTTCGCTTTGCGCCAAATTTTGCAACTGGGCCAGCAATTCAGCTTCGCTAAATGCACCGGTCAATCGCAACCCCCGGATTTCCTGCTGCTGCGCATTCAAGAATAAATACGTCGGCGGTCCAAGAATTTCCCATTGATTTAATAGTGCTTGATGAGAAGCATTATATTGGCTTAAATCCAGCTTGATCAGGAAATATGGCGCAAGGGCCTGCTGTACCGCTGCAGATTTTAAAATCCGGTGTTCGATCGGCTGACAGGCGACACACCAGTCGGCATAGACATCAATAATGACCTTTTGTCCTTGTGGAACCTTGGCCAAAATCTGCTGAAATTCGGCCGCATTACGGGCCACATGCCACTTGGCTTCTGTACTCGCCTGCTCCACAAAAAACCGCTGACTATGCTGATATTGGCTATAAGCAATATAAGGCACGGCCAATGCCAGACACAGGATATACAGCCATCTTAGACCAGTACGATGCCAGAAAATCCGGAATAGTACATAGGCAACAAAGGCCATGCCCAAGGCTAGGGATAACCACTGTAAAACAGCTTCTGAAATCAGCGGCCGAATAAAATACAGGGCCAATGCCAGCATGATAAAGGCAAAGAGCACTTTAATCTGATTCATCCAGTGCCCGGCTTTCGGTAGAATCCGCGCCCCCAGAATACTGGCCAGTAGTAAAGGTGCACCCATTCCGAAACCCAGGGTAAACAGTAGCAGAGCTCCCTGCCACTGACTTTGGGTCTGGGAAATAAACAACAATGCACCGGCCAGTGGTGCAGTCATGCATGGCCCGACCAGGAGTGCCGAAATCACTCCCATAATACCCGCACTGACCAGACTACCTCCCTGCTGCATGGCCTGTGCCCGGTCCAGACGCTGCACCAGACCTTGGGGCAGTTTGATTTCAAACAGGCCAAACAGATTCAGGGCAAACAGGACAAATAGCAGACTAAACCCGATCAAGGTGGCGGGTTGCTGCAACCAGCGCTGGAAGTTCAGGCCGGCTGAAGATGCAATTAAGCCAAGTACCGCATAGACAGCAGCCATACTGCTGACGAAAGTCAGTGCAATCATCCAAGCTTTCAGGCCTTTGCTGTCTCGTACAATCAGCGACGTTAGAATCGGCAGCATCGGCAAGGAACATGGGGTAAAAGCCAGTAATATTCCTAAACCAAAGAACAGCAAAAGCCCATAACCTAAAGAGCGTTCAAGCAGCTGGGCTGACCATTTTTGGTCTTGTGCTGCATAGGGTCCGGTTTGCCGGTCTGATGCGGAGAGGTTATCTGAAGCAGACTCTGAGGAATCTGCTGTATTAAACATGGTATTTTGTTGCGGTGAGGCGCTATTCAAATCAAGTAAACGTTTTGTTCCTGATCCGGCTGTTTCAAATTGTACCAGACCGGACAAATCAGTCTTGAACTGGATGGTTTGTGGCGGATAACAGATCCGGTCTTTAGCACAGCCCTGCCAACTGACCTGATAGGATTGCCCCGCCTGGGTCGGAACCTGAAACTTTAACTGCTGGTAATAAACCTGGGTATGCCCATAGTTGTCATCATATAAATCTTCAGCTGGCGGCAATTCAAGCACTAATGCCTGATTGCCCTGCCGCAATTCAATTTTATGCTGATACAGATAATAATTGTCTGGAATCTGCCAGCTCAGTTCAGCCTGCTGCTGACTGGTGGAGATCACAGTTAACGGAAAAGCCTGCTCGGCAGACAACAATGCCGTTTCCGCCTGAGCAGGACTACTGAATACAGAGCAGCCTAAAATGAGCGGGACAAGTACTTTCCCCCAGACCGGAAACTGCGAGTATTTGATCATCTGTAAACTAAACCGCTTAGAACAGGACAGATAAGCCTAGGCCTGAGAAGTAGCTTCGATCTATACCATTCAGATCTACACCTACACTGGCGTCCAACTGGACACGATCGTTTAATGCATACATCACTCCAGTGCCAAGCGCGTATTCATTATTGACTCCTTCAGCCTTACGGTAAACCAGTTCAGAATAGCCTGACCAGCGATCTTTAATCTGGTAGCCTAAAGATGGAACTGCCACAACTGCCCAGTGACTGTCCTGCCATTCATAACGCATGGTGATTGCTGTGCTTACCAACTCATTATACTGATAAGAAACTGCAGAACTGAGGCTGTAAATATCCTCTTCATTACTAAAACCGGCATTGCCTGTCGCAATAATTGCTTCAGCCAGCAAGGCCATACTCAGTTTGTCATCATCCAGATCAATGGCTTTTTTTAGACCGATACTGATATCACCCAAGCCGTCTTCGTCATCGGTCTGACCATTGGATTTTACTTGCTTCCATCCAGGACCATCCCAGCCCAGACGTAGTTCTAAATCCTTGGCAATCCCGGTACGTAACAACATATCTGCATTAAGTCTGGTAATCGTCTGCTCGCCTGAATCGCTATACTGAACTGTGGGCAATCCCTGTTCCCAGGCTACCTTTCCTACGGGAGTGATGCCGGTACCGAGACCTTCACCAGGCCGGTCAAATTCAAAATCAGCTGCGAAAATTTGGGCACTACAACTCGCCAGTGCTATCAGACCCAAAATTCTTAATGTTGTCATATCCAGGCTCTTTTATAAAATGTATTTAACCAAGCTCTTTGGTCATTTTTGCGCCATGACTACGAAGTAGTTCGAGCGTCTGTTTTTCTTCTTGCAGGGCTTCTGACCAGTTAATTTCATCAAAATCACAGTCAAAGAACAGGTCACTAATTGAAGATAAAATTGTCATGCCATCTTCATCTTTGCTATTCGGATCTACTTTTTCATCAAGTAAACGCTGTACGGCAGGTGCACATGCGGCACTTGCAGCATCCCAAAGCGGACCATAAATTTCTTCAGCATCCCAGAGATGCAGATTTACTTTGGCCTGGATCAGCTCTTCCAGAATCTGTAAATGCACTTGTAAACGTGCCTGCTTTTCATCTTCTGAAAGTGGGGTGCCGGCTTCATACAACTCGCACACCTCTTCCCACCATTTAAACAGGCCATCCGACCAGACCGAAATCACCGGACCTTTGTCATGATCTACAAAATTTGGATTGAGTCCACCTGCCAGCAGCTGTTTGACCTGTTCCAGATTCAATTCTTCGAGTGCTTGCACAAAAAGCTGTTGTTGCGCAGTTAACATGATGGAACTCACTTTAATTCGTTTTCGACTATTATGCCGAATAAAGAGGCTTTTGTTGTATTTCCAGCAAGTATATTTTGGTTTTAATATGAAAAAAGCCCCGCAGGGCTCTTTTCAAATCGTTCCGAAATCAGTTTTCTGTATCTACTGTATCCGTATCTGCAAGTTCCAGTGTACCTGCACGAGGGTCATCATTTTTCTCGATAACATGCTCCAGACTGCGTTTCAGCCGGTCAATAGCACCACTAATCGCAGTCGCTACACTCGGTGCACGATGATTGACCACTACTGGTTTCAATCCTGCAGGCCGTGCTTCAATCATGCAGCGAATATCGTCTTCACCGCCTTTGGCGCCATTTTCATCACTAAGATGGACTGAAAAATGGGTAATACGTTCGCTGTGGCGCTGGAATTCCTGATTCAATTCTGCACGTACATACTCAATTAAACGATCGCTATTCTGAATGTGCTTATCTGTACGGATTTCAATATTCATAAATTACCACCCTCGAATCTTTGTAACTTTTTTAGTGCAAAATTCTTTATCTTGGCACGCTCTTAACTTGCTGTTTCACATTGCATTTTACATCTCCAAATGACTGGACTTCTAACCTCCACTTTGAATGATGAACACATTTTTTGAGTCTGCAGAATCGTGTCCTTATATCTAGAATATCGGCCCTATCTGGAAAATATGCAAGTGGTATTTTGGATTTTTAGCAAAAGAATAATTGATTGTGACAAGTACTTACCGAGTTAAAAACAACTGATGAGTTATGGTGTAGTTGCAATATTATTTATGTGACTGGGTATTGAACTCTTCATTATAAAATCTGCTTATAACTTGCAGCCGCCCATTATCCCCAAGAATACAAAATGAGAGCAAATTATTAAAAATAATAGATTTTGTATTTAGAATCACTACGGATAAGCAGATTATTTTTTCATTCTAGTGTGCCGTAGCAGAAACAGCTTTGCAAAAAGCTTAGTTTTGGCTGTTTAAGCAGCAAGATTAAACAATCCAGATACTTTTTTATCTGAATAAAGCTGGACAAGTAACCAATAATCTAAAATTTTAGACCCGGTTTTATGACATCAATGGTGAATAAAATCTAAAAGAGCAATACCTTCAAGATTTAAGTGCCAAGCCATGAGTTCTTTTCATCTGCTATTACCTAAAAATAATATTTTATGATAAAAATTCAATTATTTTTAATAACTTAATCTCCTCATAAGCCTCTTATACCTACTGAATGTTCTATGCTTGTTTATAGATAAATAATGTTTTGCCGTCTTAACAAGCAAACAAAGATCACTCTTTTTCGACTTTTTAAAATAAAGACTTAGAAAATTCAGACCGGAATAGCAGTAATAAGACTGATTCCTCCGCGGTCATGACTCCCTGAATATTTTGGCTAGATCCGCAATTTTAACTTTATTTTTACTTATTAATCTGTATGCTTATTCTGCTTTCTTGGGGGAGAGATTTAAATGAAATTTACACAACTCGCAGCACTTTGTGCATTGGCTTCAACTGCAGTATTTGCTCAAGCAAAACCTGTATGGCAGGACTTCAGCATTACTGGTCTTTATGGTGAACACTATGCCTTCCCGGGTGCAGGTGACGATAACCAGCAAACCACTGCAACCTTTGAATATGCTGCCAAGTTGAACTACGGGGATTTCTTCGGTTTTGCTGACCGTACTCATAATGACTCAGGTAATGCAACGTATTTTGAAGTATCACCTCGTTTGAGTCTGGGTGCTGTCACCGGTCAAAAGCTTGAACTTGGACCGATTAAAGATGTATTGATTGCGGGTACATGGGAAGGCAATAGCGCTAACTATCCTGGCAGTGATTTTAACAATTATCTGTATGGTGTTGGCTTTGACCTTGAAATTCCGTATTTTCAGTATACTCAGCTAAACTTCTACAAGGCCGATAATGAAAAAGGCTCTGAAGACGATTACCAAATGACTGTGGTGTACGCTATTCCTTTCAAAGTTGGCACCGAAGACTTTCTTGTTGATGGATTCCTTGACTGGTCTACTGCTGAAAAAAATGGTCATGCGAGCGAGCTTAACTGGACTACCCAATACAAGTGGAATCTGGGCAAACATATCTCTCCAGAAACCCGTCTATACCTGGGTATTGAACATTCTGTCTGGAATAACAAATATGCTGTGAAAGGTACGGACGAAAACAATGTCAGTGCCCTTGTGAAGTATCACTTCTAATTGATGTATGATCAAAAGCAGAACTTCGGTTCTGCTTTTTTTAAACCATAATTTCAGCTTTACCCTAACAGAACAAGAATATGCCTGATTTTGACATTCGCCCTGCGACCGAACTTGATCTTGAAACCATCCTTGAGATTTATAATCAGGAAGTGCTCTATGGCACTGCGACCTGGAACAGAACGGCTTTTGATCTGAACTATTTCAAAATCTGGTTTAAGCAGCTTAAAAATCAGAATTTTCCAGTTTTTGTGGTTGAAGATACTCGAAATCAGGTCGTGGCTGGTTATGCCTGTTATGATCATTTTCGCAGTATTCAGGGCTTTCAACAGACGGTTGAACATTCCATTTTTTTAAATCCGGATTATGCAGGACAAGGTCTGGGTTCTAAATTATTGCAGTATTTAATTGAAAAGGCTCAAGTACAGAAATTGCATATTATGGTTGCCGCAATTGATTCAGAAAATACCTCGTCACTTCGCCTGCATGAAAAACTGGGCTTTATTCAAACTGCGTATATGCCACAAGTCGGACAGAAGTTTGGGCAATGGCGTGATTTGGTCCTCTTACAACTCAATCTGGATCTGGCTTGATTCAGTCTTATATTAAATTCTTCTTTAATGTTAGCTCATTACTAGTCTGATCAAAACAGATATTCTATTTACTTCCCGGACTTGCTATGTTGTATTCAGCTCAAAATCATACTGAATAACACCATGTACAAATCTCTATTTCCTATTATTCTTTTAAGTATAAGCACGCCCACTTTTGCTGATTCAGAGTTCGAGAAAGAATTGCATTCAGGCTGTAGCCAAGTCCAAAACTATGCAAATAATGGCAAGAAATTCTACGACCAAAAACAATATCAAAAGGCCATAGCGCAATTTGAGCAACAAGCGGCCTGGTCATCCTTTTGTGCGATGAATGTAGAAGACGGTGGTAAAGCTTTTTCTGAACGTGATATCACCACGGCGTTTAATAATGTCGGCATAAGTTATACCAAGCTTGGAAAGCCGCAATGGGCACGCGCCTGGTTTTCCGTTTTCCCGAATGCTAAAGCCAGCCAGTTCAATCTAAAACAGTTACCTGTACCAAAAAAACCGAAGAGTCTTGCAGGGAAATATGTCCGCTATGCAGGTTTTGGTCAGTGGAATACGATGGAAGTTAAACAGGCTTCGAATGCCTACCAGATTGAGTTTAATGGACTCTATATGGGTTTACGCAGTCTGATTTATGGTCCTAATATGGGAGAATTTTCAACCCGCATGCCACTGAACAAAACACATACCCAATATCGTTATGACGACTGCAGAATTGATTTGAAATTTCAGTTTAACGCTCAAATTGGACAACAGATTATGGTCAATAGCAGAAATCCGATGTCTTGCGGTTTTGGGCATAATGTCTCGGCGGATGGCATGTATTTAAAGGTTGAGTGATTGCCGATTCAGCGATATCTTATTGCCCTATAAAAAAACATAATATTCAAAATATTATAGGGAAAATATGGCTGATACGGGCAAAGCGATAGGCGGTGAATTTAGAACCGGACAATTTGGCATGTACTTCCTTTGGGATGAAAATACAGAAATCTAATCCCTCCATTATTTAAAAGAAGATTTCCCCTCTCTCTTTAGGAGATGAGAAACTCTGCTTGGTAAGAGGAGATTTAAAATTTAATCCCTCCAAACCTCCCTTTAAAAAAGGGAGGCTTCAGAAGCATTAAATCGCCACCAACTCCCGAATTCCCTTCTCCGGCATTTCACTGCCTACACCTTGCGCCACGACTTGCCCACGTGCCATCACGGTATAACCATCGGCAAGTTCTTCAGCAAAGTCATAAAACTGCTCAACCAGCACAATCGCCATCTCACCACCATCCGCCAGTTTACGAATGACCCGGCCAATGTCTTTAATAATGGATGGCTGAATACCTTCAGTCGGTTCATCCAAAATCAGCACACGCGGTTCAGAAGCAAGGGCTCGTGCAATGGCAAGCTGCTGCTGCTGACCACCGGACAAATCTCCGCCGCGGCGGTGCTTCATTTCCTCCAAGATAGGGAAAATTTCATACAAATGCTCAGGCACTTTACGTGTCTTTGCTCCTTTAAATTTCGCCATGCCAATCAGAATATTTTCCTCCACCGTCAGCGTTGAAAAAATATCTCGACCTTGTGGCACATAAGCCAAACCTTCACGTACACGCTGTTCAGGACTGAGCCTGGATATGTCTTTACCATCCAGCAAAATCTGTCCGGATTTAATCGGTAAAATACCCATCAGGCATTTAAGGAGCGTGGTTTTCCCCACACCATTGCGTCCAAGTACCACCGAACATTCACCCACAGGTGCAGCCAACGACACATCACGTAAAATATGACTGCCACCATAAAATTGATTGACGTCTTTGACTTCTAACATCGCGGTCTCCTTAACGTCCTAAATACTTTTCAATGACATCTTCATTGGTTTGTACTTCTGCCAATGTGCCTTCTGCTAAAATTGCGCCTTGTGCCAACACGGTGACTTTTTCACTAATGGTATCAATGAAGCTCATGTCATGCTCGACCACGACTAGGGTGTGATTTTTCTTGAGTTCTAAACACAGCTCCGCCGTGCGTTCAGTTTCTGCATCGGTCATGCCTGCTACAGGTTCATCCAGTAAAATCAGTTTTGGACGTTGCATCAGCAACATGCCGATTTCTAACCATTGCTTTTGACCATGTGACAGTAAGCCAGCAGGTTTATTAATAAATTCTTGCAGACGAATTTGCGTTAAGGACTCATCTAAAGCATTTTGTGCATCAGGATCGAGCTTGCTAAAGAAACTCTTTTTCACCCGCTTGTCTTTGGGTGCAGCCAGCAGCAGATTTTCCATCACTGTGAAATTTTCAAACACTGTTGGTTTTTGAAACTTGCGCCCAATACCAGCTTCGGCAATTTCTTCGGTGCTCATTTTCGACAAATCATAGTTTTGCCCAAAAAAAGCGCTGCCTTCGGTTGGTCGGGTTTTGCCGGTAATCACGTCCATGAGGGTGGTTTTCCCTGCCCCGTTCGGCCCGATGATGCAGCGCAATTCACCCTCTTCGATATACAACGACAAATCATTTAGGGCACGAAAGGCATCAAACCATACACTGACTTTTTCCAGATATAACGCAATGCCGTGAGTAAAGTCTGCGCCTTGTTCTCTTGGACGACCATAGCCTTCAGAAGCATGACCACCATGAGGTTGTAGGATCTCGCTCATTCGCTACGCTCCTTTTTAAAACGGTCAAACAGACCAATAATGCCTTTCGGTAAGAAAATGGTGACCACAATAAATAGCGCACCCAAAATGAGTAACCATGCTTCAGGATAAGCCGAGGTGAAATAGGTTTTTACCCCGTTAATGACACCTGCACCAATCAATGGACCAATCAGTGTGCCACGTCCACCCGCTGCCACCCAAACCGCCATTTCAATCGAGTTCACCGGGTTCATTTCACCTGGATTAATAATGCCGGCTTGTGGCACATACAGCGCCCCTGCAATCCCTGCAATCACCGCAGACAGCACCCATGCCGAGAGCTTGTACCAAAGCGTGCGGTAGCCCAAATATTGCAGACGGTTTTCGCTGTCACGAATGGCACCGAGTACACGACCATAAGGTTTATTCATCAAATGACGTAAGCCGATAAAGCACAGCAACAACACCAATGCCGTGATAAAGCACAAACTTGCCCGCATCGATGCCGAGGTAATGTCCATACCTAAAATAGTTTTAAAACCGGTAAAGCCGTTGTTACCCCCAAAACCGGTTTCATTACGGAAGAACAGTAATGCTGCTGCAAAAGTCATGGCTTGAGTAATAATCGAGAAATACACGCCTTTAATTTTCGAGCGGAAAGCAAAGAAGCCAAAAATAAAGGCAATGATGCCCGGCACTAACACTACAAGTGCGAGCGACCAAAGAAAGTACTCCGTACCCACCCAAAACCATGGCACTTCCGTCCAACTGAGGAAGCGCATAAAGTCAGGAATGCCATCCCCTGCAGACTGGCGCATCAGGTACATCCCAAAGGCATAACCGCCAAGGGCAAAGTACAAACCATGCCCCAAACTTAAAATGCCGGCATAGCCCCAGACTAAATCCAGTGCCAAAGCGACCAAGGCCAAGCACATGATTTTGCCAATCAAGGTAACCCAATAAGCAGATAAATGCAGGGTTGAATCGGCAGGTAATAAATGTAGCCATGGCAATGCCAATAAGATGGCAAAGCACACGGCTATGGCAATCCCGCTATGTGGTTTGTCGGATAATAATTGTTTAATCTTCATGTGCTTACTCCACAAAACGACCTTTGATGGCAAACAAACCTTGTGGACGTTTTTGAATAAACAAAATCACAAGCACCAAGAGAACAATTTTTGCCAGTACCGCACCAATGCCAATTTCCAAGGCGGTACCGCTAATACCTAGACCAAGCGCTGCAAGGACTGCACCCCACACCTGACCTACACCACCGACAACTACAACCAAGAAGGCATCAATAATATAGTTTTGCCCTAAATCCGGCCCGACGTTACCGACTTGTGCCAAAGCACATCCGGCTAGTCCTGCAAGACCTGAACCTAAACCAAAGGCCATCATATCGATACGACTAGAACGAATACCGACTGCTCGCGCCATTTGACGGTTTTGTGTCACCGCACGAACGAATAGACCAAAACGGGTTTTATTCAGTAGGTAAACCAACAGTAAAAGCACTGCAATGGTAAAGACAATAATCGCAATACGGTTATAGGGCAGCATTAAGCTAGGCGTGATAGAGATCCCGCCCGACAGCCATGAAATGTTCGATACTTCAACATTTTGTGCACCAAAAGTCATCCGTACCAATTGCATCAGAATGAGACTGACACCAAAAGTGGCAAGCAAGGTTTCCAACTGGCGACCATAGAGTGGACGAATCACGGTACGTTCAATCAACATACCGATCAGCCCACTTACCAAGAATGCCGCAGGAATCGCGGCGATTAAGTACCAATCGACATAGCTGCCCAAATAGCTTTTAAACAGGCTTTGCACCACATAAGTGGTATAGGCGCCAATCATAATGAGCTCGCCATGTGCCATATTGATGACACCGAGCAAACCGTAGGTAATCGCAAGACCCAGTGCAGCAAGCAACAAAATACTGGCGGTACTTAAACCTGAAAATAAATGTCCTGTCCATTCGCTGGCTTGAATACGGGTTTTAATACTGCTTTTCGCTTCAAGCAAAGCCGCTTTCAGTTCAGGATGGATATTCGGCTGTGCCAACTCATTGTCAATCATCGCCAAGACATCAGGACGATTAGAATCTTGTAAAATTTTTGCGGCTTGAATTTTGACGAGCACATCTGAGTTTTGATAATCCAGACGCGCTTTCAACTGTGCCAAACGGGCTTTGACTTTATTGTTTTGTTCTTTTAAATACAGCGCATTGATATGTGCTATATCAAGTTCTGCAAGATTGCTTTCATAAATATCAATCGCTTCTAAACGCTCAGAGGCATCATCCGACTTCAACTTGCTTTGTGCCAAACCAAAGGTCAGTGCTTTACGCAAGGTATTCACCAAAGTGACTTGTGCAAGGTCACTTGGCCAATCTGCAACGACATCTAAACTTGGATAACTGAGCAACTGATTATCGGCTTCTAAAATATAAGTTTGTCCTTGAGAACCGCTATAAAGCTGGTTGTTTTCAACATATTCTGCAAGCTGATCTAACTGTTCAATACTGCCTGGCCATTGATTGAGTAAAGCACGACGTTGAGCAAAATCACCTTGCACAAATTGCTGAATCGCATCTTGTTGTTGTATCGCTATGGTTGAATTATTGTCTTGTAAAGAGGTTTCTGCTGTTGCCATTTGCATACAAAATATTTGTATAAAAAACAGAAAAATAGTGGCGATATTCACACGAATATTCATTATATACACCCCTATTCCATTGGAAGTTTTCCGTGGAGAGTAAGAAAAAAATCAGGGAATGCCTGCTACGGCTGTAGCAGGCAAAAGATAGGTCTTATTTAGGAATGTACGGGCTCCAAGGCTCTGCTTGAATAGTTTGAGATGTTTTGTAGACCACATCAAACTGACCATCACCACGAATCTGACCAATCATGACTGGCTTGTGTAAGTGATGGTTGCTTGCATTCATTTTGAGGGTATAACCCGATGGTGCTTTAAATTCCTGACCTGCCATCGCTTCGCGCACTTTATCGACATCTGTGCTGCCCGCTTTTTCAACCGCTTGCTTCCACATATTGATACCGACATAAGTCGCTTCCATGGGGTCATTGGTCACAAACTTGGCTGCATTTGGCAGTTTGTATTCCACCGCATACTGCTTCATCTTGTTCATAAATTCAGTATTACCTGGATTTTTCACTGACATGAAGTAGTTCCATGCGGCTAAATGTCCCACCAATGGTTTGGTATCAATACCACGCAGTTCTTCTTCACCCACCGAGAACGCCATCACTGGAATATCAGAAGCTTTAATGCCCTGATTACCCAATTCACGATAGAACGGTACATTCGAGTCACCATTAATGGTGGAGATCACGGCAGTCTTTTTACCGGCTGCAAATTTCTTCACATTGCCCACAATAGTTTGATAGTTGCTATGACCAAATGGAGTGTATTCTTCCATAATATCGGCATCTGCAACGCCTTTAGACTTTAAGAAAGCACGTAAAATCTGGTTGGTGGTCCGTGGGTACACATAGTCCGTACCGAGCAATACAAAACGCTCAGCCTTACCTCCTTCCTCACTCATCAAGTATTCCACCGCAGGAATGGCCTGTTGGTTTGGTGCAGCACCGGTATAAAAAATATTTTTTGATTGTTCTTGGCCTTCATACTGTACGGGATAGAACAATAAACCATTGAGTTCTTCAACAACGGGCAAAACAGATTTACGCGATACCGATGTCCATGCACCAAAAATCACCGCAACTTTGTCTTGGGTAATCAACTGCCGTGCTTGCTCTGCAAATAGCGGCCAGTCAGATGCAGGATCAACGACCACAGGCTCTAATTTTTTACCGAGCACACCGCCATTGGCATTAATTTCTTTAATAGCCATTAAGGCAGTATCTTTGAGTGATGTTTCGGAGATTGCCATCGTGCCTGACAATGAATGCAGGATACCGACCTTAATCGTGTCACCACTGGCGGCTGCTTTTGGCTCACTCTCACCTGTTGGTGCTGCATCATTTGATTTTGAACATCCTGTTAATGTAACAGCCCCTGCCATAGTTACGGCTAAAATACTTTTTGAAAATAAATTGCGTTGGAACATCAGATTTTCTCCAAACTTTATAATGGTGCATGTTTCATGCTTGTCTTGTTTTACATCTGCTTGGAGTGATTCAATTTCTGTGCCAAGACTTCGAAAAATAAAAAAATTACTTTAACCTACCTCATTATTTGTATTATTAATCATAGATTTAGTAATACTGAAAAGAAATCATGGTCTATTTAAATACTGAGCCCCAATCCATCCTTAAATAGCTTTGGTAAAGACCAATGAAAATATGATCAAACTAAAACGGAAGAGCGTGTACAAAAAAAGTGCAGCTCATTGAATATTTTTTGCACTGTTTTAAAACAAAAAATCCCGCGCTTGCGGGATTTTTTGATTGCTCAAATTCGATAGTTTAAACCACCAAATCTGCCAGATTACCTTTTTGCTCCAGCCAGTCTTTGCGGTCACTGGCACGTTTTTTTGCCAAGAGTTTATCCAGTAGACCTGCGGTAAAATGCGCATCATCCAGATCCAGCTGCACCAGACGGCGCGTGTTCGGATCAAGTGTAGTTTCACGCAACTGGCTGGCATTCATCTCGCCCAGACCCTTAAATCGGGTAATTTGCGGATTCTTGGTTTTGCATTTTTTCAGGATGCTGTTCAGCTCGTCTTCATCCAAAGCGTAGTGCACATCTTTGTTGTCATCAATCCGGAATAAAGGCGGCATGGCGACATACAGATGCCCTTCTTCGACCAGAGTTGGGAAATGCTTCACAAACAGGGCGCAAAGCAGGGTCGCAATATGCAGACCATCCGAGTCGGCATCGGCCAGAATACAGATCTTGCCATAACGCAGCTCAGACAGATCATCTGAACCCGGATCCACGCCAATGGCAATCGCGATGTTGTGTACTTCCTGAGATGCCAGTACTTCATCAGAAGAGACTTCCCAGGTATTTAAAATCTTGCCACGAATTGGCATGATCGCCTGAAAATTCTTGTCACGCGCCTGCTTGGCCGAACCGCCCGCAGAATCCCCTTCCACAATAAACAATTCTGACTGGTCTAGATCATGGCCTACACAATCCGACAGTTTCCCCGGCAAAGTTGGACCCGCGACAATCTTCTTACGCTCAACTTTCTTGGCCGCTTTCAGACGGCGACCGGCTTTGGAAATGGCCATTTCAGCCAGTTGCATGGCAATGTCAGAATTCTGGTTCAACCATAATGCAAAGGCATCTTTGGCAATATTCTGCACAATCCCTACTGCTTCACGGCTCGACAGACGTTCTTTGGTCTGACCTGAGAACTGCGGCTCCTGGAATTTCAGTGACAGGATATAGTTCACGCCGTCCCAGACGTCTTCGGCAGAGAGTTTCATATTCCGCGGCAGCAAATTACGCAGTTCACAGAACTCGCGCATCGCATCAGTCACGCCTGAACGCAAACCATTCACATGGGTGCCGCCCTGCGCGGTCGGAATCAGGTTGACATAAGATTCCTGAACACTTTCACCACCTTCAACATTCCAGCAAATCGCAAATTCTGCGCTGGCGCGCTCTGCATCACCTGTGGCGACAAAAGCTGGTGCCGGAATAATTTCACGGTCTTCCAACTCATCCATCAAATAGTCAACCAGACCATTTTCAAACTGCCAGGTGATCTTTTCATCATTGATCTGATCAATATAATTGATCTGTAAACCTGCGGCCAGAACAGCTTTGGCTTTGAGATTATGTTTTAACGCTTTTAAGGCAAATTTAGGCGAATCAAAATATTTAGCTTCTGGCCAGAAGTGAACTGTTGTCCCGGATACCCGTTTTGGTGCCTTACCTGCCAGTACTTCAAGTGGTGCAACCGGTTCGCCATTTTCAAAGGCCATTTTATACAGGTTACCCTGACGCCGTACCGCAACTTCAACACGGGTCGACAGTGCATTCACCACCGAGATCCCGACGCCATGCAAGCCACCGGAAAACTGGTAGTTATCGGTACTGAACTTGCCGCCGGCATGCAGTTTGGTCATGATGATTTCAATACCGCTCTGGCCATATTCCGGGTGTATATCTACCGGCATACCACGGCCATTGTCTTCGACTGACAAAGAACCATCTTTATAGACCGTGACGGTAATTTTATTGGCATGCCCTGCCAGTGCCTCATCGACAGCATTATCAATCACTTCCTGGGCCAAATGGTTGGGACGAGAAGTATCGGTATACATGCCCGGACGACGACGGACCGGGTCCAGACCAGACAGAACTTCGAGAGATTGAGCCGTATATTGAGACACGTTATTCGGTTTCCTTTTTTATGCAGTCCAATAAAAACTGTAAGACGAACGGAATTTTTTCCGCAAAATCATCCATCCCGTGACTGCCATGCGCTTCAGTCATCAGCATAGCCGGGGGATGCGCAGCACTATAATAACGATGTGCTTCACGATAATCCAAAACTTCATCACCTTGTTGCAGCAGAACCAGTATTTTGTCTGCATCTTGTGCAACCGGCAGGGCCAATTGTTGCAGTTGTGTCAGATCTACTTCATCCAGACACCAGTTTGGATGTACCTGATAAGGTAACTGCTCATCAAACAGTTCACGAAACAGTTGCCATGGTCGCATTGCCGGATTGATCAGTACAGCAGGCACAGCATGCTGTGCGACCAGATGTGTCGCATAAAATCCCCCGAGACTGCTGCCCAGCAATGCGACCTTTTGCATTGACTCAATCAGCGCGGACACATGTGCAATGGCAGCATTCGGTGGCATGTTTAAATCAGGTAAATGTACCCGGATCTCTGGATACTGTGCACAGTAGTGTTGCAGCAATTTCCCCTTGATCGAGTTCGAATTACTCTTAAATCCATGCAAATAAATGATATTCATCAACTATCAACAAAAAACCCATCAATCATCAAAATTTAATTTAAAAATGTGAAGTACACTACTTTTTATAACCTGTTAATTGCTTAAATTGTCTGACAAAAAAGCTCAAAATCTTTTCTCATTCTCGTTATTTTAATCGAAGGCTCTTAAAAATCTGGAAACCCAACAAGAAAAAGAATTTATACCGCGAAGTTCTTTAAAAAGAAAGACAGTACTACACGCGGCTCAATGAAAGGACAGGATCAGATGCCAAGTTTGACACCGTTACATGAAACCTATTGTCGCTGGGACCGAACCCCGCCGAGTCAGGCCGATGTACTGGAAGGTCTGGCGCAGCTGGTCACGATGCGCTTTAATGATGTGATCCAGGAGCTGGTCAAAAGTCTTCAACGCGAAATTTTAATGAGTATTTTTGGTTTAAGTGAAAACAATTCACAGAAAATTCAGAATATTCCTTCGATTGTGCGGCTCTACCAAATGTCTTATGACATGCTGTTTCATTATGGCAATACCCTGATTGCTCCCGCTTTGCGCCAGATCATTGAACGGTTTCCAAAACTGCACAACAAACCGTTGACCCCTTCCTTGCATTTCCTGGTCAGTGCCTTAAATGGCATTATCGGGGACTACCTGCTGAAATATCAAAACCCTCTCGCCCTACCGATGGTGATCTATGACCATTATGGCTCGCTGCAAAAAGGTGAGCTGAGCGGCCGTATTACCCTGTTTGTACATGGCCTGTGCATGAACCATTTAGACTGGTCAAATCGCAAATATGAAGGAATCGGGGAAAAATTACTGGCGCAGCGCAGCCGCAATACCATGCTCTACCTGAACTACAATACCGGACGCCGGATTTCTGCCAATGGTCGCAGTCTGGCAAATACCTTACAGGAACTGGTCACCCGCAATCCGCGAATTACCAGTATTGACCTGATTGGACATAGTATGGGTGGACTGGTTTCACGCAGTGCACTGTTCTATGGCAAGCAAAATATGTATGGCTGGGTCAACATGGTGGAGAATCTGGTTTGTCTGGGTTCACCGCATCATGGTGCGGTACTGGAACGTTTTGGCTTTAGCCTGCAGGACAAACTTGGACATTTTCCACTGATCCGGCTAATTGGCCATCTGGTCAATATCCGCAGTAACGGGATTCTGGATTTACGCCATGGTAGTGTTCGTGATGATGACTGGGAGCATAATCCGCTTCGTATCGGCCTTATGGATGATCACCGCAAACCTGCCCCGATTCCCTCTCATATCGATACCTATCTGGTTGCAGGTACCATTGAGTTTGAACACCGCAAGAACAAGACCTTGCATATGATTGGCGATTATCTGGTCAGTTTGAAAAGTGCTTTGGGCGAGCACCCTAATCCTCGTTTCCAGCTCAAAGTCCCGGATGCACATAAGGCTATTTTCTATGGCCTGAACCATTTTGAAATTCAGTATCATCCACTGGTGGCCGAACAGATCGTACGCTGGTTTTATCCAAGTGTAGAAGATGAAGCCTTTGATCAGATTCATGAATATCTAATGGACCTGGACAGCCTGGAAGGCATTGCCCTGACCTAAACTCAAGCACATAAAAAAGCCCTCGATTAAGGGCTTTTTTATGACTGACTGAATTAATATTTGTCTCTCAGTCGTTTAACCGGTACGGTTTTATATTTACGCAGCAGTTGCCATACACTGACCAGCAGTAAAATACTGAAAAAGATCAAGGACCAGACAGGCAAGGATTGGCCCAGGAAGGTCCAGTCAACCGTGGCACATTCCCCTGAACCATTGAGCACCTGTTGTAATACAGACTGCAACGGCAAGGTTTCCAGCCAGTATTCCAGACCGGGACCACAGCTCGGCACCTGATCTGGGGGCAGGTTCTGCAGCCAGACATGCCGCGCCGCCACCCCCACAGACCACAAAATACTGAGCGAACCCAGCAAGGCATAAAACCGTTTCATGAGATTGGATGCAGGGTTATGCAGACATGCAATGAGGGAGATAATCCCCAGTCCGATTAATCCGACACGTTGAAACACACAGAGCGGACAAGGTGCAAGCCCTTGTACATGCTCAAGATATAAGGCAAATGCCATGCCGATGACAGCAGCCAGAAACAACACCCCACTCACGAAGCGATAACCCCATTGCATGGTGAATCCTCTTGTTTTTTATCGATATTGGGCTAAATAATCAGCAAAACTGATGCTGCTATCTTGCTCGAGTTGCTGTTGCTGCTGCAATGACTTTTGTGACATTTCTTCAAAATAAGCCAGTGTTTCGGGACTGAGCTGATGTTCTTCATAGACCAGGCTGTGCTGCTGTGCCAGATGTTGGCCAAAATGCCACATACCGCCCTGTTTACGTATATCCCCGACCACCAGGGCAGACAGGGTAGCATCAACTTCATCGACCCGGAGCATCATGGTTTTGAGGGCATCGGTATACACGGTGATGTCATAGGTCGAATCAAGCAGCTTGGCCAGGGGCAGCATGCGCTGCAAATGCATGCCACACCAGTCTTCAATCAGATAAGACTGGCCATTTTCTATAATCGCTGCATTAGGTGCACGGCCACGGTTGACGACCTCGGCCTGATTCTGCTCAATGAGGTCCTGTTCATCACCGAGTAGTGCCGGACTGTCCTGTAATAGACAGTACAGGGCCAGTACTTCAAGAAAACCGGCTGTATCTTCATTGATACCAGTCGGACTATAAGGATTGACATCGACTGCACGCAACTCGATATAGGCAATTCCGCGATTTTCCAAGGCCTGGGAGGGTGTTTCGCCCGCTTGCGGTACCTGTTTCGGGCGCACTAAGCTGTAATATTCATTTTCGATTTGCAGCACATGATCATTGATCTGGATCGGCTGACCATTTGCATCGTCCAATCCTAAACGGCTAAACGGCTCATAGGGCGTTTTGACGGCTTTTTGCAGTCCATCCAGATAGTCCTGCAAATTATTGTAGTGAATACCGAGCTGTTTCTGCGCAGAGTTCTGATAACCAAAACGCCCCATACGCAGTGCAGTCGCATATGGAGAATATAGGGTGCCTTTGACCAATGGCAACAAGAAATGGTCACGGCCGGTCATGAAGCACTGGCAGACTGCCGGACTGGCCCCGATCAGGAACATGACCAGTGGGGTCAGGCGGATAAAGTTACGGATCAGCCCCATATAGCGGTGGCTGCGATAATCCTGCAAGCTTAATGCCTTGAGAGATTCGTCCTGTTCCTGCTGCTGTAAGGCCTCGAACAGATGATCCGGAAAAGACAGATTATAGTGCACGCCTGAAATCGTCTGCATACGGCGGCCATAACGTACACCTAGACCATGACGATACAAGGTCTTGAATAGGCCGATGTTTGAGCTGCCATACTGTGCCAGCGGAATGCTGTCATCACTGCTGTCCAGCATACACGGCATCGACAAGGGCCAGAGTTTTTCATCATTTTCCAGATGGTGATGCACAATCGCATGAATATCACTGAGATAATCTAGCGCTTTTTTAATACTGTCTTGTGGCGGAGTAATGAACTCCATCAATGCTTCAGAATAGTCCGTCGTGATATGGGGATGAGTCAAGGCTGAACCCAAGGCACGAGGATGCGCTGCCTGTGACAGGAATCCATCACTTTGCATGCGTAAGCTTTCACGCTCAATACCACGCAGCATGCCTTTGATGAGTGACGACTCGACCCAGGTCGGTAACACATTTAGGGAAGTCGATTCAGGTTGACTCATTACAATCTCGCTTAAGGGGGCTAAACTATTAAATAAATTAAAATCATCAGTTTAATCAGTATAACGCGATTTCATGCCGGCATATGACAGGCTGCCTAGTTTTCAGGCAAACCTTTGATTTTTAATTTGGCAAATATTTAACACAAACTTCCTCTATAAGACATGGATAATTTGTGATTTTATTAACAAATAGATGCTAATGAATTGTAAATATTATGAATTATCAAGATATTTTAGACTTCTGGTTTCATGCGGACAGCCAGCCATTATGGTTTAGCCAGAGTCATGAATTCGACCAAAGTATTGCACAGCAGTTCATGAGCACCCATCGGCAGGCAACCCAAGCTGAACTCTGGGCCTGGCGTAAAACCGCAGAAGGCCGTCTGGCTGAAATTATTGTTCTGGATCAATTTTCACGAAATTTATTCCGGGATTCTCCCCAGGCTTTTGCCCAAGACAGTCTGGCACTGGCTTTGGCTCAGGAAGCCATCAGCCTGAACCTGGATCAACAGCTCAGTCCGGAACAGCGTGCTTTTCTTTATATGCCGTTTATGCACAGTGAATCCAGACTGATTCATGAATTCGCTTTGAAACTCTTCCAGCGTCTGGGTAATCCGACCAATCTGGAATTCGAGAAAAAGCACAAGGTCATTATTGACCGCTTTGGACGTTACCCGCACAGAAATCAAATCTTGGGCCGTGAATCGACCAATGAAGAACTTATTTTCCTGACCCAGCCTGACAGCAGCTTTTAAGATTTTTTAACAGGCTGTCCGGACTGGATCATTGCATCAGGAGACCGAACATGAAAAATACACTACTGGGATTAGGTATAGTTGCTGCCCTTAGCCTGACGGGCTGTGCCACCACACCTTCTAAACCCTTGACCTTTGACCAGCTCGGCCAGTACAGCACCACGCCATTGAATGCCAATACCTATCGCATCAGCTTTCAGGCACGCCCCAATATGAGTTTTGGTACAGCGGAAGAAATTACCCTGCTCAAAGCCGCCCAGACCACCGTACAGAATGGCTTTCAGTTCTTCAGGGTACTCAATGATCCAAGTAACCGGACCCAACCGCCGCGGCAGGCCGTGGTTTATCCAGCACCGAGCTACTATCCGTTTGGTTATTACCGCCGTTATCCGGGTTTCTGGCCTGACCCATTCTATGACCGTCCTTATACCGTGACTCTGGATCCTGCCCAGGTGGCCTATACTATTGAATGCTTCAAGGCCAATCAGGCACCTCAAGATGCTTTTGATGCCCGCTTGATTTTACAGTCACTTGGCGCTAAATATGGTTTAAGTCCATCTGGTGCAGTGCTGCAACCGCAACCGGCCAATCCCTCCTGACAGGATGATTCATGCAGACAGAGCGTATTTCCCCGAGCCTACAACGCAGTAAACGTTTCGCGACCATTGCCCTGGTGGTTGCGGTTCTGATCTGGTTGGCATTGATGGTGGCAGCCAAACTGCTGCCGGAATATGTCTGGCTGCTTCAGATCCTGATGCTTTCGGCAGAAGCGGGGGTAGTTGGTGGTCTGGCAGACTGGTATGCGATTACGGTTCTGTTCCGCAATCCCTTTGGCCGTCTGCCTATTCCCAAGTTTTTACGTGACCACACCGAAATTATTCCACGCAACAAGGCCCGGATTGCAGAATCGATGGGCCGTTTTGTCCAGGAAAACTTTCTTTCTCCACAAATTGTACAGCGCAGTCTGGAGAGTACCGACCTCAGTCTGGCCGCGGGGCGCTGGCTGGCCAACCCACAGAACAATGTCCAGGTGACTCAGGTCATCCAGCAGATGGCTCCGAAAATCTTTGAATTTGTCGGGCAGGAACAGATTGCCGGATTTATCCAGAGCAATAGCGTGCAATGGGTCAAAAACACCCAGATCAATACCCTGGCCAGTGAAATGCTACGCGCAGTACTGGACAATGATTTCCATCAGGATGTGCTACAGCGCGGACTGGATGTGGTACATGCCTGGATGACCTCTCATCCCGAACAGACCCGGGAACTGACCCGTAACCTGTTTAAGGAAATGGGCGTGTGGAAACTGGCCAAAGGTGCCAGCTGGATCGGGATTGATGTGCAGCAACGCAGTATCGACTCTGTCATTCAGCGGGTTGAAGCCATGCTGGCCGATCCAGATCATCCATGGCGACTTAAAATTGAGGAAATGGGACATAACTGGATGTTACAGCTGTCGGATAATGACAGTGAAGCCAGCCAGCGTCTGAATGAAACCAAAGATGCCTTACTGGATAGTCCACAAGTGCTGAATTTTATCAGCGGTGCCGTGGTGATTTTATGTGATGCAATCAAGGAAGACTTGCAAAAACCAGACTCGGGTATTGCGGAAAATCTCAGGATTGCTATCCAGCAGGTCGGAGAAAATATTATCTCGAACGCCTCAGTTCGTGAGCTGCTGAATAAACGTCTCAGCGGAATCGCGGTGGACCTGAGCGACCAGTACAGTGAAAAAGTCATCCGTTTTATCAGCGAGCGCATCCACGAATGGGATTCAAGCGAGATGATTGACAAGATTGAAAATGAGGTCGGTGGTGACCTGCATATGATCCGGGTCAATGGCGTGGTAGTTGGGGCCTGTATCGGTCTGGTGCTCGGGATCATCCGGGCGGCGGTGGAGCATTTAATTTAAAGGTGAGGCTGTTTGCTCAATACAGCCCAGCTTTTAAGTCGTCAGAGAGCCATTCCCCACCCGAGTAAATTTAAAAATGATCATTTGGGTGGCTGAGGTCCGGACATGTCTACCAATAGCCCAGTAAATCTACGTACAAACGGCAATAAGGTCACCACAATTGGAAAAGCAATCGCCCAGGAAATCATCCAGTTATGAAACCAGAGAGCGATAAATCCTTCAGTCCAGCCGAGGGTACGCAGCATATTGATCATGGAAATAATACCACTCATCAGGCAGGACAGGATAAAAGGCACAATAATCAGTGCCCATTTTGCAGGAAGTTTAGGAATGTTCCCGATAATAGTTGGACGTTGTAGTGAAGCCATACTGCCTCTTTTTTGTTTGTTCTTCGACTACCAACAATATAAGCCAAATCTTCAGACTTGGCTGAGTGATTTTTTTATTCAGATAGTTTTGCCTGACATTAATTCAATTTTCATGAGATTTATCCCGTTATTCTCTATTGATTTAATTAGAAAATTCATGACGGTTAATTGTATAGTTTTTCTTCTCTATAAATGCTTTTACCTAAACAGCCGGAAATTTGCTATATTTGCTGTTTTTCTGCGATCTCTATTTTCGACTGATTATGAATACGGCAATACAAGCAGCTCTCGATCATGCAGTGCACACTCTACAGGCACAAGGCGTACTCCCATCTGACTGGAATAATACAAGTAATTTGACGCGTACCAAAGACCGAAGCCATGGTGACTTTGCGTCGAATATTGCCATGATCGCGTCGAAAGCTGCAGGTATGAAGCCACGTGATTTAGCAGAAAAGATTCTTGCTGCCCTACCTGAAGTGGCAGATATCAGCAAGGCAGAAATTGCCGGCCCCGGTTTTATTAACTTCTTTCTGAATGCCGTCCAGCGCTTTGCAGTCCTAGATCAAATTCAGGCCCAACAGGCAACGTATGGTCGTACCCAGGTCAATGCCGGCAAACGTATCCAGGTTGAGTTCGTATCTGCCAATCCAACCTCTAGCCTGCACGTGGGTCATGGCCGTGGTGCTGCATATGGTATGACGGTGGCGAATCTGCTTGAAGCGACCGGTGCCAAAGTCGACCGTGAATACTATGTCAATGACGCTGGCCGTCAGATGGATATTCTGGCGACTTCTACTTACCTGCGTTACTTAGAATTAACCGGTCAGGAACTGGTCTTTCCGAAAAATGCTTACCAGGGCAACTACGTTAAAGAAATCGCGCAAAGCATTATTGACCAGGATGGTGATGCCTATGTCCGCCCTGTTGCAGATGTTTATAAAGATGTACCGGAAGATGTGCAATATGCTGCAGAGCCCGATGCTGAAGGCAATAAAGTCGTTGTTTCTGGCGATAAAGAAAAGCATATCGATGGCCTGATCTTCAATTCACAAACCTTATTAAATGAAGGCTACCGTGTTTTCCATCAGGCTGCTTTAAAAGCCATTCTGGATGACATTAAAGACGATCTGGGTGAGTTCGGAGTGACTTTCAACCAGTGGTTCAGCGAAGCTTCTCTCACTGAAAAAATTGAAGAAGCCTTACAAACTCTGGATCAGCGCGGTTTCCTGTACGAAAAAGATGGCAACATCTGGTTCAAGTCGACTGAATTTGGTGATGAAAAAGACCGTGTGGTGAAACGCCGTAATGGCCAGACCACCTACTTCGCGTCTGACATTGCCTACCACCTGAACAAGTTGCAACGTGGCTATACCGATATTATTGATATCTGGGGTTCAGACCACCACGGTTATATCTCACGTGTCAAAGCGGCCATTGATGCGCTGGGTTATGACTCGAAGAAACTGACTGTACTTTTAGTTCAGTTTGTCAGCCTGTGGCGCGGTGGCGAGA
Source organism: Acinetobacter sp. 197 (assembly GCF_048148385.1). Classification (NCBI taxonomy): domain Bacteria; kingdom Pseudomonadati; phylum Pseudomonadota; class Gammaproteobacteria; order Moraxellales; family Moraxellaceae; genus Acinetobacter; species Acinetobacter sp. 197. The sequence goes on from NZ_JAYWZK010000005.1 coordinate 158,047, forward strand.
TGGTACAAATGTCATCCCGTTCAGGCCAGTTCGTGACCTTGCGTGACCTGCGTAAAGAAGTCGGTAATGATGCAGCACGTTTCTACTACGTAATGCGCAAGTCTGAACAGCACATCGACTTTGACCTGGATCTTGCCGTGTCACAAAGTAAGGACAACGCAGTGTATTACATCCAGTATGCACATGCCCGGATCTGCCGTATGTTAGAAAAGGCAGCCTCTATCGGTGTAAACTTTGATGCAGCGACCGCTCGCAGTCTGGCAGCTAAACTCGAGCTGGAAGCGGAAACTGAAATCCTGGCAAAACTGGCAGCATATCCGGAGATCGTGGTGCGTGCTGCAAACAGTTATGAACCACATCAGATTGGCAATTACCTGAAAGAACTGGCTGCGCTGTTCCATGGCTGGTACAACGACAATAAGGTTCTGGGTGATGATGCTGAGTTGACTCAGGCACGTTTATTGTTATCTGTGAATGTTCGCCAGGTATTACGTAATGGTTTAGAGCTTTTAGGTGTGTCTGCTCCTGAGAGCATGTAAGCAAAGCCTTACCGTTTATCTGCTGAGCAGATATTTTGTAACTTTAGCTATGTGCTTGAAGATACAGATAAATTAAAATTCTGTGTGATTTGTGATCTAGAGGATGACTTTTAGATTCTGATCACATAGGATGAAATGATAGTAGGGGCATAACTGCTGTTATGCCTTTTCTATATGTCCCGATTAATAAGAGGAAAATCCCAAGTGTTTGGAAAAACGCAGCGCGGTGTATCTGAAAGACCGAATAAGCCTAAAAAGCCACTTATTCCAACCTGGCTCGGCACACTCGTGATCATTTTAATCGTGTTAAGTTTTTTGATGGCACTCATGCTCTGGAAGCCATGGGAACCAGTCAAACCGAAGACTCAAACCAGTGAATCTGTCCAAGAAGAAGACACCAACAAAGATTACCGTTTTTATGACCTGTTACCACAGCAGCAAGTGACGCCAATTCCTGAACAGGCAGTTCCTGAAAACAAAAAGCAGGATACGGTAGTCATTGTAGAAGCCCCCCGCCCTGAAGCGGCTGAACCTGAGGCGACCACAACTGAGCCTGGCCTGGAAGCCAGTGAAGCTCCTGTTGCCGCACCGGCCAGTTATATTCTGCAGGTGCGCAGTTTTGATGACCCAGATCAGGCGGATGCTCGCCGTGCAGAAATTATTCTTAATGGCTTATCTGCCGATGTGGTACGCAGTGTGGAAAATGGCAAAGTCTGGTATCGCGTGGTTTCTGGTCCTTACGATTCAGCAGAAGCTGCGATCTTCGCGCAGCAAACCTTGCAAAATAGCGGAATCGATTCAATCGTCGTAAAACGATAAACCTTAACAATAAAAAAGCGCCTGATGGCGCTTTTTTTTGAACCTCTCCCTTGCGCAGCAGTGCTGCTCATCTCCTACAAGGAGAGGCAACCTTCCCCTTTTTCAAAAGGGAAGCTAAAATTTTTAAACCGTATGCCCGAGTGCTTCGCCCATCAATACAGTTGAATTGGCTTTAAACTTTTCATCCCAATGCATTTTATTTTCTTCAAACAGGATAATTGCGGTTGAACCGAGGTAGAAACGGCCCAGCTCTGCACCTTTTTCTAGAAATAAATCATGCTGATTCAGTTCGATACGCCCAGACGGTTTCACCTTACCCGTAGCAACCGTTTCAATCCCTGCGACGATCATCGCACCCACCAATACCACTGCCATACGGCCGAGTTCTGTATCAAACAGGCAGACCATACGTTCATTACGGGCAAACAGGCCCGGAATGTTTTCTGCTGTCGTCTGGTTAACCGAGAACAGTTCACCCGGTACATACAGGGTTTCAGTCAGTGTTCCGGCAAATGGCATATGTACACGGTGATAGTCACGTGGTGACAGATACACTGTCGCGAATTCACCATTTTTAAAGGGTTCGGCCAGTTGCGGATCGGCAATCAGATTTTCAACAGTGAACTTCTGCCCTTTGGCCTGAAATACATCGCCATTTTCAATTTTACCCAGTTGGGAAATCGCGCCATCCGCAGGAGAAACAATCGCAGTTGAATCCGCATCTACCGCACGTACACCTGTTCTCAGACCACGGGTAAAGAAGTCATTAAATGAATTAAACTTCAGTGCATTAGTTTGCTCAGCAATCGACATATCAATCCCGTATTTGGTCTTGAATGCTGTAATGACTGCTGTTTTTACAATCGGATTTTCACTGGCTGCAATTTTTCCTACCACACGTGACAGGCGATGCTGCGGCACCACTTTTTGGGCCTGGATAAACAGTTGTTGTTTTAGACGCGATGTGATGCTCAAGATGGCACCTCTCCTGTAGCGATTGGACTATCGAGGCGGTTGCCCCATTCACTCCACGCACCATCATAGGCCCGGATATTCCAGCCCAATAACCGGCCCAGAATATAAGCCAGACCTGAACGGTGATGGGACTGACAATACGCTACAACCGGTTGATTCAAATCAAAACCCAGTTGTTCCAGACGCTGCTGTGTACGTGGTAAAGGATGTAATTTTAAATGATTTTGCCGGTTAAGGGCAGTACTCCACTCAAAATGACGTGCACCTGGAATGTGACCACCGCGTCGCGCTGCCAGACGCAGGCCGGTATATTCTTCTTCTGTACGACAATCCCAGAGCTGAATATTTTCATTTTCAACCTGTTGTCTTAATTCCTCATAGCCAATCTGGAATTGGGCCTTGTGCTCGAGTTGTACCTGAACTAAATGCTCGACCGGCTGAACAGTTTCCTGATCAGATGAAGTAGGCAGACTGGCACCAAGCCAGGCATGAATCCCGCCATTGAGTAAACTGGTATTTTCAAAGCCGAGACAATGCAGGTTCCAGAGCAGACGCCCTGCCCACGCACCGCCCTCATCATCATAAGCCACGACATGATGTTCTGGAGAAATATTCAGATAATTGATGAGAGCCTGTAAGCCTTCGGTATCCGGTAATAGTCCCATCGCCGTTTCTTCCTGGCGCACCAGAAGTTTAGGCTTTAAATGTAGGGCATGTGGAATATGCAATTGCTCGTAGACCGAAGCCCGGCTTAAATCCACAATTCTGAGTTTCTCATGTCCCAGATACGGAACCAGGTCTTCTGCTTCAATCAGCAGGCCAAAATCCAAGGCTGAAGCTGTCATCATTATCAGGTGTCGTCACGGTCAAATCTATCTGATCTTAGCACAGCTCATTTTTTCAATTATGATATTTTTATCAAGATCCTTAGCATAATTTTAGCTAAGGAAAAGTAGAAAAAGCTGACTCAGAAATAAAAAACTGCCTCAATACTGAAGCAGTTTTTAAATAGAATGTGTCCCTGTTAAGCAGTTTCTGTAACGCTAAACACCTGACGTAAATAGGCCAGGAAGGTATCATTATCTGTCATGGTTTTGCCCGGACTGTCTGAAATCTTGGCCACCGACTGACGGTTGCATTCCACCAGTTTTAGGACAATATTCAGTGGTGTCTGTCCCATATCATTGGTCAGATTGGTCCCGATTCCAAAACTGACCTGGAAACGGTCTTTAAAGTATTGATGTAATTTCCAGGCTTTTTCCAGATTCAGGCCATCACTGAAAGTCAGCATCTTGGTTTTGCTGTCTATTTTCAGCTTTTTATAGTGGGCATAGGCTTTATCACCCCATTCGTAAGGATCACCACTGTCATGACGCAGGCCATCAAACAGCTTGGCAAAGTACAGGTCAAAGTCACGCAGGAAAGCATCCATTCCCACCACATCAGTCAGGGCAATTCCCAGGTCACCACGGTATTCCTGTACCCAGGTTTCCAGTGCGGCTTTCTGGAAATTCCGCAAACGTACATCCAGTGCCTGAAAAGCTTGCAAAAATTCATGCGCCATGGTGCCAATTGGAGTAATGCCCAACTCTTTGGCCAGCAGTACATTACTGGTACCACGGAACACATAAGGTGCAGCTTTGTTAAATTCTTCAACCACATGCTTCTGCCATGCAAAGCTGAAACGACGGCGGGTACCGAAGTCCGACACCAGAAATGGGGGATCATTTGGGTCCTGTGCGGCAGCATACTGTTTTAACAGCTCCACTTTAGCCTTTAAACGGCGCTCGCCTTCGACCAGCACTTCAGGGGTACGAATCCGGCTGAAATACAGCTCATTGACAATGGAAAGGACAAAGATCTCGAACATCATGGCCTGAACCATCGGACCTTCTATCACAATATCCAGACGCCCCTGACTGTCAATACTGGCCTTGATAAAACGGCGTTTCAGCTGGAACAGTTCCAGATAGTCAACAAAGTCACTTTTGATAAAACGTAGACTGCGTAAATACTGTAATTCGTCTTCTTTAAATTTAAGCTGGCACAGCAGATCGAGTTGATGGTTCAGATCATCCAGAATATCCGTCAGGGGATAAACTGTATCTTCCAGATTACGACAACGGAAATGGTAGACACTATGCGTTTGTGGAAACTTGTGTAAGACCACTTGCAACATGGTGAATTTGTACAAGTCAGTATCTAACAGAGAATGGATAATTGGAGCCATAACTAAAGGAATATCGCTGTGCTTATCTTTGCATTAAAGCATAAAAAGTCATGCAATATTGCAGGATTTACGTACAGCCGGCCGGATTTTCAACAACAGTATCCCAACATAAACCGGCTTATTTCTGGGTTTTGACCTGGGTTTTTTCCTGCTCCTGAATCAATTGCTGTAACTGTTTTTCCTGACCAATCACATTGGCAAACTCAGCAGTAGTCTTTTGCCCGGTTTTCTGGGCCTGGGCATCACAGTCAGCCTGATGCAGCTGCTTGGCAATGGCAAATTCCATTTTAAACAAGGCACCCATTAAGGCCGTATTGCCTCGATTGTCCCGGGCACAGCGGTCAGCACCATGTTTAAGCAAACTGCTGACAATCTCCTGATGGCCATAATAAGTCGCCATCATCAGCGGCGTATAACCGTCTTTATTGCGTACATCGACCGGGAAGCCATGTTTCAGAAATTCGTTGATAACTTCACTATTGCCAACTTTAGCCGCAGCAAAGAACAGGTTGACCAATTCCTGTTGTGAGTTCATCTGAATGCTTGCCGCTGTTTTTGCAAGGGAGACATTCTTCACTTCAACAGCCGTTGCGAATATAGAACTGAAGGCAAGAATACTGGCTAAAAATGCGTGTGGCATAACGTTCATGATGAACTCCAACAGAAATCGAAAAGAAAATTTCAGTCACTCAGGACCATATTCACCTGAGATGAGATAAAAAACGAAGTGCCTGTAAAACTCCCCCTAGGGTGCAGGAAAGGTTTGGAGTTTTACAGGACTTTTCGGAGGTGATGCGCTATGCCCTAATCACCAGTTCCTCAAGACCAATCGAAATCAGTCTTTTAACTTTGCAGCTTTGGCTTTAACAGTCGCCAGGTTACCGTTCACTGCCTTGGTCATGCGGGTACCGTAGTCCGCATCTGCCTTGTAGAAATAAGACAACATGATGTGCTTGGTTTCTGAATCTTTGACATTACCAAGGTCAGCAGCAAGGTTCATGATCAGGTCATCTTTTTCCTTGGCCGTATATGAACGGTACAGCTCACCTGCCTGCTTGAAGTTCTGCTCTTTGGTCCCGATCTGCTGAATATGGCCAGTTAAAGGAGTTTGTACTGCACGTGCTTTTTCAGTAGCAGCTTTTGGCTCTTTACGGCTTGGCTCATAGTTCACATCCGAGTCACGCTCAGAGATATTCATGTAACCATCCTGGTTATTGTTGTTCACATTCACCACTGGACGGTTTACCGGAATTTGCTGGTGATTCGCACCCAGACGGTACATTTGGGTATCTGAGTAAGAGAAGATTCGACCTTGTAACAGACGGTCTTCAGACGGCTCGATACCTGGTACCAGATTACCTGGCGCAAATGCCGACTGTTCAGTCTCGTTGAAGAAGTTCTTCGGCATACGGTTCAGGGTCAAGGTGCCGACTTTGGTTTCCGGCACCAGCTCGGTTGGCCAGATTTTGGTTGGATCTAGCGGATCGAAATCAAACTTGCCCAAGTCTTTAGGATCAATCACCTGAATGTACAGGTCCCATTTCGGGAAATTACCTGCATAGATGTTGTGATAAAGATCATTGGTCAAGTGGTTGAAATCTTTGCCTTGCTGCTCAGCCGCTTCTTTTACGTTCAAGCCCTTCACGCCCTGTTTTGAACGGAAGTTGAATTTCACGTATTTGTATTCGCCTTTGTCGTTATACAGTTTGTAAGCGTGTACCCCAAAACCGTCCTGTTCGCGGTAACTGGTTGGAACACCTTGCTTGCCATACACATAAGTCAGCATGTTGCTGGCCCATGGCTGGCTCGACAGGAAGTCAAACACGCGGTTGGCATCTTGAACATTCGTCACCGGGCTTGGCTTCATGGCATGAATGAAGTCCGGGAATTTGATCGCATCACGGATAAAGAATACCGGGGTCTGGTTACCGACCAAGTCCCAGTTGCCTTCCTGAGTGTAGAATTTCACTGCAAAACCGTGCGGATCTCGTAGGGTTTCGGGTGAACCCTTACCGTGAATTACGGTAGAAAAACGTAAGAAAACTGGAGTTTTAGTACCGGCTTTAAATAATGAAGCAAGGGTAAGATCAGAAAGGTCTTTGGTTGCGACGAACTCACCATAGGCACCCGTACCACGTGCATGTACCACGCGCTCAGGAATACGTTCACGACCAAAACGTTGTAATTTTTGTACCAGTTGAACGTCCTGAAGGAGTACAGAACCATTTGGACCCGCAGTGATCGAGTTCTGGTTATCGCCCACTGGCGCGCCATTGTCTTTCGTTAAAGGAGCAGCTTGTGCGGCTGTGACGGTTGCAAGCATTGCAACCAGTAATGAACGCTTAAACATTTCTAAATCTCTTAATTTATTACCTTTCCTGCACAGACTAAGATACGCGAGCACAATAAATAGATAAAACAGATTATTTTTATAAATTCAATCGCTTTAATGAATTTATAAAAATTAATCAATTGATTTTCAGATATTTAAAGTTCATAAAAACAGCATCTCATACTGCTCCAGATTTTTTTCTTGCTACAATCACGTCTATCTGTGGTTTTCAGTCAATATGTAAAATGCGTGCCTTATTACAAAGAGTTTTAGAAGCTAAAGTCGTGGTCAAGGGTGAAACTACCGGAGAAATTGAAAAAGGAATTCTGGTTTTTCTGGGGTTGGGCAAAGACGATAATCTGGAAAAAGGCAAAAAGCTGATTGATAAGATATTGAAATACCGCTTTTTTGATGATGAACAGGGCAAAATGGGCTGGAACGTTGCCCAGGTGGGCGGTGGTATATTGCTGGTTTCACAATTTACCCTGATGGCACAAACCCAGAAAGGTTTGCGTCCCGACTTTGGTCCGGCCATGCGACCGGCTGAAGCAAAAGCCTTATATGAGCAGCTGGTGGAATATGCCCGAAGCCAGTTTGAACATGTGCAAACCGGTATTTTTGCCGCCGACATGAAAGTACATCTAGTCAATGATGGACCTGTGACATTTAATTTAGAAGTTGAATAAGTTTTAATTATTTCAGAATTCAAAAAGCCCTCATATTTGAGGGCTTTTTCTATTTAATCCTCCCCTAGCCCCTCCTTTAAAAAGGAGGGGGAACTAAGCGGAAGTTTCTTATTTACCAGTTTTTTCTTTAATAAACTGGCGTACCATTTTCACTTTTTCTTTGACTGGCTTTGGCAGTTTTGGTGGAATCATCTTCGCCACCTGGTTAAACCAGACCAGCAAACCGAAGTCACCTTCCATTTTGATGGTGCCACTTTGCATGCCGGTCATAAATGCGGTCGGATCACCTTTAATTAAAGTCTTTACGCCCTGCTCACTATCAGCAAACTGCAAAACAAAATCTGCTTTTTCAGCATCACCAGAAACGGTCTCGATATGGTCGTTATTCACAATGATCTGACGTGCCATACCCTCATCCGTACCAATCTGGATGCGGAATTGACGCCCATGTACCAGTTCGATGAATTTTGGGCTGGTACGTGCCAACTGCTTCATACGTAATGCTAAACCTGCGACCAGTAAGTCCAGCGGATCTGTACTTACATCAACAAGAGGAAGTTTTAACACAGGAATGGAGGACAGTTTCATGAAGGATGCCTATTCTAATTGTACGAAAATTGACAAATATCCTAGCATAGTTCCGGGTTAGGTGGATGCAGCAGTTTGTATCATATTTCTAAACGAAAAATGCACCCGCAGGTGCATTATTTCACTGATATTAGAGAACTTAACGGCTAGAAAGCTGCTGCTGGTCATCTTCATAGACTGGTGTGTGTTCGATATAGCGACGTTTTGCCAAAGCACGCTCGGCACGACGATCTTCACGCAATAACAGGCAGGTCACCACCAGCATGACCGCAGTTAATGCGCTCAGATAACTATACGTCATTGGCAGCTCAAACCAGGTCTGAGTCCCTATACGAATCACCTCGATCAGGCCCCAAACCAGCATCCCGGCAGCCATAAAGCTTAACCAGCGACGATAAGGCGAGAAGAATACAGCAAGCACAGCTACAGCGACTAAACTGAAGCCCACAATCGTTGTTAAATTCGCTGTTACCATATAACCCCCTCCATCCAGATAGATAGTTTTCCGCCTGATATTGCAAAGTTTCTATCTATTGAATTTCGTTACATCAATAAAATGGAATCTGTTGATTTGTATCTCTATGTCTGCATTATGCTGAGTTTTTTGCATAAAAAAAGTCCTGCCATCCAGCCTAACGACATACTTTGTCGCGATATTATATTGTCATTACAATTTTTGCTTTTCACATTTTTGTGGATTAATGACTGCGCCAATGTTGGCGTGTCATTACAAAATTATCAGTGCTTTTTTTGAGGGAAAAAATTATTTTTCCGTTTAAGATGATCGATGTTTTTGTAGTCAAGTTTCATCCTTCACGCCTTTAAGCCATTTCATTCAGGATAAAAAAAGCGACCCTGAGGTCGCCTTTAAAATCTGTTAAAGCCTTGATTTATGCACGGTTCAGGTCTTTATCATGGACACCGAGCAAATATAGCACTCCGTCCAGACCGACGCTAGAAATCGCCTGATTGGCATTTTGGCGAACCAGTGGCTTGGCCCGGAAAGCCACCCCCAGTCCTGCAATGGATAACATGGGCAAGTCATTGGCACCATCACCGACCGCAATAGTCTGTTCCAGAGAAATTCCCATCTCCTGAGCAATCTCACCGAGCAAGAATGCTTTACGCGCGCCATCAACGATATGACCTTTGACTTCACCGGTAACGACCCCATCCTGAACATCGAGCGCATTGGCATGTACTTCATCAATATCCAGTTTGCTTTGCAAGTATTCAGCAAAATACTGGAAACCGCCGGAAAGGATTGCGGTACGGTAACCCAATGCTTTTAAAGTTGAAATCAGACGTTCGGCACCTTCTGTAATGGTCAGGCGCTCGGCAATTTTTGGAAGTACCGATGCGTCCATTCCTTTTAACAAGGCGACACGCGCACGGAAACTTTGCTGGAAGTCCAGCTCGCCTTGCATGGCACGTTCGGTAATTTCTGCAACCTGTGCACCGACACCGGCTTCAATTGCCAGTTCGTCAATGACTTCCTGCTCGATCAGGGTCGAGTCCATATCGAAACACACCAGACGACGGTTACGGCGGTAGGCATTGTCTTCCTGTACCGCGACATCGACATTAAGTTCAGTGGATAAACGCAAACAGGCAGCACGCATTGCGGCTGCATCGAGCATCTGTCCTTTTAAACCGAACTCCACACAGGCGCGTTTCGGCCCGCTGCTGTGACCATCCAGAGCCGGACGGCCAGACAGACGGGTCACGGTTTCAATATTAAAACCCTGAGCCGAGACAATCTGGGTCACGGCTTGCAGATGAGAGGCATTTAATTCAGGAGCCAATGCCGTTACGATATAACGTGTGCGTCCACCCTCTTTGACCCACTGATCATATTCAGTCGCAGAGATCGGTTTAAAGCGCACAGTTAACCCGATATCATGTGCTAGAATCAGGATCTCCTTCATGGCTAATGCTGTCGCTGTCTGGTCTTCAGAGGCTACAACAATACCTAAGGTTAACTGATTATGAATAACCGCTTGCCCTACATCTAAAATCTGTAGGGAATGGGCGGACAAAACCTGCATTAATCGTGTAAATTGATTAGGCTGGTCAGGTCCTAAGAATGATATAAGAATGATTTCTCGCATGAATTGACTCGGGTCTGAGCTACAACTATTGTTAGAATCATAATCGAAATTGAACAGAATTGCCTTGGAAGTTTACGTTGAATGCGCCTAGACAAGGGCTATTTGCTAGCCTATTGATTATAAGTTTTGCTCTGCATACCTTTTTACTGGTATTGGCAACCACTCACCAACTGAATGAAAACCGTGCCAATCAGGGACAGCTGATGACCACTCAGCTGGTGACAGACAGCCTGTCCGAGCTTGAACCGCCTAACCGTGTATCTCTGGCTTTACTGGCAAATCGTTACGCCACCAATCCAAGCGTAGCTTCAATTCGGATCCTGGATGCGAAAGGTCAGGTTTTAGCCACAGGTGGACTGACCAAAACCCGGGAAGGTGAAGTTTTTGTCCGTGATGCCCTGCAAAACGAGAAAAAAGTCGGTGTGATTGAAATTACGCTGATTGAGCCTAGTATTGGTGAAATTCTACGAACGCAATGGCTGGCGATTCTGTTCTCATTCATCATTCATGCCCTGCTCTGGGTTGCTTATCGTGCTGTGGCACGTCCAAGCCGCACCGAATATCTGGCGCGCATCAATAACGAATCGCGGCTAAAATTTGAGATTCAGACCCTGACCCAGGCACTGGAGCAGGAAAAGCATAATGCAGCACTGGCCATTGCCCAGGCTCAACAGGCAGTGAAAAACAAAGCCAAAGAAAAAGAACATAAGCCGGCGGTCCTGGAGCAGGATAGCCTGAGCTTAAATATCCAGTTCTATGATCCAAAACAGTTACTGGATAGCGTCAATAAAACCGTTTCGGTACCTTATTTCAATCTCTGTCAGATTTTTCTGAACAAAGCCACTGAACTCTGTGTACAACGTTATAAATTGAATAGTTCTGATATTTGTACCGTACATAAATTTGATGAAAAAGGGGCCACGATCAGTATTGCAGCAGATAAACCAAATGCCCTGGCTTGCCTGACCATGATCAGTGCCGTGTTCCAGTTGCTGTCCGAAGTACTGTATAAACGTTACCGGGAAGAAAAACGTTTTGTGCTGCAAACCCGCAGCGCAATTGCCTCTAAAGTCGAGGAGATGCAGCTCAGCTCAGTACAAGCCTCTGAGCGTCTGACACAGCATCTGGTCTCGAAAGAAAGTGCCCTGCATGTACCGAATCATTTGCTAAAAGATGTAAGTGATCACTTCCAGCTGGTGAGTATGCCTAATCCAACCAATGTCCTGACCCGTCATGCCTTTGTGGTGAACGGAATGGATGCAGAAACGGCAGAGCTGGCACAGACTTTTAGAACCGAGATTTTAAAATCCAAACAGTCCAAAGCTTCATAAATTTTTTAAATTAAAAAGCCCGATATTGAATCGGGCTTTTTTATAGCTTGGTTCTGCAAATTTTCACTGGCTGGATGTTGCTTTTAGCTTCTCAGCAGAATTTAGACATGAACTTTTTTAAAATTCTAGCGGTCTGTATCCAGATTCTGCTTTGGCACTGAGGCACTGTCTTTACTTTTGGCAGCCCAGTAAGTGGCTAATGCAGGACCTGAAATATTGTGCCACAGACTGAAAATGGCACTTGGTAAAGCCGTCAATGGAGAAGCAGCAAAATGAGTTGCCGCCAAGGCCACACCCAGACCAGAGTTTTGCATCCCCACTTCAATCGATACTGCACGACAGTCTATTTCTGCCAGCTTGAACATGCGACTGGCCCAATAACCCAGCAGATAGCCCAAGCCATTATGTAAGGCTACAATCCCCAGAATTATTAGCCCCGATTGTAAAATCTGGGTTTTGCTGCCGGCAATAATCGCCGCGACAATTGCCACAATCGCAATTACAGAAATCAAGGGCATGACCTGAATATAGGTGCTGACTTTTTGCTTGAGTAGCGCTCGTACCATTAAGCCCAGAACAATCGGAAATAACACCACCTGTAAGATTGATACCAGCATGGAGAAGGCATTGATCTCAATCCACTGACTGGCCAACACATAGAAAATGGCCGGAGTAAAAATGGGCGCCAGTAAAGTCGAAACCGAGGTACAGGCGACAGACAAGGCGGTATTGCCCTTGGCCATATAGGTAATCACATTGGATGCCGTTCCGCCCGGACAGCAACCCACCAATATCACCCCGATTGCAATCTCTGGCGGTAGCTGAAACAGTTTGCACAGCAGATAAGCCAAGCCTGGCATCGCCACAAACTGGGCGACGACACCAATTGCCACAGCTTTCGGACTTTGCAGCACACTTTTAAAATCGCCTACCGTCATGGTCATACCCATGCCGAACATGATGATGCCCAACATCCACGGAATATAAGCCCTCAACCAGACAAAAGCTTCAGGAACCAGCAAGGCAATGCCAGAAAAGAGCACGACCCATAGCGCAAAGGTTTTTTGGATAAATTGGCTAAACTGGAGCAAGGCTGACATGGGTTTCATCCAGGTATGATATCAAGGGAGATTAAATAAAACAGGTATCTCTTGATACCTGAGTTTATAGATTTAAATACAAAGACAATTAACGAGATATCTAAAGCCTATTCTTGTAAGCTTTTAAACTGTCTGGACGATATCTTTGACATAAATCCGTTTCACTCCATGCGACAGCATATCCTGCCAGGCATGTTGCAGGGAACCATTCAGATCAATGCCCTTGGTGGCATCGGCAATCACATAGGTTTTAAAGCCCAGTTTGCAGGCATCAATGGCAGTCCAGGCCACACAAAAGTCCGTGGCAATCCCGACCACAAATACGGTATCAATCCCACGCTCACGCAGATAGCCAGCAAGACCCGTCATGGTTTTCCGGTCAGCTTCCATAAAGGCCGAGTAACTGTCGATCTGCTCATGAAAACCCTTGCGAATGATGAGTTGTGCTTGCGGTAAATTCAAATCCGGATGCAGTTCGGCATCGAGTGTCCCTTGCACACAATGTTTTGGCCATAAGACCTGAGTGCCATAATCCAGCTGAATACTGTCATAGGCTGCTTTGCCAGGATGGTTATCTGCAAAAGAAATATGATTGTCCGGATGCCAGTCCTGAGTCAGGATAATATGCTTAAAATGCTGTCCCAATTGATTGATATTTGGAATAATCTGGTCAGCATTGGCTACAGCCAGATTACCTCCTGGGGTAAATCCTCTCTGTACGTCCACGACCAGTAAAGCGATATTATTCTGCATCTGTTTTCATCCATTGAAATCTCGATTTATACCCAAGCATAGCGCAAAATACTCTAGGATTTTTAGCCCTACGGTTAAAAATGGCATGACTGTGCATTCTGAATGCTCTCATAGAAGCAGATCGAGAGACTTCTTCTTTTTGAAAATATGGGATGAGTTGCGGATGTGTACCGATCTAGACCTGTACAAAAATGAATTCTAGATTGTCGCAGATAAGGCATCCGGATTTTTAATCATATAGCCCTGGCTCGTTCTTAAATTCCAAAAATAAAAAAGCCTGCTCATTGCAGGCTTTTTTAAATCTTTGAACATTATACTTTGGTGCGGTTCACTAAAAACAGCATACATAATGCAGAGATAATGATACATGGGATCGCAGCGGTAATGACTCCCGCAGCCCCAAAACCAGCCGTCAGTAACTGACCGGCAATGACTGGACCCAGCATGGCACCAATACGACCAACGGCCGATGCCACACCGACACCGGTCCCACGCACTTCTGTCGGATACACGATACTGCCAAAGGCATACAGTACACCCTGACAACCAATGACAAAAGCCCCGGCCAATGCGGCTGCCATATACATCTGGTTCAGCGAGCTTGCACCATTCAGCGCCAGTAGACCTGCCAGGATACCACCGTACATCAACAGGATCACATAGGCTTTCTTCCAGCGATCGGTCAGCATACCCAGAATAATCGTACCAATCGTCGCTGTAACCATGAAGTAGAACTGTGCGGTTGAACCATCCTTACGGGTAAAGCCAAGTTCCATAAATAATGATGGCAGCCAGCTCAACATGATGTAAACCACCATCAAGGTAAAGAAGTAGCTCACCCAGATACATAGCGTACGCAACAGGTTGTCCGAATTAAACAGGTCCTTGAATGAACCCTTCGGTGTAACGGCAAGTTCTGCTGCAGTTTTGTTCTGTGCTTTCAGGTATTCCTTCGACTCAGGCAAAAATAGCATCATCAGCGGAATGGCAAAAATCGGTAACAGACCACCGAGATAAAAAACATTCTTCCAGTTGGCACCAAATTCAGTCGCCGCAATTAAAGATAAAATTGCTGCGCCGACTGGCATGCCGCAGTACATCAAGCCGACTGCACGGCCACGGTTTTGTGGAGAGACAGCTTCAGAAGCGAGTGTAATCAGAATTGGCATCGCGCCGCCCAGACCGGCCCCGGCCAGAAAACGCACTGCCAGCAAGCTGTTAAAGCTATTCACCCAGACGGTACATAAGGTAAATACAGCAAATACTGCTGTCGACCAGATCAACACCTTTTTACGGCCAATGCGGTCCGCAAACCGACCACCAATCAGTGCACCAGGTAATAAACCCAGAATCCCTGCACTAAAAAACACACCCAACTGGGAACTATCGAGACCAAAATGCTCACGAATACCTGCAGCAGCAATTCCGGCTGCCTGAATATCTAAGCCTTCGATCACCGCAATCAGAAAACAGATCGCGACCGTGACGATAGCATGCTTATTGTCTGATTTTTCCATTGGATTATCCTTGTTCAATCAGCGTTACAAAAGAGAGTCATCATCTATGAGCCTGACTGCAGAAATAACTATCAATAAGTGGAAGGTTTTGCTTGGATATTCCTAAAGGAGCAGAAGCGGGTGAAGAGAGGATACGACCAGATAAAGTCGCAAAAACACTTAATCAGAACAACATAAAATGCAAGACTTCGACCTTAAGGCTTATACATCAAGTTAAAAAATCAACCGATAAGAAAAAAATTCCTCAATATATTGATATTTAAAAGAGATTAGTTTTAACAGTTTTTGATTTTATTTGTCTGGGTCGAAAGAGGCTATCAAGATGTGTAATATCTCAATTTATCCAATATAACTATTAATCCATAAGCAAAACATACTGAAACGGCAGTTTTGAGCTGATCGTTTTGCACAAGCGTTAGCATTTTTGAGTCGATTTGCTGGATTATCTATTGCTATGTAGCTAGAGGCAGGACTTTAGTCTCAGGATTTTGCTTTATAAATCATCTTATTTATTACTTGATTGTTTCCAGAAGGCTTTGTATAAAGAATTCAGTAGCTTTTACTAAAGCATATTGTTCTTATGCGTTTGATCAGTCATAATTTGCATAAGCAATATTCAATTCAATGCAAATCTATTGAATTTGCTATAAATCAAAATACAAATCCATCCCAATTTATGTTTTCTCATTCCTTTCGGATGGACAAATAGGATAGTTTTTTAAAATGACTCAGCAAGCACAGACCATTCAAGGTTCCATAGTCGCAATCGTCACCCCTATGTTTGAAGATGGCAGCGTAGATTGGAAGGGTCTCGAGAAGCTGGTTGAATGGCATATTGCAGAGGGTACCAACAGTATTGTCGCCGTTGGAACAACAGGCGAAGCCTCTACTCTCAGCATGAGTGAACACACCCAGGTGATCAAAGAAATCATTCGTGTGGCCAACAAACGTATTCCTATTATTGCCGGCACAGGTGCAAACTCGACTCGTGAAGCAATCGAACTGACCCGCGAAGCCAAAGAGCTGGGGGCAGATGCCGCGTTGCTGGTAACGCCGTATTATAATAAACCGACTCAGGAAGGCTTGTATCAGCATTATAAAGCCATTGCTGAAGCGGTTGACCTGCCTCAGATCCTGTATAACGTACCAGGCCGTACCGGTGTGGATATGGCCAATGAAACCGTAATCCGCCTGGCCGATATTCCACAAATTATCGGTATTAAGGATGCGACTGGTGATGTGCCACGCGGTGCTGAACTGCTGCAAGGTCTTAGCGGTAAGGATATGACTGTTTATTCAGGTGATGATGCGACTGCGTATCAGCTGATGGGTCATGGTGCCAAAGGCAATATCTCGGTTACGGCGAACGTGGCTCCGAAAGCCATGAGCGAAGTATGTGCCGCTGCCATTGCCGGTGATGCTGCAACTGCTGAACAGTTAAATGCTCAGGTTGCAAATTTACACAATATTTTATTTTGCGAATCCAACCCAATTCCTGTGAAATGGGCACTCCACGACATGGGCTTAATTGGTACAGGTATTCGCCTTCCATTAACACCACTTGCAGAACAATATCGCGCTCCGCTTCATGAAGCACTGGTCGAAGCGGGCGTTATCAAATAAAAGAGCAGAAGATTATGCAATTACGTTTAGGACTTAGCCTTACACTTTCAGTATTCAGTTTGGCAGGTTGTAGTTCATTGGCTGTGAACAACGGCTCTTTAGACTATAAAGAAACTACAAGCCTGGAAGCTTTACAATATCCTGAAGGCACTCTGGTTCGTCCGGCAACGCCATTGTACCCTGCTCCAACGGTCGATCCGCTTGCAATTGAGCATGCACCGAAGCTTGAAAACCAGCGTGGCAACCGTTTTGCCTTGCCACGCCCGCCAGCCCAGACTGCAAACTCAGGTGCAGCGAATCAGACTGAAACCAATACTGTCGGTAAACCGCAGTTGGTCACTGATGGAAATCTTAATCCTCTGCTTAAAATTGAGGGAAATTCTGCTACAATTTGGCAATACACCCTTGCCACCCTCAGCAGTCTGAATCATAGCATTGTTGCTCAGAACAAAGATCGTTACGAAATTACGGTTAAGGTCGATCAGCAAACCTATGTATTAAGATTATCTTCTGTAGGTTCAAGTAATAACCTCGCTGTGTTCAATGCCGATAACAGTTTTGCCGACCGTGAAAAAGCCGCAGAACTGCTCAACCAGATTTACCAAAATTGGCCAGCCTAGACATTTCTAGGCATTTTTTTTTGTAAAAGGTTCCCTCATGTTAAAACAAACCTTGCTCTATACTGGTAAAGCGAAATCTGTCTATACCACAGACAGTTCAGACCATCTGATTTTAGTCTTTCGGGATGATGCCTCTGCATTCAATGGCGAAAAAATCGAGCAACTAGATCGTAAAGGCAAGGTGAACAACCGTTTTAACGCCTTCATTATGGAAAAGCTGGCAGAAGCGGGTATTGAAACTCACTTTGAAAAGCTGCTGACTCCAAATGAAGTGCTGGTGAAAAAACTGGATATGATCCCGGTTGAATGTGTGATTCGTAACTATGCGGCAGGTTCTTTATGCCGTCGCCTGGGTGTGGAAGAAGGCAAGGCCTTGGTTCCTCCAACATTTGAATTGTTCTTTAAAGATGATGCGCTTGGCGATCCAATGGTCAATGAGTCACAAGCAATTGCTTTAGGCTGGGCAACTGCTGAACAATTGGCAAAAATGAAAGAATTGACTTACCAAGTAAATGACGTGCTGAAAGCATTGTTTGACGCAGGTAACATGATTCTGGTCGATTTCAAGCTTGAATTCGGCGTATTCCACGACCGTATCGTACTGGGTGACGAATTCTCTCCAGACGGTTGCCGTTTATGGGATAAAGACACCAAGAAAAAACTGGATAAAGACCGTTTCCGCCAAGGTTTAGGCGGTGTGGTTGAGGCATATGAAGAAGTCGCTGGCCGTCTAGGTATTGATCTTTCCGATATCTAATTATTCCTTAATTAAAAAACCGGATTTATAAATCCGGTTTTTTAATCCCTGCTACTTTCTCATTCCAGTTATTTAATTCAGTTTTTAAAGAGAGAAATTAAAAATAAACCTGTCATATAAATAAATAGTTTATTTAACACTTTTTCATTAGTTTTTGATAATTAAAATAAAGTGTACTAATTTAAATCAGATTCAACACATTATTCATTTAAAATAAAATTCAACCAATTAAATCATTAAAATAATTAATTATTTTTATTCATAAAAAACTACATTTTAAAACAAATATTTATTTTAAAATAATTCATTACATAATTTTTTTTTTAGCTTATCAAAGCATGTTAATTATAATTAATCCTTGCTTAAAAAAGATAAGGAAGTATAAATTTTTCACTGCTCACCACTTAATTTATAACCAATTAATAATGATCGAGAAAAAACTAAAATAAGTTGAGGATTTTCTAATGAAAACATCTGGCTTTACCATATTGCTGCTTGCTGCCCTATTAAGTGCATGTCATGACAGCGATAATGACTCTTCCACTTCTAATCCGCCTCCTACCCCAATTCCTAATCCTGTTGAACCGCCCCCTTATGACATGGAAGACATGAATAATTATATTGCTGCGACAAAATACGAGCAGAGATATAATAATGTGGTCGAGAACTGTGGGTCTGACTCAGCGCCACAATATGAATGTTCCGGACTGTTATTTAGAGGTATTCGGATCGCAGCTCAACCGAAACCTTGGGTTCACCGGCAAAGAGACCGCGACAAAGGCGCTGTAGCTTTTGCTTATATTCGCCAGGATCTGAATTTCAAGTTACCCGATGATACCTATCAGGCAGGTATTGTGATCAGACCGGATTATGAAGATGTAGCACCGACCCGCTGTGCATCGCCTATGGACATGAATACTGATGCCAGAACTGGCTCATTTAATAACTGTCTGAAATCGGATGAAGTCCAGTATGGCTCGGTCGACTATACAGTAAAAGACTGTCAGGACTGGGGCATCGATACGCCACAGAAATGGCTGGATATATTTATACCCGTCATGCGGGCTACCAAGGCACAAGGTACCCTAGATCAGTTCCCGGGACAGACCTGCTCGTATACCATGTCTGTATCTGATCAGGCTAAATTTGCGACTCGGGCGAATTACTTTAGTATGTTTGCCGCTATCCGAAAAGGTGTTCCAACTGATTTGCGCCCAGACTGGTGGAATGACGAGATTCTGGTCACTGCCTGGAATGACGAAAAGGCCACCACTGCACCGATCGAAGCTTTTTATTATAATCTGGGTAATGAAGCAGGTTTAGAAGCAGCTCAAAGCTTCCAGCAAGCATATTATGAGGACACCCAAAAATATCTTCCTATTCTAGCAATTGACTTTAAGGTAGATGAGCCATCCCGCATCTACTTCAGTGCACATGACCAGGTTGTATTTGAAAATCTGTCCAACCTTGAAAAAATTAAAATCACCGCAAACTGGTTAACGCCAGACCCGCCTGCGGAAAACTCAGCGGCGTTCGAGCTTGATAAAAAGACCTATCAGGAACTGCTCAACCCTTCTGCATCAAGATGGACACTGGCTCAACAAGATGCCAATATCACCTCACAGTATTTAGCCAGACGTTTTCTCGGCTTCAATTACAAGTACTATACCACTGAAGTTACCGCGCTAATCAATTATATGGTTGATTTTGAACAGCCAGTCGCAAATGAAATTAAGGCGAAATATAATCGTGAACGGCCATTTGTTTACTATAATAGTGAAATATGTACCCCTGAAGACCGCGACTTCCTGTTGACGAATACCTCATATCCATCAGGCCATAGCTTAAGAGGCTATCTGGTCGGCTACAGCCTGTCCGATGTAGACAATAGCAGAAGAAGTGAGTTTGAAAACACTGCAGTTGATTATGCGAAGAGTCGTATAGTCTGCCGGGTACACTGGTTAAGTGATACTGAAGCAAGTAAAGGCATCGCTTCAATGGCTATGAATATTTTAAAATACTCTCCTGAATACCTGGGTAGAGTACAAGCTGCCAAGCAGTCAATTCAATAATCTGTCTGGGAAAGACTAAAACTCATCGAGCTTTAACTTTCCAAATGATGCTCCATAGATTTAATCATCTTTGGGGCATTATTTTTGCATAAAAAATCAACCTATTCCGAGTTAAATCATGATTATTAAGTACTGAATTTTTAGATGATTAAATAATTGGATTGAAAACATTTACAGCAGATTAATATCATTATATTAAATCTATTTAAAAATACTTAAATCATTTATTTCTGCTATTTCAACTAATTATCTATACCAATATTTAACCATTTTTAAAACAGGATTCAAATTATTTAATAGTAATTAAAATAAAAGCCCGATCCCGGGCTTTTATTTACTGTTGCTGTTGTTGCTGCCAGCGACGTTGCTGTAAGCGCTCGGCCTCTACTTCACGCTTATTCCGCGCTGATTCATACAGTTTTATCCCTTTTAGCTCTGGTGGCAAATATTCCTGCATCACAAAATGCTCAGGGTAATTATGCGGATACAGATAATCTACCCCATAGCCCTGCTCTTTCATCAGCTTGGTCGGTGCATTTCTTAAATGTAAAGGTACCGGCAGGTTGGACGTTTTATCTGCAAGTTCCATAGCTTTGTTAATTGCCAGATAGGTACTATTACTTTTGGCACTAGTCGCCAGATAAACTGCACATTGCCCCAAGATAATCCGGCATTCCGGCATGCCTACAGCCTGTACCGAACGGAAGCATTCTCCGGCCAGCAACAAGGCATTCGGATTGGAATTACCGATATCTTCAGATGCGGCAATCAGCATACGGCGTGCAATAAACATCGGATCTTCACCGCCTTTGAGCATCCGCGCCATCCAGTATAGGGTTGCATCCGGATCACTGCCGCGAATTGATTTAATAAAGGCCGAAACTAAATCATAGTGCTGCTCACCAGACTTGTCATAACGGGCAATATTTTGCTGTGCTACTTTCACCACTACCGCATTGGTGATGATATTTTCCATATCCGGTTCAAAGGTACTGGCGATCAGATCGAGCAGATTGAGTGCCTTACGGGCATCTCCTGCCGCGAACTGAATCAGGGCATCAAATTCTTCAATCAGGATATGTCTTTCCTGTAAGAAAGAGTCATTTTGTAAGGCTTGCATCAATAAGGTCTGAATTGATTCAGCGCTCAAAGCATTCAGGCTATATACCTGACAACGTGACAATAAGGCACTATTCACTTCAAAGGACGGGTTTTCCGTGGTAGCGCCAATTAAGGTAATTTTCCCCTTCTCGACCGCGTTTAACAGCGCATCCTGTTGAGATTTATTAAACCGATGAATTTCATCAATAAATACTACAGGCGTCAGCAGATCACCACCTTCGGCAATGATTTCACGCAGCTCTTTTACGCCAGTATTCAGAGCAGACAGACTGATAAAAGGCCGGTCCACCGCTTGAGCCAGCAGTAAGGCAATGGTGGTTTTACCGACCCCGGGTGGTCCCCAGAAAATGATCGAAGGCAGATGTCCCTGATCAATCATCTGGCGTAAAGGCGCCTGCTCACCCAGCAAATGTTCCTGCCCGATAATCTGTGTAAGGTCGCGTGGCCGTAAACGTTCTGGAAGCGGGATATGACTATCTGACATGTTATTATTGGCTCAAATTAAATTCTGATCTCATTCTAACACCAGCAGTTTTGATTCCAAGATTGCAGGCCCCAAGCACAAAAATTTAATTTATATAAATATCCTCTATTTTTTTAATTCTGAATGAATTAATCTCTATAAAAGCAAATAATTTGAACATGATTAATTGTGAATTAATTACAGTGTAATTTTCATATTGTTTATTCTAATTAAAAGAAACTTATCTAGCCCATTGGGCAATTCTGGGCTGTAGTGGTGAATGCATGAAGCATGATAAATTTGAACAGGGAACTGTGAGCTGGTCGGAGCCACTGGCATCATCATCACTGATTGCGCCACACGTTCACTTGTCTGAATCTATTTTGTTAAAAAATCTGATTGATGCCTTACCCCAACCCTTATGGGTCAGCAACAAACAACATCTGCAATATTTTAACCATGCCATGACTGACTATCTTGGGGTAAACCTGAATGAACAGGGCAATCCACAATGGCAGAACTTCATTCATGCAGAGGACCTGCAGCTGTTTTTAACGCAGTGGCATGCAGCGCTGGACCAGCATCAGGATTTTGAAACCCAGTGCCGGATTAAACGCAGTGATACCCATTATCGCATGTGTACTCTGGCTGTAAAATTTCATCATCAGCCGGACCATTTGCTGCAATGGGCCGTTTCCCTGACCGATGTGCATGATTATTTTGAAATCCAGCAGCAACTTTCTCATATTGTTTCCACCCAGGAAAATATGCTGGATGCCAGTGCAGACTGCATTAACATTATCAGTCCTGAAGGTGAAATTCGACATAGCAACCAGCCGGGTTGTCTGACACAAGCAAATGAGGCCGAAGAACAGGATCAGGACCGCTCATTGTACTGGTTCAATCGTTTAAGCCCTGAAGCGCGAAAACCCGCGCAGCGCGCATTAAAACAGGCTGCCCAAGGCTTAAACAGTCGTTTTTCCAGCAAAGTTCAGAGTAAAGATCAACCAGTTCAGTATTGGGATCACCTGCTGACCCCGATTCTGGATCAGCAGAATATTACTCAAAATATCCTCTGTGTATCACGCAATATCAGTCAGCAAAAAATCGCAGAAACCCGTTTAAAAGAAGTGATTAAACGTGATGAACTGACTGGCCTGTATAACCGTAGCACTTTCTATAAAACCTTCAAACAGGTCTTGGTAAAGGCCAAGCAACAGCAGACCATGGCAGGTTTACTACTCATTGATCTGGACTATTTCCGGCACATCAATGATACCTTGGGTCATATTGCTGGCGACCATCTGCTCCATATTCTGGGTAAGCGTTTCCAGGCCTGTTTTGGGTCAAATACCATCGTTGCCCGCCTGGGTGGTGATGAATTTGCTGTGCTGGTCAAAAATCTGAAAAGTGAAGAACAGCTGCTGGCAACAGCGCAAATGGCGTATGCCCAGCTGGAGCAACCGATCAATTATGTCGGCAATAGCATCAACAGTGCCATGAGTATAGGCTGCACCATTTATCCACGTGATGCCTTGAATACCTCTAATCTGCTGAAATGTGCCGATATTGCCTTGAATGACTTGAAAAATAGTGGCCGTGGTGGTATCCGCATGTTTAATCAGGAAATGTGCGGATCACTGGAAAATATGACCAAGCAGCTGACGCTGGCGCGCAAGATTATTCTCGCCGATCAGATCATTCCCTATTATCAGCCCAAGGTCCGTCTATCTGATGGTGCAGTGATTGGTTTTGAAGCGCTGTTACGCTGGCAGGATCAGGACCAGAATATCCAGTTACCTTCCGAAATTTTTGGTGCCTTTCAGGACTATGAGCTGGCCTCACGTATCAGTGAAACCATGCAGCTGAAAGTTTTCGCTGACATGAGCCGCTGGCAGGCTCAAGGTCTGGATCTGTTGCCAATTTCAATCAATGCTGCACCGGTCGAATTCCTGCGCGATGACTATGCCGAGAAACTGTTGGCACGCCTGTCCAATTTCGATATTCCGGCCCACAAAGTTGAACTGGAAATTACCGAACAGAGCCTGTCCGAGCATGGTGCCAATTATGTGGTCCGTGCCCTGAACCTGCTGAAACAGGCCGGAATCCAGATCTCGCTGGATGATTTCGGTACCGGACATTCTTCACTGACCCGCTTGCAGGACTACCCGGTCGATTGCATCAAGATTGACCGCAACTTTGTAGAGCGCATGAACAGTGACCCGTCTGCTCTGGCCATTGTCAAAGCCATTACCCAGATTGGCTCCAGTATTGCACTGAATGTTCTGGTCGAAGGCATCGAGAATACAGAACAGCTGGATACCCTGATTCATTGTGACTGCCAGATTGGACAGGGCTTCTATTTCTATCGTCCGATGGCCGGTGCTTCGGCCCAAGCTCTGCTGCATCCGCTAGTGCAAGAAGCAACTATTCAGCAATCCTGCAGACAGATTTAACGCACCCAGCGTACGATATAATCTTCAATGTCATCTTCATGAATATCAGCTTCACTCAGGCAGCGTCCTGCTGCCGACTTGCGCGCCTGAATCACACTTTCTCGTGAACCGCTGACCAGATAATGCCAGGATGGCAAGCTTTTGCCCTGTTCTACCCGGCGATAGGCACAACTTGATGGTAACCAATGAATGGTTTGCAATTTTTCTGGGGTAAGCTGAATACAGTCCGGCACATATTGCAGGCGATCCGGATAATTGGAGCAACGTGCAGTGGTGCAATCCAGCAGCTTGCAGGCCACTTTGGTATAGGCAACTTCCTGGGTATCTTCGTCTTCCAGTTTAATCAGACAGCATAAGCCGCAACCATCACATAAAGCTTCCCATTCAGCTTGCGTCAGTTCAGCCAGTGAATAGTTTTTCCAGAATTCAGGACGTAAAGTATCGCTCATGATCAGGTCGGCACATTCAAAAATCAGCTTATTATAGCAGCCCGAACCCTGCAGACCTATCGCTCAAATTCTTATTACTATCACGTAAACTATTGTTAAATCATAGACAGTTCATCAACAAAACACTAACAGTCGCTAGAATCGTTTATTTCTATACTAAATTTGAAAATAAAAACACATGGAGAATATATATGTTTCGCTGGGCTATTATTTTTGCTGTTATTGCATTAATTGCGAGTCTACTAGGTTTTGGTGGCGTTGCAGGCTTATCTAAGGATTTTGCAATTATCTTGTTGGTAATTGCGGTGATTCTTGCGATCGTTGGTTTTCTTTCTCGCGGCAAAGTCTAGATTTACACTAGACTTGCCCGAGGCAAGTGTGAACTTTCGAAAAAAACAAGAGCCTTTTGGCTCTTGTTTTTTTATGGCTCTATTAATTTATACCAGCTCGGTTTTAAGCTTAAGGTTTTAGATGACGAGGCCTAAATCCCGCTACCAGTAAGGCTGCAAGATAAGCTGCCACACCGACAACACATAAGATCACCACTTCTAAAACACGCATCCATTGCGATACATCTGCGTTATACCAGCTCAGGCCATAGGCTAAAGCGGCAATCATGACGGTATTGGCAAACATAAACTGCAGGAAGATTTTTTTCCAATGTGAGCCAAAGCGGAAAATATGACGTTTATGCAGATAATAATAAAGTAAACCGGCATTGACCATGGCTGAACCCGTTGATGCCAAGGCAAGCGCCATATGCTCTGCTTCCCAATGAATCAGCTTGAAGAAACCGATAAAAATCACGTTCAGAATCGCATTGGCTGCCACGGCTATCAAGCCGATACGTACTGGTGTTCTGGTATCCTGTCTTGCATAAAAACCGGGCGCAAAGACTTTAATCAGCATAAAGGCGATCACACCACCACTCATACATTTTAATGCCAGAGCCGTCATTTGAGTATCTTCAAAGGTGAACTGGCCACGTTCAAACAGGGCCTGAATGATCGGTGTCGAGAGCATAAATAATGCAATGCTGGCAGGAAGACCTGCCATCACAATCACTTTGGCAGCCCAGTCCATCATGCCACGAAATTTTTCCGGATTCTGCTCGGTATGCCGCGCAGATAATGATGGCAGAATTACAGTTCCAATCGCAACACCGATCAGGCCAAGCGGCAATTCGGTCATACGTTCGGCACTGTACAGCCAGGACACCGAACCATCCTGCATGAACGAAGCCCAGATGGTATTTAACAATAGATTAATTTGCGTGACCGATACACCAAATAGTGCCGGCAGCATCAACTTCATGATGCGATCAACACCTTCATGTTTGAAGTCAATTTTGGGAGGAATCAGCAGCTTTTTACGCCACAATTCAGGAATCTGGATCGCCAGCTGTAAAATACCGGCAATAATAACTGACCAGCCCAGTGCCATAATGGGCTCTGCCATATAAGGCGTAAGCCAGACTGCTCCGGCAATCATGGCAACATTTAACAAGACCGGTGCAAATGCCGGTGTGCTAAAAGAGCCATAACTGTTCAGGATACTGCTGGCAAAGGCAGTCAGCGACATGAACAGCAAATAAGGAATGGTCAGGCGAAACATGTCCGTTGCCAGGGCGAATTTTTCAGGATCGCTATGGAAACCCGGTGCATAGATATACATGATCAACGGTGCAGCAATCATCGCGACCATGGTCAGAGCTGTCATCACCGTCGCCAGACAGCCGAATACCCGACTGATCAGAATCTGGACTTCGAAATGAGTACGACTGGTTTTGTATTCGGTCAGTACCGGAATAAAAGCCTGTGAAAATGCGCCTTCGGCAAATAATCGCCTGAAAAAGTTTGGAATACGAAATGCAACTACGAAAGTATCGAAGTCTTTACCAGCACCAAAGACATTCAGTAAAACAATATCTCGAACCAATCCCAGTACGCGTGACAACATGGTCATCGCACTGACAATGACGGTCGAACGCCAAAGCGCCATCCTCTTCACCTAATGTATAAATTTGTGGCTATTGTAATGAAACTTTTGTCAGAAGTTCATTGCTTAATTTCATCCCGCAAGCGAGTTTGAAGTGTTTTTATAATGCTGTAACTGTGTACGAAAATCAGCCCAGTTAAAATACGGCCCCGGATCAGTCTTGCGGCCCGGTGCAATATCTGAATGTCCGGCAATATGCTGCTGGATTTTAGGATAATAATCTTGCAAACAGGCAGTCACTTTGACCAGGGCTTCATACTGTGCGGTTGCAAAAGGTAAATCATCACTGCCTTCCAGCTCGATCCCGATCGAATAATCATTACATTCTTTTTTGCCCAAATAGGTCGAGCGGCCAGCATGCCAGGCACGGTCATTAAAATTGACGAATTGCAGCACCTCTCCCGTTCTTAAAATCAGCAGATGAGTTGAAACCTGCATCCCTTCAATTGTTTGAAAATAAGGATGTACGGACCAGTCCAGCTGATTCTGAAAAAACTGTTCAATATAACCGCCACCAAACTGGGAAGGAGGCAGGCTGATATTATGAATCACCAGCAATTGAATCTCGGTCTGTTGTGGCCGCTGATTAAAATTGGGAGATGGGATTTGACGTGCACCGATTAGTTGCCCGTCCCTGACCTGAAACTCAGCTGCCTGTTGCATAAAACCGTTCTCCCCAAAAAATAAAATCTGCAAGATCAGCATTGCAGCCGGCTTCATGCTAAAACTTTCAAGGACAAATCTCAATTCATCCCGGCAAACTGGATGAAAAATCGCTCATCTTTTATGTAACGGTGCTAAGATAAGGCGCAATTTTTACGGCTTAAAAAGATACGGAAGTAGACATGAGCATATCTCAAGCTTTGCTAGACCAGTCGATTCAAATCAACATCCAACAGGCACTTTCAGAAGATATTGGTGAAGGCGATATTACCGCCCTGCTGACCCCTGAAGACGAACAGGCCACTGCCACCATCATTAGCCGTGAAAACATGGTTTTGGCCGGTCAGCCTTGGGTCAATGCCTTGATTCAGGCCTACGACCCGAGTGTTGAAGTGATCTGGCTGAAAAATGATGGCGATCATGTTCAAGCCAATGAAGTATTTTTAAAACTGGCAGGATCTGCGCGTAGCTTATTGACTGTAGAGCGCCCTGCCCTAAACTTTGTCCAGACACTATCAGCCGTTGCCACTAAAACAGCCCACTATGTCAAACAGTTGCAAGGTCTAAACACCAAGCTGTTAGATACGCGCAAAACCCTTCCGGGTCTGCGTATTGCACAAAAATATGCCGTGGCCATTGGCGGTGGTCAGAATCACCGTTTGGGTCTGTTTGACGCCTTTCTAATTAAAGAAAATCATATTATGGCAGCGGGTGGTATTGCGCAGGCAATTGCCAAGGCTCATCAGATTGCGCCAGGCAAACCGATCGAAGTTGAAGTCGAAACCTGGGATGAGCTGAATCAGGCGCTGGAAGCCCATGCCGATATCGTGATGCTGGATAACTTCAGTCAGCAACAAATGATTGATGCGGTGCAACATGTAGCCGGTCGCTGTAAGCTGGAAGCTTCAGGGAATATTACTATTGAGAATTTACGTGAGGTTGCCAGCACTGGCGTTGATTATATTTCCATGGGCGTGCTGACCAAAGATGTCAAAGCCATTGATCTATCGATGCGTTTTAATGCTGAAGCTTAAATTTGATACGCAATAGGAGAAGGGTGCGAAGCACCCTTTTTTTTATTTTTTAAAATTTTTTGCGCATATTTTGTACAAAAAATATATTGAGGAATGAAGTGATGTCGGATTGTCATCACTTATTATTATTTTGTCCTGCCGGTGTAGAAGTACTATCCTGATTTGCATCATGGGACTTGGACTTATTATTATCACAGGCCGCCAGACCCAGAACTGTACACACTGACAGTGCGATGAACCATATTTTCATATCTCAATCCTCTACGGGTTAGTAGATTTAAAATCATCTTCTGAAACCCAGCGCTACAGTAGACAGGTCCTGTTCAATTTTTGTGAGCTAATGTTGAGGCATAAAAAAACGCATCTTTTAGATGCGTTTTTTAGCTTTAATGAATTACCAGCCTAAAGCTTCTTGCTGTTTTTTCACCAATTCCTGAATCCCTTTCTCGGCCATTTCCAGCATGGCATCCGATTGGGCACGGGTAAATGGTTTGTCTTCTGCAGTGCCTTGAATTTCAATAAATTCGCCTGCCTGCGTCATCACCACATTCAAGTCCGTTTGACAGTTTGAATCTTCTTCATAGCAAAGATCCAGTAATACTTCATCTTTGAAAATACCCACAGAAACTGCAGCCACTAGGCCTTTCAACGGATCATGTTTGATTTTCTTTCTTTCCAGCAATACGTTCATGGCATCGACCAAAGCCACTGCAGCACCGGTAATCGCTGCAGTACGGGTACCGCCATCAGCCTGAATCACGTCACAGTCGATGGTAATGGTATTTTCACCCAGCTTTTTCAGATCAACCATTGAGCGCAGGCTACGACCAATCAGGCGCTGAATTTCCTGGGTACGGCCACTCTGTTTGCCACGTGCCGCTTCACGGTCGCTACGGGTATGAGTTGAACGTGGCAACATGCCATATTCAGCAGTTACCCAGCCTTGGCCCTGACCTTTCAGGAAACGCGGTACAGAACTGTCTACACTGGCAGTACAGAGTACTTTGGTATGACCAAATTCAACCAATACAGAGCCTTCCGCATAACGTGTATAGTTACGGGTAATTTTCACTTCACGTAATTGATCTAATGCTCGTTGGTCGATACGCATAATAAGTCCTGTAGGGGTTCAAAATAATTGCGGCCCAGTATAGCAGAAGCCTTGACCAAGATTAGGCAAGCGGGGCATTCATTTACAAAATCAGTGCATCAGAGCGGGAGGAAATATCAAAATTCTGCCGACCTGTGACGCTACGATTTGACTTGATTTTTGCTAGACTAAAATACCCCTTAAGGGAAGCCAGTGGCAGGAAACCCATTTATGTCCTTACGTGAAGATCGCAAGCAGCAAAGTCATCAGGCACTACTTGATGCGACACTGGCATTCAGCAGTCAGGGACGCGCTTTCAGCACGATCAGTTTGCGGGAAGTCGCACATGCTGTTGGACTGGTACCCGCGGCGTTTTATCGGCATTTTCAGGATATGGACCAGCTCGGTCTGGAATTGCTGGATCAGGTGGCGATGCACATCAAAGGGGTACTTCATCAATTGGGACAGGCTTATCTGTATCAGCCAAATACCCGGACCCGAACCGGGCTGGAACTGTTTTTTCAGGCCGTCGAATACCATCCTGAATCCTGGATTTTTTTTGTGGCAGAACGCTGGGGTGGCTCGGATGTGTTACGTACCGGAATTGAACGGGAAATTCATTTTCTGGCCGAAGATGTCATGCATGAACTTGCCAAGATGCAAACCACCCGGCATATCCAGACCCCACAGGACTTGCAGGCTCTGGCACAAATGCTGATTGAACTGTCCCTGAACTGGGCCATGGGCTGGATTCATCTGCAGCATCAGGCTGATCCCGAGCTGCGCCAAGTCCAATCCAATGTCTTTAAAAGCCAAAGCGTGCTACAGATGCAGCTCTTGCTGCGTGGGGTTTTACACTGGTATCGGAGTCCTGCCGAAACAGCACCTCCCCCAACCCATGAAATGGTCACTCCCCCGACCTAAACAAAAAACCCACATAGGATGCAGGTTTTTGGCTGGTCTTCAGCTTAACATTATTTGGCTTTACGCTCTTTTTCGACCAGATAATTCACGACCTGAATGACTTTGGCACCATCCCCCTGCACAATATATTTACCATTCACGGTGACTGCCGGAACACCACTTAACTGATATTGGGCAGCCAGATTTTTGGCTTGGGCAATTTTCGAAGTGATCGGGAAAGATTTATAGGTGCTGTTAAATTTCGCTTCAGGAATACCATAGCGGGTATAGAATTTGGCCAGCTGTGCCTGTTCTAAAATTGGACGCTGTTTGTCATGAATATCATGGAATAGCTGTAAATGTGCTTTTTGACGCACCCCCAATGCTTCAGATACATAATAAGCTCGCGCTGCCTGTTCCCAAAGTGGGTTCATCGCAGCCGGTGTACGTACAAAACGTACATCTTTTGGTAATTTCTTTAACCAGCTCTGCATATGTGGTTCAAGCGAGAAACAGTGACCACAGCCGTACCAGAAGAATTCACGCACTTCAATTTTGCCTGGTTTTTCGACTTTGACTGGTTTTGCAACCACCTGATAGTCCTGACCTGCCACAAAATTGGCCATAGCATTGCCTGAAACGGCCAAAACAGATGCGGCAACAGCGCCTAAAAGGAATTTTTTCATTCGGATTATCGTCCTCTAAATCATTATGCTTAAGTTTATGTGTTCAATATAAATCAATTATGCCGGTTTCGTTTTCATTCTGTGAACTTTTTTGCTGCTTTTATCGCTTTTTCTGCCAGAATCGCTACACTAAACCATCGAACTGATTTTCAAGGTTTTACATCAGTTTCCCTGGCCTTTCGGCACGTACATATTTTTAGCTAATCATGACTGATTGAGGTGACACCAATGTCGCAATTGAATGTTGATCCACAAGAAATTGCCAAATTTGAAGCATTTGCAGCTATATGGTGGGATCAGCATTCCGAGTTCCGCCCCTTGCACATGATTAATCCACTACGTTTAAACTGGATTGATGAACATGCCGGTGGTCTGAGTGGTAAAAAAGTGCTGGATGTCGGCTGTGGTGGCGGGATTCTGGCCGAAAGCATGGCACGTCGGGGTGCTGATGTACTCGGGATTGATATGGGCGCAGCGCCTCTGAATGTGGCACGCATCCATGCCGAACAAGAAGGTGTCAGCAATATCGAATACCGACAGGTGCCGGTCGAGCAACTGGCAGACGAACAGGCTGGTCAATATGACATCGTGACCTGCATGGAAATGCTGGAACATGTGCCAGATCCAGCATCGATTATTCAGGCCTGTTACAAGCTGGTCAAGCCAGGCGGTCATGTGTTTTTCTCGACCATTAACCGTAATCCGAAGTCCTATTTATTTGCCATTATCGGGGCAGAATATGTGTTGCGGATGTTGGCCAAAGGCACCCACGATTACAGCAAATTTATCAAGCCGTCCGAACTGGCGCATGATATTCGTAATGCCGGTTTAAAACTCAAAGATATGACCGGCCTGCACTATAATCCATTGACCAAGCATTATTGGCTGGCAGCGAATGTAGATGTAAATTATATGGTCTATACCGTGAAAGAGAATGCAGCAGAGCCCACAGAATGAAAGCAGTTTTATTTGATCTCGATGGTACCCTCATTGATACTGCGGCCGATTTTGTCCGGATTATCCAGCAGATGTGCCGTGAAGAAGGCCGCGCACTGGTTGAACCCGAGCTGATCCGTACCCAGGTTTCTGAAGGTGCACGCGCCATGGTGAAACTGGTCTATCCGGAACTGCAACTGGAAGATCCGGTATTTTTAGCCCATCGTCAGCGTTTTCTGGATATGTACGGTGCCGATATTGCGGTCGATACCGATCTGTTTGATGGTATGTATCCCTTGCTGGAACAGCTGGAAGCACAAGATATTCCGTGGGGCATCGTCACCAATAAACCGCGCTGGCTCAGTGAGGCTTTACTGAAAGCACTGAATTTAACTGAACGCTGTGCTGTACTGGTTTGCCCGGAAGATGTGACACGCACTAAACCTGATCCTGAACCGATGTATCTGGCAGCCAAACAGCTCGGGTTTGCTGCAGAAGACTGTATCTATGTCGGTGATCATCCGCGTGATATTGATGCAGGGCGTCATGCCAAGATGACCACCATTCTGGCAGCTTATGGTTATTTACCACTGCAATACAAAGATAACTTAACAGCCTGGCAAGCCGACTATATAGTGGATACAGTTGCAGAATTACAGCGGCTGATTCAGAAACTGCTCGTGCAACAGCAAACTGCGGTATCTTGAAAGCTTAAAACCAAACAATAAGAAATAAGGAGGTAGATAATGAAATATTCAGAATATCAACCTCGCCCCGATCTGCTCAAGGATCGTATTATCCTGATCACGGGTGCGGGCGATGGCATCGGGCGTGCAGCAGCAATCAGTTATGCCTTGCATGGTGCAACAGTGGTGTTGCATGGACGTACCTTGAATAAACTGGAAGTCATCTATGATGAAATTGAAAGTTTAGGGGCACCGCAACCTGCCATCTTGCCGTTACAGCTCTCTAGCGCCTCGGAACGGGATTATGAACTTCTGCTCGATACCCTAGACCGTCAGTTTGGCCGTCTGGACGGAATTCTGCATAATGCCGGTATTTTGGGTGACCGAGTTCCCCTGGCGGATTACCCGGTCAATGTCTGGGATGATGTGATGGCAGTTAATCTGCGTGCCCCTTTTGTCATGACCCAAGCGCTGTTACCGCTATTATCCAAATCTGAACATGCTTCCGTCGTATTTGCCAGTTCAGGTGTAGGCCGTGAAGCCCGCGAACGCTGGGGTGCTTATTCCGTATCGAAAATTGCCATTGAAGCAGTAAGCCAGTTATTTGCCAAAGAGCAGGTACACCCCAATATCCGTTATAACTGTATCAATCCTGGGGCAACGCGTACCGCCATGCGCGCCAAGGCCTATCCGGATGAAGATCCAAAAGTTTTACCGACTCCCGATTCAATTATGCCGGCTTATCTGTATTTGATGGGCGATGACAGCCTGCATATGAATGGTCAAAGTATTGATGCGCAGGATTAACCTTCTTTTTATTTTATTCAGGGAGCAATTGCTCCCTTTTCTATGCTTTCAGGCTTTATATGACGCATAAATCGGGAATGACTCTCGCCGGATCGCATTGAATTTCACTAAAATCCCCGCATACTAAGCCTCACTACATTGAACAAGAGTGCATCATGACTGAGTTAAACAATATTACGGTGACCCATTTAGACGATGGCATGGTCTCGCTGCTGATTGATCAACAGCCTATTTCTGAAAAATATGACACCAAGTTTGAAGCCAGTATTGTAGATGACATCAAAGCACTCGAAAATGCCCAGAAACTCAAACTGTTCGAGCAGTTTGTATTTTCACATCATGATCTGAATTTTGAACACGCCTATTATTATGTGACTGGAATTGAAAAATTAGACGATTGTTATCATCTGGCCAAGCATTTTGTTTATCGCATTAAGATTGAAGGACAACCAGAAATCGAGCATGTCATCAGCAATCAGGGCAAAGCCATGACAGCCGAGGATGTACGTGCCTTTATTCAGGCGCATGTACAGAAATCACTAACGGATTATACTGACCTGAACTACGCTTATTAAAAGCCAAGCAATTTATATAGAGAGTACTTTTTAAAAGTGCTCTTTTTTTAGCTGATTTTTTAAAAAAAGAGTTTATTAATCGAATTTTCGCATCATTTTTATAAAATTATACGGTTTTCCAAATAAATCTATATGAACTATGCTTCTTATATCGCCAGATAGATCAGACAGGAGTACAGCATGGCTGACCAGAAACGAAAAATTGAAACAATTCATCAGATTGAACAATTACAATTATCACAGGCCCTGATTGTGGCATTAGATGATGCCCTGCAAGCGGAATCAGTCGCTGAAGCGATTCACTCCTTACAGGGTCTAGCAGAACAATGGAATTAATCTTGAGATAAACCGATAAAATTTTCTGCCATTTCAGTAGAGGATTGATTATTTTACGAGTGATTCAATGCTGCTTTTTTGAACAAAATCATCGATTTTAGCTTGCATGTTTGCCCTCGCTTTGATCAGATAAGAACATAGCTCTTTATACCGAGCCTTATGATCAAGACCGCAGTCTGATATTATAACATCATCATAATATCTCTGCATTTGTTATAAAACTTGTGCCTGTTCTTCACAGTTTCTCTGCAATTTTTCCGTACATTAGGTACTGTAGAAAGTGAACAATTTAATGAGGGTTCAACATGAAAAAGGTTTTGATGGCACTGGCAATTTCTTGCAGTACATTCATGCTGAGCAATGTCGTCATCGCTGCCCCTCATTTCAATGATGATTCGCATTATGGCGCAGACAAGAAAAAAGGCCGCGAGTTCCGCGAGGCTCCTCAAGAGCAGCAGGATAACCGTCGTATGCGGGAAGAACGCGGAGTGAAACGTCTACAACAGCTCAGATGGCAGCCAGGTTATGTAATGCCGCAGCATTATCGTGGTAATGGCTATAAAGTCGAATACAAAGATCATCGCCTGCCTCGACCTGATCGCAAGCAGCAATGGTACAAAGTCAATAACGACTATATTCTGGTCGATTCAGAAAATAACAATATTATCCGTATTGTTGGTGACTAAATTACATCTCATGCTCTAGGCCCAACATTGTTTGGGCCTTTTTTATTTAGGTGACTGATTTTTCCAATTGCCTATGATTACGCTGTCCTGTGCTTATCTAGCTCTAGCGCAACCATCTTCTAAATTTCTTCACGAATTTAACATTTTAACTAAATAGCCCTCATGCTTTCTATGCACTTGTTCGCTAATTTAGTCTCATCGAAATTAGATTTACATTTTTAGGTGAGAGCCATGAAAAAAGTTTTAACTACAGTTACGTTATCTCTCAGTGCTTTGTTAGCTACTTCTGCAATGGCAGCACCACAGCATGACTCACGTTATGACCATAATCCGCATAAATCGGCACCACACTGGGATGCCAAAGATAGTAAAAAATGGAATGATGACCGCCGTCATAACAACCGTGTAGTCAATCCAAGCCGTGACTGGCGCGTAGGGCAAACTTTACCACGTCAATACGACAACAAACGTTTTGAAGTGAGTGATCGTGAAGCACGTCGTCTACCGAATACCGGCCGTTTCCAGCAGTGGTATAAAGTCAACAATGACTATGTTCTGGTGAATGAGCGTACCAATAAAATCGTACGGATCATGAACTAATCTTTCTCCATTACTGCTCGTCTTGCAGACACCTGAAGTTCCCCTTCAGGTGTTTTTTTATATCTGTACTTCCACTTGCGTTTTTTTTCATTAGAATCAAAGTTGGATCTCATCATTGAAATAGGCTCAGGCATGACTTCGGCAGACACGTCACAAAGCACAACACTGCAATATGTGCACTGGTTTCGCAATTCTGCGCCTTATATCAATGCGCACCGCAACAAAACCTTTGTGATCATGTTTGATGGTGAAGCCGTTTTAAATGACAACTTTCAGCATATTATTCATGATATTGCCTTGTTGCATTCATTGGGGATTCGGCTGATTCTGGTATATGGCGCTCGTCCGCAAATTAACCAGAATCTGGCCCAAAACCAGATTACCACGCCTTTTTACCAGCAGCGTCGGGTCACCACACGTGAATCTTTAAGCTGCGTGATGAGTGCTGTCGGCTCAATCCGTCTGCAAATTGAAGCACTGCTGTCGATGGGACTGGCCAATTCACCCATGTATGGTGCCCGCATTGATACCGTTTCGGGGAATTTTGTCACTGCCAAGCCTTATGGCATTCGTGATGGTATTGATTTTCAACTGACCGGGGAAGTCCGTGCGATCGATACCGATGCGATTCAGCGCCATTTGGACAATCATAATATTGTGGTACTTGGCCCGACGGGTTATTCCACCACCGGAGAAGTCTTTAATCTGCTTGCTGAAGAGGTCGCGACCAAAACTGCAATTCGGCTCAAGGCAGATAAACTGATTTTTCTGGGCAAGCAGCATGGTTTGATAGATCGTAACGGCCAGCTCAAACGGGAAGTCACGCCGCAACAATTGAATGACTATATTCCGCTGCAAGATGCACCTGAAAGAGGATTACAGCTAAAAGCCGCACAAGAAGCCTCCATGAACGGCGTCCATCGGGTGCACCTGATTTCTTATGCCTATGATGGTGCCCTGCTGGAAGAACTGTTCACCCGGGATGGTTCCGGTACTCTGGTCACCGATGCACATTATGAAGAAGTGCGTATGGCCGATATTCAGGATGTCGGTGGCCTGATCAGTCTGCTACGTCCATTGGAAGAAGAAGGCATTCTAGTCTATCGTTCCCGGGAACGTCTGGAAAATGAAATCAACCAGTTTGCTGTAATCGAACGGGACGGCATGATTCTGGCCTGTGCCGCCCTTTATCCGATTCCGACAACAGGGGATGAATTGCGTTCTGCAGAAATTGCCTGTGTTGCGGTCCATCCAAGTTATCGCCAGTCCAATCGGGGTAGCCAGATCCTGCATTATCTTGAAGAAAAAGCCAAAAGCATGCAGATTCAGCAACTGTTTATTCTAACCACGCGCACCGCGCACTGGTTTCTGGAACAGGGCTTTGAACCGGCTTCAGTCGATGATCTGCCGGATGCCCGTCAGGCTTTTTATAATTATCAACGCAATTCCATTGTTTGCAAAAAGTCACTTTAAAGTGACTTTTTCTTTTGGTGCCTTAGCTTAATTTCAGATAAAGATATCTTGTAATTTTGATTTAGTTGTTAAGATTGTATTGCTGCTTTTCAGATAAACATATCAACATATTTAACTTAAAAATATAATTATATATTTCAAAATCTTAATTAACTTAAATAGTAAATATTCATTTTTATATAAATCACTTTTTCGCATAAGTTTTGCGCTTTTTTATTTATCTTTTTTCTTCATTAGAAATTCCTGAATAGTTATTTTTTTAGAAAAACAAAAACGATTAGCGTGTCCCTAAGTTTTCATTCACTAGTTTGTCATTTTCGGGAGTTTTGATTCATGCGCCAATCTCATGTTCAGTTTTTAACCAAGACTGTGGTACTCGGTACTGCGATGGCGGGTGTCATGATGCTTTCAGGCTGCTCGAAAAAGGAAGATACCCTTACCCTGAATATCGGTTTTCAAAAATACGGCGTATTACCGATTTTAAAAGAACGCGGCACGCTGGAAACGACCTTGAAGCAACAAGGGATCAATGTGAAATGGGTAGAATTTCCTGCTGGTCCGCAACTGCTTGAGGGACTGAACGTTGGCAGCGTCTCTTTTGGTGAAGCCGGTGAAGCACCGCCGATTTTTGCTCAGGCGGCCAACTCAAATCTGGTCTATGTGGCCAATCAGCCGCAAGCACCTAAAGCCGAAGCCTTAATTGTACCGAAAGATTCACCAATCCAGTCCATTCAGGATCTGAAAGGCAAACGGGTGGCCCTGAACAAAGGTTCAAATGTGCATTACTTACTGTTAAAAGTTCTGGAAGCCAAGCAGCTTGGCCTTGATGATATCGAAGTAATTTATTTACCCCCTTCCGATGCACGTGCTGCATTTGAACGTGGTGCAGTCGATGCCTGGGTGATCTGGGATCCGTTTTTTGCAGCTGCTGAACATCAGATTGGTGCGCGTGTCATTGCCAGTGGTGAAAATGTGGTGAGCAACCACCAGTTCTATCTGGCAGATCGCAAGTTCGCAGAAAGCCATCCTCAGGTGGTACAGGCAGTTGTCAATGAATTGAACCTGACCACGGACTGGGTGGCAAAAAATCAGGATGCTGCTGCTCAGCTCCTGCAAAAACCGACAGGTCTGGCCGTCGATGTCTTAAAAACCTCTATTTCACGCATGGGCTTCGGTGTTAAACCCCTCACGACTGACGTGATTCAAAAACAGCAACAGGTCGCCGATGCGTTTTATGCGCAGCAGCTAATTCCACAAAAGCTGAATATTGATGCAGCAATTATTAAATAACAGCAGAATACTTCGAGAATAAAAATGAGTCATTTAAAAACAGTTTCTTATATCAGCTTAGCGTTATTGAGCTTTAGTCTGACTGGCTGCCAGAAACAGGAACCACAGCAAACAGCTGCTGCAGAAACCAAAGCAGCACAACAGGTACAAAGCATTGCGGTTGGCTTTCAGAAATCAGCCTTGAATCTGCTGGTAGCACGCAATGAAAAACTGTTAGAACAACAATTTCCCAATGCCAAAATTGAGTGGAAAGAGTTTCCGGCGGGCCCACAAATGCTGGAAGCACTGGCAGTCGGTGCAGTGGATTATGGCTATGTAGGGAATACCCCACCCATTTTTGCACAGGCTGCAGACAAAGCCCTGAGCTATGTGGCCTTTGAAAAAGTGGCTGGAAACTCTTTGGCCGTGGTCGTGCCGAAAGACAGTGCCATCCAGACGATTCAACAGTTGAAAGGAAAACGGATCGCGGTGCAGAAAGGTTCAAGTGCCCATGAACTTCTGGCCAAAACTCTGGAAAAAGCCGGCTTAAGCTGGTCAGAGATTCAAGCCGTCTGGCTTCCACCCGCGGATGCACGTGCTGCTTTTGACAAAAAAGCCATTGATGCCTGGGCAATCTGGGATCCCTTCCTAGGCGCAGCCGAGTTCGACAGCCAGGTTAAGCTGCTGATTGAATCCAGTGACTTTCCGCAAACCTACTCCTTTTATATCGGTAATCCCGAATTTATTCAGAAGCATCCGGATAGTCCCGGGAAGTTTATTCAGGCTTTAAATGCCTCTGACCAGTGGATTCTTAAAAACCAGGCTGTAGCCCTAGATATTTATCAGAAAAGTACCGGTCTGAAACCAGAAGTGGCAAAGCTTGCATTTGAGCGTCGTCTTAAACCTTCGCCGGTTCAGCCTTTAACGACGGAAGTGATCAAAGCCCAACAGAATATTGCCAATCTCTTCCAGCAGGTTCAACTGATTCCCAAAACCATCAGCGTCCAGCAACAGATCTGGTCGCCAGCAGCCACACATTAATTAGCAAACAAGATGATTTAATTTAAGGAATATCACATGAAAATTTTCTGGTTTATCCCCACTCATGGCGACAGTCGTTACTTAGGCACCAGCAAGGGCGCACGTGTTGTAGATCATGCCTACATGAAGCAGATTGCCGTTGCGGTAGATAACTTAGGTTATGAAGGTGTCCTGATTCCAACCGGCCGTTCTTGTGAAGATCCATGGTTAACTGCAGCCAGCCTGATTGACGCGACCAAAAAATTAAAATTTCTGGTGGCCCTGCGTCCGGGCGTGACCACCCCGGCACTGGCTGCACGCATGGCTGCAACCTTTGACCGTTTATCCAATGGCCGGGTGCTGCTGAATCTGGTGACTGGCGGTGACGAGCAGGAGCTAAAAGGTGACGGCGTCTATGAAGATCACACAACCCGCTATAAAACGGCGACCGAATACACCACCATCTGGCGTGAAATTTTAAAACGTTCACATACTGGGGAAAGCTTTAGCTTCCATGGCGAACGCTTAAGTGTCGATGAGGCAAAATTGCTGTATCCACCAATCCAGCAGCCACATCCGCCTTTATGGTTTGGCGGTTCATCGGATGATGCCATTGAACTGGCCACGGATCAGGTCGACACTTACCTGACCTGGGGCGAGCCACCGGCCGCAGTCAAAGAAAAAATTGCAGTGGTAAAAGCCAAGGCTGCAGCTAAAGGTCGTGAACTGAATTACGGGATCCGTTTACACGTGATCGTACGCGAAACCAATGAGCAGGCCTGGGCGGCGGCTGAAGAACTGATTCAATATGTGGATGATGCCACTATCGCTGCAGCTCAAGCTAAATTCAAATCCATGGACTCGGTCGGTCAGCGCCGTATGGCAGAACTGCATAACGGCGACCGTAGCAAACTCGAAGTTTCTCCGAACCTATGGGCAGGTGTAGGTCTGGTTCGTGGTGGTGCAGGTACGGCACTGGTCGGCGATCCGGAAACTGTCGCTGCACGTATCCAGGAATATGCCGATCTGGGGATCAGCACCTTTATTTTCTCAGGCTATCCACATCTGGAAGAATCAATCCGTTTTGCCGAACTGGTATTCCCTTTACTTCCACTGGAAACCCAGCAAAAACTCACTCAACCAAACTTGACCGGTCCATTTGGTGAAATCGTGGCGAACAACTACACACCGGACGAAAACAAGCAGGCTGAGAAAATTCAGGAGTCTGCTTAATGTCAAAAGTCGTTTCCGTTGGAACCCTGGCCCAAAAGCCGGTTTCACGTGGAACAATTCTGGGGCAGCACCTGCTGCCCTGGCTGGTTCCAATTTTCTTGATTGCAGTTTGGCAAATTGCCTCTAGCACAGGCCTGCTGGAAAGCCGGATTCTGCCTGCACCAAGTGCCGTGGTTTTAGCCTTCTGGAATTTATTGCTCAGCGGTGAACTGTGGACGCATGTGCAAGTCAGTGCAGGACGTGCCATCAGCGGATTATTGGTGGGTGGTGGTTTGGGTCTATTACTGGGACTGTTAAATGGCTCATCCAGAACTGCCTCTACCCTGCTCGATACGACCTTGCAGATGATCCGCAATATTCCTGCACTGGCACTCATTCCCCTAGTGATCTTATGGTTCGGGATTGATGAATCCGCCAAATTGTTCTTGGTGGCGATTGGGGTATTTTTCCCAATTTATATCAATACTTATCACGGCATCCGCTCGGTTGATCCACAGTTAATCGAGATGGGAAAAAGCTATGGTTTAACTCGCTGGCAGCTATATAGAGAAATTATTCTGCCGGGTGCGATGCCATCAATTCTGGTCGGCCTGCGTTTTTCTCTGGGTCTGGTCTGGGTACTGTTAATTGTTGCTGAAACTATTTCTGCCCAGTCCGGTATTGGTTATATGACCATGAATGCACGTGAATTCTTGCAAACCGATGTGGTTCTGGTAGGTATTTTACTGTATGCCCTGCTGGGTAAACTGGCCGATGTCCTGGCAGTAGCTTTAGAACGATTCCTGCTGCGCTGGCATGCTGGGTATCAAAAATAAAGAATAAATAAGGAGCATGTGATGACTGATCTCAGTTTAGGGCGTCATGCCAATGACCCGATTAGACCACTGGAGCAACCTGCGGCAGAGATCAATCCTGCTACAGTGCTTGGTGCCGAAATTATCATTGAACAGCTGCACAAATTTTACGGTTCGGTCAAAGTTCTGCAAGACCTGGACCTGCATATCCAGCCAGGTGAATTT
This sequence comes from Acinetobacter sp. 197, assembly GCF_048148385.1. Lineage (NCBI taxonomy): Bacteria > Pseudomonadati > Pseudomonadota > Gammaproteobacteria > Moraxellales > Moraxellaceae > Acinetobacter > Acinetobacter sp. 197. The sequence continues at coordinate 199,604 of NZ_JAYWZK010000005.1, forward strand.
CTGGCGATTGTCGGTCGCAGTGGTTGTGGTAAAAGTACCTTATTGCGCCTGATCGCTGACCTAGAAAAACAGAGCTATGGCGAAATCAAGTTTAAGTCCGCCCGGCATATTCGTGAAGGCATTACTGCAGATGATATCCGGGTGATGTTTCAGGACCCTCGCCTGTTGCCCTGGCGCAGCATCGAACAGAATGTGCAACTCGGTTTACCGAAGGAGCAGCATGCCAAAGCTTCGCAAATGCTGGAAAAAGTCGGCCTCAAAGAAAAAGCTGGACTCTGGCCTTCACAGCTTTCCGGAGGACAACGGCAACGTACCGCCTTGGCGCGGGCATTATCGCATCAGCCGCGTATTCTGCTGCTGGATGAACCACTCGGCGCCCTGGATGCCCTGACACGACTGGAAATGCAAAGCCTGATTGAGCGTCTCTGGACCGAACAAGGTTTTACCGCCATTCTGGTGACCCACGATGTCAGTGAAGCCGTGCAATTGGCAGACCGGATTATCTTGCTGGACAAAGGCCATATTGCCAAAGAGTTTAGGGTTAATTTACCTCGTCCCCGGCAAAAAAGTGTCAAATTTGCAGAACTGGAACAGCAGGTCCTAAAAGCGGTTTTAGCAACCTGAAGCTTGGATCAAACCCAAAATCACACAGGGTTACGGGTTTGATGCTTAAAAATTATCTTAAGTTTAATCCGATATACTTCAATTTCCGTCCTTTGAACTTCGCTCTCCTCTGTCATTTAGCAACAAGACCAATAAGAAAATGAAATATTTTCAGAAACTTGAATTTTATTTGTGTGGACGGATCTAGCCTGTTTTAAATATTAATCTAGAGAATAAATCATCATTATTCAAAAAATTAGCCTGTGACTGTGTGCACAAATCTGATGATTTGCCGTACAATTAAAGATTCCCTTTTTTTAATTGTTTTTATATTTGCTAATGGAACAAAAAAAGAGCACTCAAAAGCGCAATCAGCTGCTAAATGCTGCACTAGATGTATTTTCCCTATATGGTTTTAGTGGGGCAAGTCTGGATGAAATCGCACAAATTGCAGAAATGCATAAGTCGAATATTTTCTATTATTATGAAAATAAAGAAGCCTTGTATGTCGAGGTATTAACCACCGTTCTACAAAAATGGCTGGCGCCTTTACAAACCCTTGAAGCAGAACTTGAACCTGAAGAAGCGATCACCAATTATTTGATGCAAAAAATTGAAGTGTCGCGTACCCAGCCTAAAGCATCGCGTTTATTTGCTTTAGAAGTGATTCAAGGCGCACCGCATATTCTGGAGATTTTAAAAGGTCCACTGAAAAAATTGGTGAAGCGCAAAGCTAAAGTGATTTCCAACTGGCAGGAACAAGGCAAAATCTCTGCGAATATTGATCCTGAATTACTGATTCTGAATATTTGGGCCATCACCCAAAACTATGCAGATTTCTCTATCCAGATGGAAATGGTCACAGGTAAAACCTTGCGTAACCGCAGCATGCAGCAACGCATTATCCAGCATACGGTAAACATGATGTTATATGGCGTGATCCCACGTAAGGATCAATAAGCGCACTTATGATTGGCATACGGCCATAGCTCCTATGGTCGCCGAGCAAACTTGAGCCTCCCTTTTATTTTACCATTCGATATAAATCTAATAACTTCCTCGCACCCAGCAACAGATTCTCTTCCCAGTCCAGATGCGCAGTTTCATTGGCACCATCACTGATATATTTGACTGAAATCAGGCGAACACCCAGTTTTTTACAGACTTTTGCCAAAGCATAGCCTTCCATATCAACCAGATTACACGTGACTTTCGACATGCTGGTTTCAAAACTGTCACCTGTCCCGCAAATCCCTTTCGGCAAATGTTCAAAGAACGATTCCAGCTCAATAGCACCCGGGAAATGCTGATCCATCGGCGTAACGCCGATTTCAAAACCGAGTGGTGAAACATCCATATCACGCTGTACAAACTGGCTCACTTCAATCAGTTCATGTGCATTAAAATGCGTACTCCCTGCTGTACCCAGGTTCAGTAAGGTAGTGCAGCCCGTCTTCTGAATCACTTCAAAGGCTTTAAAGGCTGCATTAATTTTGCCAATCCCGCTGTAATGTACTTCAATACCTTCTGCTTCAAACAAGCCTTTGGACTCATTCGGAAGTGCCATAATTAATGCAATTTCTTGACTCACAATCGTCTCCTGCGCTGTATGGCAGTGATATACCATAAAACAGCAGCACAAGGCAGCCTGAGTTGCATCATTTTAGATGCCCAGTCATACAGGGAATTGCATTCTTATTTTTCTGTGGCCTTCGCAATTTGCTGCTTTTGCAAATACTGTTTAAGGCAAGGTGAAAAGATTAAATTTCCATGGTAAAAACCCGCTGCCGTTTTAGTTGCAACCAGTATCCATAACATGACTAATACACCTCCCAGTGCATAAGCAACCGCATATAAAAATTGAAGCTCTAGTGCGGCAGCTAGATTAAATATCGCCAAAGTAAATACACCGATTGGAAAGGTGAGTCCCCACCAGCCCAAGTTAAAGGGCAACTGCTTTCTGGCATGAGATAAGGTAGTCAATAAGGCGATACCAAACCACCAGACAGCAAAGCCAAGCAGGATTAAGGCACCCATAATACCCACCTGTTGTAAAAACAGCCCCAGACTGTATTGATCTATCACTGCCAACACTTGCGGTGCCTGATGACCCAGTAATAACAATGCCAATGCACCTGTACCAATTGGCCCAAGGGCAAGCCAACTGCTAATGGCCATTTCTTTTTCAGGTAACTGATGTAAAGCCAGACGCAACATTAAAATGCTCAGAATTCCAAATGCAGGCAGAACTGAAATTCCCCACAGCATATAGCTGCCGAGTAGAATCATGACGCTCTGTTGAGTTGGCTCCTGATGGGCCAATAACAATCCCCCACTACTTGCAGCAACCTCACATGCCACGATGGGCAGCAACCACACTGCTGTCATGCTTTTAAACTCATGCTTCTGCCGGCTATACATAAAAAATGGCACGGCCCACGCAATCAGAACCGCAAGTGCAACATCGACATACCAAAGTAGTCCTGCAATCTGTACGGCAATATCGCCCATTTGAACAATACCAAATTTAAGAAAGCCATTGATGATTGTGGCAAGCCCCATCGGGATTGCACCCAAAAATAAACTCATATTTGGATGCTGAAAAATCTGTTTGGCTTCAACTGGGTAATAAATCCAGCGCAGTGCATAAAGACTCAGGAAAGCAACAAATAAGATGATATTCAAAAGCCAAAGCCCGGCACCCATTTGCCAGAAAAGCTCAGATGCCAGCGGAGATTCTGCGATGATTAAAGCGACAATACCGGTACCCATGGTTACTGTGAACCAGTTCGGTGTGAACTCACGGATCAGGTCAGAAACTCGATTTAAATCGGCAAATGGCTTTTTCATCAGCTTCACTCTGAAAGGATGTTAGAACCATCATACGAATAATTGAATATAAATTAAATTGATTAATATTCATTTTTATTATCAATTTAATTGATTATAAATTCATCATTGCATTAATTTTATTGTCTAAAAACACAACAACAAGACGAAACGCTGAGATTATGGCAATATATAGCCTCTCGAAATTTCTAAGCACTTGATTTGCCCATGCAGCTGCTCCGTCTAAATGCTTTAGCGTCTCATTCCAAGTTACCCAAAACTGCCGTGACTATCGGTAATTTTGACGGCGTGCATTTAGGTCATCAGGCCATGATCCGTCAGCTGCAACAGGTGGCCAAAGCACAGGGTTTAAAATCTGTAGTAATGATTTTCGAGCCACAACCGCTTGAATACTTTAAAGGTTATGAAGCGCCACCGCGTATTTCATCACTGCGTGAAAAAGTTGAATACCTGACTGAACTGGGTGTGGACTATATTGCTGTGGCAAAATTTGACCATAGCTTTCGCAGCCTGACCGCAGAAGCCTTTGCGGATATTTTAAAAGAAAAACTCAATGCGCAGCATCTGGTCTTGGGTGATGATTTTCACTTTGGTAAAAACCGCCAGGGTAACAGCGAATTTCTGCGCAATTATGGCTTTGAAGTCACCAATTTAAATACCATTGCTCTGGATGGTGAACGGGTCAGTTCTACCCGGATTCGCCAGACTTTGCTCGCAGGTGATCTGGCTCTGGCCGCACAGCTGCTGGGCCGTCCTTACAGTATTACCGGGCGGGTACAATATGGCGATCAGATTGGTCGAACCCTTGATTTTCCGACCATCAATATCCGCCTCAACCGTCATAAGCCCTGCCTGAAGGGGATTTATGGAGTTGATGTTATTTGCGAAACCTTATCCTTAAAAGACAAGGTAAAAGCTGATTCTGCAGCGCAAACCGGTATTGCGGGTTATGACCCAACGGCCCTGTTTGGGGCAGGTCATGTCGGCACCCGTCCAGCCATTAAACAAGCGCATCCGCAATGGCGATTAGAAGTACATTTTCCAGATGTTTCTGCTAATCTGTATGGCCTGTTGATGCGGGTGACGTTCTTAAACTATTTACATGGCGAAAAGGACTATCCTTCGCTTGAAGCGCTAAAAGCCGGAATTGATGATGATGTCGAGAAACTGCTTGAGTTTCGTCGAAATCACCCCACTTTTCCCTTTTAATATCCCATATTTTTATTGTAAAACGTGTCAGTGACATAAACTGATTAGATTGGAAGACGACTTGCATGAGCGATAAGCAAACTCCTGAAAATGCAGTGGACTATAAAGCCACGCTGAACCTCCCAGGTACTGACTTTGCAATGAAGGCAAATTTGGCAGTACGTGAAGCGAAATGGTTAGAAGAGTGGTATGCCGACAACATTTATCAGCAGATTCGTGCATCGCGTATTGGCAAGAAAAAATACGTGCTTCATGACGGCCCTCCTTATGCCAATGGTCAGATCCATTTGGGCCATGCAGTCAATAAAGTTTTAAAAGACATCATTATCAAAAGCCGGGTCATGGACGGGTTTGATGCGCCGTATGTACCGGGCTGGGACTGTCATGGTCTGCCAATTGAACTGAAAGTTGAAGAGAAAGTCGGCAAAGTCGGCGTGAAAGTCGATGCTTCAACTTTCCGTAAAGCCTGCCGTGAATATGCCTACACACAAGTTGAATTACAGAAGAAAGACTTCGTACGTATGGGCGTGTTCGGGGATTGGGACAATCCGTATTTGACCATGAACTTCAAACAGGAAGCAGACATCGTACGTTCGCTTGGTGCCATTGCCAAAGCCGGCCACATTGAGCCGGGTCTGAAACCGGTGAACTGGTGTCTGGACTGTGGTTCATCATTGGCTGAAGCAGAAGTGGAATACGAAGATAAAAAATCCGACGCGATTGATGTTGGTTTTACCGTTGTAGATTTAGCTGACTTATCTGTACGTCTGGGTGTAGAAGTTAAAGACTCAACGGACATCGTGATCTGGACCACGACACCTTGGACGCTACCTGCCAACCAGGCCGTTGCCCTGCATGCAGAGATTGAATACCAACTGGTGAAAGCAACAGGCGAAAACAAGGTTGCACAAAACCTGATTTTAGCAAAAGATCTTGTTCAATCTGCCTCTGAGCGTTATGGCTTTGAAGCATTTGAAGTCCTTGCTGACTTTAGCGGTAGCAAACTTGAAAACTTACAATTACAACACCCTCTGATTACCGACCGTCAAGTTCCCGTTATTTTAGGCGAACACGTGATTGCAACCAGTGGTACAGGTGCCGTTCATACCGCGCCGGGCCATGGTGTAGACGATTATAAAGTTGGCCTGATTTATAACCTTAAAGTAGACAACCCAGTCGGCGGAAATGGTGTGTATTTACCAACCTCGCCAATCTTTCCAGGCGAGCATATCTACAAAGCCAACCCCAAAATTATTGAGACATTGACTGGAGCAGGCAAGCTTTGGGCACATGTCGTCATCAAACATAGCTACCCACACTGCTGGCGTCATAAAACCCCAATTATCTTCCGTGCGACACCACAATGGTTCATCAGCATGGATGCCAAAGGCTTACGTCAAGGCGCATTAAATGCGATCGAAAATGAGATCAGCTTTGTGCCGGACTGGGGTAAAAACCGAATTCAGGCGATGATCGAAGGCCGTCCGGACTGGTGTATCTCGCGTCAACGTACCTGGGGTGTACCAATCCCGTTCTTCGTGCATAAAGACACTAATGAATTGCATCCACGTACACCTGAACTGATCGAAGAAGTCGCGAAACTGATCGAACAGGAAGGGATTGACGGCTGGTACAACCGTGATGCATCTGAGTTCATCGGCGATGATGCTGAACACTACAACGCGGTACGCGATACGCTGGACGTATGGTTTGACTCGGGTACAACACACTTTGCGGTACTTCGTGAACGCGAAGAACTGACTGATCCTGCTGATTTATATCTGGAAGGTTCTGACCAACACCGTGGCTGGTTCCAATCGTCTTTGTTAACGTCGATTGCGATCAATGAACGTGCGCCATATAAAGGTCTGCTGACCCACGGTTTCGTGGTCGATGAAAAAGGCCGTAAGATGTCAAAATCAATCGGTAACGTCATCACACCGCAAGACATCATTAAAGATATGGGTGCAGATGGCTTACGCTTCTGGATCGCCTCTGCGGATTACCGTTATGAAATGACGGCTGGTAAGGAAATCTTTAGCCGTGCCTCTGATGGTTATCGCCGTATCCGTAACACCTTGCGTTTCTTGTTGGCAAACCTGAATGGCTTCAAACCGTCTACCGATGCATTGCCAGTCGATCAGTTGATCGCACTGGATCAATACATCCTGCAACGTGCAGCTGAGGTACAGAAAACTGTTCAGCAAGCCTATGAAGATATGAATTTCCATATCGTCACCAGCGCCTTGACTAACTTCTGTATTAATGACCTGGGTGGTTTCTACCTCGACATCATCAAAGACCGTCAGTACACCACCAAAGCAGACTCACAAGCACGTCATTCTGCACAAACTGCGTTGTATCACTTGGTACAGGCATTCGTGCGCTGGATGGCACCGATCTTGAGCTTCACAGCACAAGAAGCTTGGCCATTAATTCCTGAGCAAACAGAGAAATATGTGTTTACTGCGGAATGGTATGACATTCCTGTAGCGACTGAAGCCAACATCGTGACAGAAGCGGAATGGCAAACCCTGATTGCGGTGAAATCTGCGGTGAACAAGTTTATCGAAACAGCGCGTACTGCGAAAACAGTGGGTTCCAACTTGTCAGCCAAAGTTGAACTTTGGGCGTCGAACGAACTGAAAGCGGTACTTGATAAACTGGGTGACGAACTTCGTTTCGTATTGATTACGTCACAAGTGCTGGTGAATGAGTTTGATGCAGCTCAAGGTGAAGCATCTGATCTTGAAGGTCTTCACGTGAAAGTTTCTGCGGCAGATGGCGAAAAATGTGTACGCTGCTGGCATGTTCTTCCAGATGTGAATACACATAGCTCACATCCGGGACTATGCGGCCGTTGTATCATTAACCTTCCTACAGGCCAAGGCGAAGAGAGAAAATATGCCTAATACCCGCACGAAAAAGGGCTTATTCCAGTTCTATCCACATAATTTATGGTGGATTGGACTGGCCATTCTGGCGATCATTCTGGATCAATGGACCAAATGGATTGCAGTGACAAATCTGAATTATGCAGATCCTGTTCCTGTACTGCCCTTTTTAAATTGGACACTGCTACATAACTATGGCGCTGCCTTCAGTTTTCTGTCCGATGCCGGTGGTTGGCAACGCTATTTCTTTACTTCACTGGCAGGTTTAGTGTCTGTGGTCTTCGTGTTTTGGCTGATGCGTATGCCAAAAGACATGAAAATCTTGCCGCTGGCGATAGCCCTGATTCTGGGGGGTGCCATCGGTAATCTGATTGACCGGATCAGCCTCGGCTATGTGGTCGATTTTATTCATGTGTATTACCAGAACAGCCACTTCCCTGCTTTCAATATCGCAGACAGTGCCATTACTATAGGTACTATTCTGATGCTGATTGATACCTTTTTCTTAGAAAAACATCGAATTCAACGGGCGCAAGCACAACATGACTGATTTTATTCATCCCAACGAAGAAACCCGGGTTGCAGACGGTTCTAAAGTCGAGCTGCACTTTTCTGTCGCAATCGAAAATGGCGTGGAAATTGACAATACCCGTAGCCGTGAAGAACCGGTCAGCCTGGTGATTGGCGATGGCAATCTACTGCCTGGTTTTGAAAAAGCACTAATTGGCTTACGTGCCGGTGACCGTCGCACGGTCAGCCTGCCACCAGAAGATGCTTTTGGGCCATGGAATCCAGAAAACATCCAGAAATTTGACACGGTAAAATTTGGAGAACGTCCGATCGAAGGTCACATGATCGAGTTTGAAGACAAAGCCAAGGCCACCCTGTATGGCGTAGTCAGATCAGTCAATGATGATATTACCGAAGTGGACTTTAACCATCCATTGGCAGGCAAGAACATCACCTTTGAAGTGGAAATCTTTAAAGTGACACCTGCTGGCCAGCAAGGCGTTAAACTGATGTAAAGTTTCAGCTAATTGACTGATTTAAAAAAGCTCCTTCGGGAGCTTTTTTATGTTCCGGATACAAATCATCTCTAGTCACCTTTCTGAAATCTGATTAATTTAATTTGATGATTAAGACCCTGAAAAAGGACTAAACATGAAAATTTATATTGTGGTTGGGAGCGTGCGTGAGGGGCGTACTGCCATTAAAGTAGCGCATTGGGTACTGCAGGAAATTAAAAGTTATACCTTTAGCACTTTGGAAACTGAAATTGTCGATTTAAAAGAATGGGATCTTCCGCTATTTGCCGGCGCTCACCCTCCCCTGACCGGGATTTATGATCAGCCCAAACAGCAAGAGTGGGCAGACAAGATTGCGCTTGGCGATGCCTTTATTTTTGTCACGCCTGAGTATAATCATGGCTATAGTCCAGCTCTGAAAAATGCACTGGACTATCTCGGCAAGGAATGGCAGGGCAAACCGGCAGCTTATATTGGTTATGGTGCGACCAATGGCTCACGTTCGATTGACCAGATTCGTCAAGTGGGTACTCAGCTTGGACTGATAGATACTAATGCTGTCATCGAAATCCGGGATATTTTTGCACGGAACAAAGATTATTCCTTCCAGGGCAATGAATTCGATAATAAAAATTTAAAAGCTGCTGTAGATAAACTGATTCGGTATGTCAGTGCCTAATGATTAGACGGAAATCCTGTACGTTTTAGCCTACATACAGCGCAGTATTTGGCGGCTATTCCTCACTTTTCTGCAAGGCTATAGTGAATGCATAGACAGACAGGAAGTCTGCAAAGCGATACCACAACAATAAAAAGCGCAAATCAACAGGACGTTGACAGATTAGACAGGAGTCAGATCTGAGAAGCAAATCCAGAAAAGCCTCAACAGGATGTTGAGGCTTTTTTGTTTTAAACGATTTGTTTTGGCTTGAATAGTCATTTCTCAGTATCAGACATCAACCTGAAATCAGAGATAGAGCCCATCGGCAGCTTACAATCTCGAGATTTTCCAGTTTCCGGATGATATTTATCTTAGCCCCATATCTTTAAAAAGCGGATTAAGGTGCTGTCATTTTTAACAGGTTGACTTGCGGACCATCCTCAATGACCCATAACGAACCATCCTCTGCCTGGGCAGCCCCACGAATCCGTTCTTTCATATTCAGACGCTGGATTTCTTTTACTGGGGTCTGAGTGGTATCTACAATCACGATTGCCTTGGAAGACAAACCGGTTACAATTACCTTATTTTTCCATTGTGGGAAGATATTCGCAGTATAAAACAGCAAATCTGAAGGAGAAATTACTGGTGTCCAGTCCAGTGCCGGAGCTTCGAATTCAGGACGGCTACTGTGGTCGGGAATGGGCTTGCCATCATAATGATCGCCATTTGATACTAAAGGATAGCCATAATTTTTAGCCTTGATAATCTTGTTCAGTTCATCACCGCCTTTCGGTCCCATTTCAATGACCCAAAGCTGCCCTTTGGGATCAAACGCCATTCCCAGAGGATTACGGTGTCCAAGACTCCAAACCTGCTGGGCAATTTTACCCTGATTCATAAAGGGATTATCGGCAGGAATTGAACCATCCTCATTCAGACGAATAATTTTACCGGCATTGGATTGCATGTCCTGTGCAGGATCAAATTGCTGACGTTCCCCCGAACTGATCCATAACTTGCCATCCGGCCCGAATACAATTCGGTGCGCATAATGCCCCTGACCCGAAAATTTGGGTATTTGTGTCCAGATCCGTTCAATCTGTTTCAATTGGAGGGTAGGCTGGCTCAAATCAAGTTTGCCACGAATGACCACAGCACCATATCCACCTTGACCCTTTTCAGCATAACTCAGATATACCCACTGATTCTTTGCAAAATCTGGATGTAAAGCAACTTCACCTAAGCCGCCTTGGCCTCCATACGCAACCTGAGGTATGCCTTTCACCTCGATTTTTTTCTTATTTTTGGGATCAAAGAGCTGCAATTTTCCTTTACGCTCAGTAATCAGCAGCCGGCCATCGTTTAAGGTGGCAATTGCCCAAGGTTCATTAAATTGAGCAATCTGTTCAACCTTATATTTTTGCATGCTTGAAGAGACTGAATCGGATGCATGAGTAGCTGGAGAAGTCTGTTGAGCAGTCTCAGAATTAGAGGAGGAATTCTCTGCATGACAGGCAGTAAATGCCAAAGCACAGCAACTAAGTAAAATTTTTATTTTAAATTGCGATAACATTATCTTCTCCATACTGATTTATTGTCCAAATTAACATCAAGATACAGAGTTTCTGGTCTAAATTCAGCATAGAAAAGTAAATAGATATATTTAAAAATTATAAATAGAATTTATTTTAATAAAGAATGAGTGTCTAAGCTTTCGACTAAATTCCCCCCATAAAAAAACACCCCCGGCCTTTAGACCGGGGGTGTTTTGAATAATGAGCTGGCGATGACTTACTCTCACATGGGTAATCCCACACTACCATCAGCGCTAAGAGGTTTCACTTCTGAGTTCGGGAAGGGATCAGGTGGTTCACTCTTGCTATGGTCGCCAGCACAACTGTTTATGACTTTGCGTTTGGTCTTATTTAGATGCCAAGGCTTGGTCAAATGAGTTATTAACAGAGATACTTGAGTTAAATTAGGTTGTCCATTTTATCTAGCTTTTCAACTAAATCAAGTTTGATCGTTTGATTTCGAATCAATTGAGCGTTATACAACAACTGTTTGGGTGTTGTATAGTCAAG